>CAYNNP010000004.1:0-67802 GCA_964398215.1 uncultured Pirellulaceae bacterium | reverse complement strand
CGCGGTCATCAACAGATGATATCGGCGATGTAGGCAACTGGCTCGCTTTTGGGCCCAGGGCAAATCAGTTTTTCAAGGTAGGCAACATAGTAGCTCGGCTGTTCCAGCCGAGACCTGCCGATTTCTCGGCTCGGAGAGCCGAGCTACTTTAAGCAGTTTGAAAAACTGCTTTGCCCTGCTTTTGGGCCAATTCATCGCGCGAACGCTGGGATTCGTCAGTGCTTGTCTGTTCACTTCCGATTCTCGGTGAACGACCGAATTTCCTTGATCCTTTTTCTCACCGCACCGCTGATTAGGAATATTCGGCTGCGCACTTCTTGGTTTTCGTAGAATTGCTCTACCCCGAAAATTGACACTCAGTGATAAAGAGATTCTTAATTAGGGTGGCAATATTGCGCCACCAGCTTTTTCTTCTTGCTCTTGAAATTCTTTGATGCCCGCTGATTCCGAACACGATCGCGCGAAACAGGCAGGCGAGTTGACAGAGCTTTTGCCGTCAACGAGTTCATCGCGAAACCAGGCCGCGCCGATTTTGCAATCGATCGACGACGACGAGGACTCGCTGCTTGAGGAAGCACTTGAAGCCTTCGCCCCGAATGCTCCGCTGGCGAATCCCCGCGAGCTGCTGAATTACTTGCCCAATTCGGAGTCAACCATCGGGCACTTCGTTTTGAACGAGTTGATTAAATTGGACATGGCGGCGTGGGCCGAGGTCGGCGAAGTCCCCAAGATCGAACGCTACACCGACGCGTTTCCCAACCTGCTGCCAATCGCCAGTGTGCCTGTCGATTTGGTCATGGAAGAAATTCAATTGCGCAAAGATTCTGGTGTGGAACCAGACGCAGAAGAGTACGGCAATCGATTTGCGCAGTTCAAATCTATCTTGGCACCGCTGCTGGGAGCCGCCGAAGTAACCTCCGCACCGCAGGCTCGCGGCGTTCCAACACAGCTAAGAGTTGGCAGCACGATCGATGATTTTTTAATCATTCAAACACTCGGTTCTGGCGCGTTCGCATTTGTTTACTTGGCAAGACAGATATCGATGCAGCGGATCGTTGCACTGAAAGTCTCCAAGGGCACCGGTGACGAATCCCAAGCATTAGCGCAGCTGGATCACCCCAACATCGTTCGCGTCTTTGACCAGCGGAGTGTTGATGATCCGGCGGTTCATTTGCTGTACATGCAATACTTGCCCGGTGGAACGCTGTCGGATGTGGTCAAGTTGGTGAGGGCGACCGATGCGCCCAGCCGAAATGGAACTTTGGTGCTGGATGCGGTCGATCATCATTTGCTGCGAGCGGCTCAAGCGGTACCCGAACGCTCGGCCGTGCGAGAGTGGTTGTCATCGGAGGCAAAAGACTGGGCGTCCGTGGTAGCTTGGTTGGGAGCCCAATTGGCCCGCGCCCTTGATTCCGCGCACGAGAATCATGTCTTCCACCGCGACGTCAAGCCTGCCAATGTGCTGCTGACCCCCGAAGGCATTCCAAAACTTGCGGACTTCAATGTTAGCTTTGCGGGAGCAGCAGGACGCGCGGGCGCGGCGGCTACCTTTGGCGGTTCGATTGGGTACATGTCTCCCGAGCACCTGCAGGCCTTGAACCCAGCAAACTTGGATTCGCCTAACAACGTCACTGAAAGTGCTGATCTCTATTCCCTGGCGATCTTGCTGTGGGAGCTTTGGCAAGGCAACCGGCCGTTTGACTGCGCCTCCGAATTCAGTTCGTGGACTGATGCCATTGAATCGCAAACCACATCCAGGCACGCTCCGCTGCTGGAACCAGAACGAGTTGGCGATGCTACCGAACGAGTCTTGGAAGTTACTTTGCGCGAAGCGCTGAACCCCGAGCCGGAGAAGCGCCCGATCAATGGAGCCGCGTTGGCTGGTCGCTTGAAATTGGCGTTGTACCCGAAAGCTGCCAAGATATTTCGCCCCGATAGCCGAAGCGTTTGCTCGCGCGTCTTGTCAGTGCATAAGTGGATGCCTTGGCTGGTTGCCGCATTGGTGATCATGATTCCCAACCTTGCAATGACGAGCGTCAACTACGTCTTTAATATGGCTTCGATGGAAGAAGTTGCGATGCGAGCGGGTTCCACCGCCGCTGAGGTCACATCGATCAAGACAATGCTGGCAGAATACCTGCACAAGCTTTCCAGACGCGTCGACATGATCGTACTGCCGCTTGGATTCCTGCTGGTGCTGAGCAGGATTCGGCCAGCCGCAGCCGCGATTGCCCGAGCAGAAGACGGCGACTCCCCAACCAACGACGGCATTGATGCGGTACTGTATCTCAGCCAGCACGTCGCGCTGCTGGGAGCCCTGCTGTGGAGCCTGACGGGAATCTTTTACTCAACGGTGCTGTGGTGGAAATTCGAGATCTTTCATTTCACCGACGCAATTCAGTTCTTCATGTCGCTACTGATTTGTGGCGGAATCGCGGCCACGTACCCGTTCTTTGGGATGGCTCTGCTGGCCACCAACGTCTACTACCCGCGCCTGATTCGTGAATCGATGGTTGATGCCAAATTTGACATTCGGCACCTCAAGATGATGCGGCGATCCGAGTTTTGGCTGTGGGCTGGTTTTGGAGTGCCGCTTCTGGGGACAGGATTGCTGATCACCAAGATCGAAACTCGCCAAGGAGCCCAGAATTTCCTTTCAGCTCTCGTAATCCTGACCTTCTTGGGGTTTGTGGCCGCGTTTTTGGCTTACACAAAAGTCATCCTGCGGCGCTGGGCCGAAATGTCACAAGTGCTCTCACCTAACGCGAAATCGACAATCCCAGGCATCGAAAAAGGTTGATTTCATGATCCAACCAGGCTCTGCATGCGGTTTAGGTGTTGCGCTGGTATCCTAATAACGTAGGCGGACTAGACTGTTCGCATACTCGATTTTGCTTCTCCTTGTCTACTTTTCGCAACGGATTCACAACATGAGCCAAGTCCAAGAATTCACGGATTTGCTGTTAAAGAAGGGAATTATCAGCCTCGACCAACTGAGCGAAGCCGAACAGCGCGGCAAAGACTCAGATACGGACGTTGGCGACATGCTCGTGCAAATGGAGTATGCGACACCGGAAGAAGTCGCCCTGGCGATGGCGGAATTCCACAAAATTCCATTCGTTGACCTCCGCGAAGAACGTGTGCCAGACGAAGTGATCGAGCTCGTGCCCGAATCTGTGGCCCGCGAAAACATGGTTTTGCCGTTCTCTGAGCAAGACGGGGCTCTGCGAATCCTGATCGCTGATCCATTTGACCTGGAAACCATCGAAAAACTGCGGTTTATCCTGAATCGTAAGATCGAAACGGCCCTTGCTCCCAAGGAAGCCATCCTGGGCGCGATCAACACCTATTACGGGCAAGTCGAAGGTGAATCGGCTGACTCGATGTTGCAAGAGTTTACCGATACGGCGATCGATTTTACCGAGACCGAGAGCGGCGAAAACGTCGACGAGGAGACGGTTGATGACAGCAGTGCACCGGTCATTCGGCTTGTAAACCTGATGATCCAGGAAGCCGTGCAGTTGCGGGCAAGCGATATTCACGTCGAACCATTCGAGGATCGGGTTCGGATTCGATATCGGATCGATGGTGTCTGTGTTGAACGCGAAAGTGCACCTCGACGGATGCTATCAGCCATCATCGCTCGGATCAAAATCCTCTCGAAAATCGACATTTCCGAGAAACGCCGCCCAACGGACGGCCGGATCAAGATCACCGTGGGTGACAAGCAGCTGGATTTGCGGGTCAGCATCATTCCTACCAACCACGGTCAGTCGTCGGTCATGCGGCTGCTGGACAAGGACAACATCAAAGTTGGTGTCCGTCAGCTGGGGCTTAGCGAGCGTGACTTCCGGAACTTCAACTCGTTGATTCGTCGTCCGAATGGAATCATTTTGGTGACAGGTCCAACGGGCTCTGGAAAGACCACAACACTGTACGCATCACTGAACGCGTTGAACCGACCCGACCGCAAAATCATCACCGCAGAGGACCCGGTTGAATACTATCTGCCAGGGATCAATCAGGTCGAAGTACGACACAATATCGGACTCGACTTTGCTCGGATCATTCGATCGATGTTGCGACAGGCACCCAACATCATCCTGGTCGGGGAAATGCGTGACCACGAGACCGCATCGATGGGAATCCAGGCCTCATTAACTGGACACCTGGTATTTAGCACTCTACACACGAACGATGCGCCCAGTTCTATATCACGAATGGTGGACATAGGTGTACCATCCTACATGGTGGCAAGCTCCGTAATCGCGGTTCTTGCACAGCGCTTGGTGAGGACCATTTGCCCCCGCTGCAAGGTGCGGTACAAACCATCCAAAGAGGTCATCAAAGATTCGGAGCTGCCGCCAGAGATGGTGAAGCAGGGAGAGTTCTCTAAGGGGAAGGGCTGCCCCTACTGTGGGAGGACTGGGTACCGGGGTCGGATTGGCATCTACGAACTGATGCTTGTGAACAACAAGCTTCGCGAGTTGATGTTCAAAGGTACATCCACCGGCGAGATCCGCGAGGAGGCGATAAAGAACGGTATGTCAACGCTTTACGCCGATGGGATGCTGAAGGTTGTGCGGGGTATTACCACCTTCGAGGAGGTGTATCGAGTGGCCAAGAAATCAGAGCAAGAGCACCTTGCATTCGACCACTTGGTCAAGGATTTGGACTCGCTGTAAACCGCCCAAACCAACAGCGATTCAATGCAAACTCAGTTGTGCTGGCGAGCACTTTACTAGACCCATTGAAGCGGCCCTTGAAAACACAGAACCGGCTCTTGTGGGTGGTTTGGCGCAGGCACTGCTGGCAGTGGTTTTCAGATCAAGATTGGCATGATTGCGAATGGTGCGCGATGCCAAAACGGGAGGCTTAACGATGTTTTTTTTGGCCAAAACCGGGTTCTTGGTGATAATAGCATCGACTGGGAGACAAAACGTTATCGCTTTTGCCCCAAGACATGCATGAAAAACTCGTTTTCAGCCAGGATCGGCGTGGCGAGCAAAATAATACTTATCAACTATTTCTGATCATCAAAAAGTCTGCCGCACGGGCGGCGTGACCATTCGCAAGGGAGCTATGTCTTGCCACAGGTTCTGATTGACAAGCTTTTGCAAGCGGCTATCAAGCAAGGTGTGAGCGATATTCACATCGTGGTTGGTCAGCCACCGGTGTTTCGTCTTCATGGGCGGATGCGGAAGCTTGAGACGAAAACGCTCGAGGCAGAAGATGCTGTTTCGTTAATGAAGAGCATCACGCCAGAGCGTTGCCAGCGAGAACTACAAGAGGCGGGCAGCACTGACTTTGGTTTTGCGTTTGGTGAAATGGCTCGATTCCGCGTCTCGGTCTTCAAGCAGCGCGGTTTCATTTCGATGGTATTGCGACAGATCCCCAACGACAAATTGACTCCTGAGCAACTTGGTTTGCCGGAATCGGTTGTAAAGATGGTGCACCGTCCGCGTGGATTGTTCTTGGTGACCGGGCCAACGGGTTCGGGCAAGAGTACGACGCTGGCTAGCTTGATCAACTTGTTGAACGAAACGGTTGACCACCACATCATCACGATCGAAGACCCGATTGAGTTTTATCACGACCACATTGAAAGCACGATCAATCAGCGTGAAGTCGGCGTTGATGTGCCGAGCTTTTCAGAAGCGATTCGGCGTGCGTTGCGGCAAGACCCTGATGTGATTCTGGTCGGTGAGCTTCGTGACTTGGAAACCATCGAAGCGGCGATCAGTGCTGCGGAAACGGGACACATCGTATTTGGAACCTTGCACACCAATAGTGCTCAGGGCACGGTCAACCGGATCATTGACGCTTTCCCCGGCAACTTGCAGGATCAAATCCGAACGCAGCTTGCCAGTACGTTGATCGGCGTGGTTGCTCAGACGCTGCTGCCCAAAATTGGCGGCGGTCGATGTGCGTCCTATGAAGTTCTGGTGGTGACACCTGGCGTTTCGAACTTGATTCGAGAAAACAAAACATTCCGTATTAACAGTTCGATCCAAACGGGTGCCAAGTTCGGCATGCAGTTGATGGATGATGCTCTATTCCATCACTGGAAAGAGGAGCGTGTTTCGGTGGAAGACGTTTTGGCCAAGGCACACCGGCCTGATGATTTGGCGAAACGAATTGTTCAAGTTCGCCGAGGAATGGAAGACGAGCAGATCCCGATTCCGGAAGACGAATAGATAAATAACGTGGCCGGTGAAGATCACTGGTCTCCTTTTCACTTTTACGTTTCACTCAGTAGACACAAAGCAACTTTCATGGCACCACGTCGAATCGGACAGATCCTGGTTGACCTTGGATTCTTGACAGACGAACAATTGGAAATCGTCGTCGAGGAACAAGAGCAGCAGCCTGGTGCGCTGTTCGGAAAAATCGCCGAAGACATGCAACTGATCACGGACGAGCAGTTGATTCAGGCGTTGGCCGAGCAGATGGGGATGAAGACGGTTGGGTTGGAAGACGCCGAAATTGATCCCGAGGTGCTTGAGCGGATCACTGAGACGATGGCACAGCTCTATCGCGTGGTGCCGATCAAGTTCGACGAAGACGCCAATCGATTGACGGTCGCCACCTGCGATCCTCAGAATCTGAATGTGCAGGACGAACTACGAACGTTCTTGGGTTATGAGATCGATGTTGTGATCGCGACCGAACGCGACGTGATGCAGGCAATCGGTCGGTACTACGACAGCGACAGCGAGAGTGTTGAAAAATTGCTTGCCGACTTGGAGGACGACGAGGAACTCAAACGAGTCGTCTCGGCGCTGGAGAACGAAAAATTCAATATCACAGACGCGGAAGCTTTGGCCGATTCGGCGCCGGTTCGCAAGCTGCTGAATATGGTTTTGCTGCTGGCGATCAAGGATCATGCGAGCGACGTTCACTTTGAACCGTTCGAGGATGAGTTTCGCATTCGGATCAAAGCGGAAGGTGTTTTGTACGAAATGGTTCCGCCGCCACGTCACCTTGCATTCGCAATCACGACGCGCATCAAAGTCATGGCGGATTTGGACATCGCCGAACGACGAATGCCACAAGACGGGCGGATTGAGTTGATGGTGGGTGGTCACCCAGTCGACCTTCGCGTCAGCGTGATGCCAACGATCTTTGGCGAAAGCGTCGTCATGCGGATCTTGGACCGCAGCGTGGTGAACTTGAGCCTTGCTAACGTCGGCATGGATGAAGCGACGATGGCGGCATTTCGCAGTGCCATTGATCGTCCCAACGGCATTGTGCTTGTGACCGGGCCCACAGGAAGCGGCAAGACGACAACGCTGTATTCGTCGCTTTCAGAATTGAACAACATCGAAGACAAGTTGATCACGACAGAAGACCCTGTTGAATATGACATAGATGGGATCATTCAGATTCCAATCGACACAGATGTTGGGGTTACGTTTGCCGGTTGCCTGCGAGCGATTTTGCGGCAAGACCCCGACACGATTTTGGTTGGCGAAATTCGCGACTTGGAAACGGCAGAGATCGCCATTCAGGCTGCGTTAACGGGCCACCTTGTGTTTAGCACCTTGCACACCAATGACGCGCCGTCGACGGTGACACGATTGAAAGACATGGGGATTCAGTCATTCATGATTTGCGCGACGGTCGAAGCCATTTTGGCTCAGCGGTTGGTACGCCGGATTTGCACAAAATGTCGTGAAGAGACCAAGGTCAACACACAGTTGTTGTTCGATCTTGGCCTGGAGCGAGAGGCGGTCGCTGACAAAAAGTTCTTCAAGGGCAAGGGCTGCGATCAGTGCAATAACACAGGATACAAAGGTCGTATCGCGATGTTCGAGTTGATGGTTTTGAATGACAAAATCCGTGACATGGTCATGGGCAATGCATCAACCGACGAGATTCGCGATGAAGCGACTGATAACGGAATGATCACCTTGCGTGATTTTGGCATGAAGCTAGTGGCCGATGGAATCACGACGCTTGATGAAGTAGTTCGGGAAACCGTTCAAGATTAGCCGCAGGTTTACAAATCGAAAGATTCGCTGAAAAACAGCACTAAAGACTAGAGCACGAAAAACTAGAGACCAAAACGATGCCCACCTATCAATTTGAAGCTATGGATGCGACCGGACAGGAGATCCGGGATGAAATCGATGCGCCGAACGAAGAAGAGGCGCAGACCACCATTCGGCAGATGGGGTACTTCGTCACGAAGATCTCCGTCAAGAAGCAGCAAGCGGGTGCTGCGACTGCTAAGGGTGGTCGCAAGAAGAAGTTTGCCATTGGTGGCGGCAAGACAAAACACATTTGTGCGTTTACTCGTCAGCTATCGATCCTCCAGGATGCGGGCCTGCCGATTCTTCGCAGCCTGAAAATCCTTGAGAACAACGCAAAACCAGGCAAGCTCAAGAATGCTTTGATGGATGTTTGTGACGAGATCGAAGGCGGTGCGACGCTGAGCGAAGCGATGTCAAAGTGCCCGAAAGTGTTCAGTCGGTTGTATGTGAACATGATCAAGGCCGGCGAGGCTGGCGGTGCGTTGGAAACGATTCTTCAGCGTTTGGCCGACTTCCTGGAGCGGGCCGAATCATTGAAGCGAAAGGTTAAAGGCGCGCTGATCTATCCATGCGTGGTTGTCACCGTTGCGCTCTCGATCCTGACGTTCATCATGATCTTTATCGTGCCAACGTTTGAAGAGATGTTCGAGGAGTTTGGTTTGAAACTGCCAGCTCCGACTGTGTTGTTGATTGCGATCAGTAATTACGTCAAGAATTACTGGTTCCTACTGATTCTATTGCCAATCTGTTTTTTGATCTTCGTGAAGCTGTGCCGCAAGTTCCGGCATGGCCGCATGGGATTTGACATGTTCATTCTGCGCGTACCGATTTTCGGAAGCTTGATTGAAAAGAACATTTTGGCTCGAACAACACGGACGCTTGGAACATTGGTATCCAGTGGGGTACCGATTTTGGAAGCCATGAACATTACTCGCGAAACAGCGGGCAATGGAGTCTTTGAAAAGCTGTTTTTGAAAGTCAATGATTCGATCAAGGAAGGTGAAGTCATCAGTAAACCGCTGCGTGATTACAGCACGCTGGGCTGGCACCCGATGTGCTTCTTCTTTTGGGCGCTATTTGGTGCGTTCCCAGGGATAATGATGCTATCGGTGGCGATCACGGCGAAGGGCGGCAAGCTGGATGACGGCACGATGCTACAAACGTTGAACTTCATCGCGCTCTATTCGCTTTTGTTGGGCATTGTGTTTGCGCTGCTTTGGGCGGCGACAAAAATCAAATCGCGAACGGTCGATGACTTGGTGGTCAACATGGTTGACGTTGGCGAAGAAACTGGCGAGTTGGACACGATGTTGTACAAAGTCGCGGATACGTATGACGAAGAAGTGCGGACGCTGACAGATTCGTTGACCGCGTTGATGGAGCCGCTGATGATCGTGTTCCTTGGTTTGGCGGTTGGCTTTATCGTGGTCAGTTTGTTCATGCCGTTGGTCAGCCTGATTAGCGGATTGAGCTAAACCGGCACAAAAACAAAACGACAAATAGAAAGATCGCGACACGGGCGCGATCACAAAAACAAATCCGAATGGTTACCAACAGAATTGGTTTAAACATGAAGACACAGCAGAAACCAAACCATCACCGGCGCGTCAGCGGCTTTACGCTCGTAGAGCTACTGGTGGTCATCACAATCATTGGCATCATCGCCGGCCTCACCATCCCCGCACTGTACGGCGTATTCGTAACAGGGAAGGAAACAGCCCTGAAGGTGGAGATGGAAAGCATTTCGGCAGCTTTGGAGCAATATCACGACGAATTTAACGAGTATCCACCGGACTTTTCAGACTGGAACATGGTGCGGAGACACTACAAAAAGATCTTTCCACGGATGTTGGGATCAGAGCTAGCGTTGCTTCAGCGTTTGACTGACGTAGACCCGACCAACGACACTGATACGTCAGCCACACCAGACTTGCACAATGCAGCTGGAATGGACAGGGCGGAGGCATTGGTTTGGGCTCTGGGTGGATTCAGCAAGGATCCACAGTTCCCATTCACAGGCGAAGGCGGCCCTTTGGAGCTTGTTGCGCAGTCGGGATCAACGCGGGTTTATCAGATCAATCTGGATCGGCCCAATAAGTTCTTTGATTTAGACACGAGCAAAATGAATTTAAGCACGATCGATTCGTCCGTGGCAAGCAGCGCTACGAATCGTTACGTTTCAACTGATGACAGCGACTTATTCCCGACATACGCAGCGACAAAAGAGGGTGCTCCCTATGTCTACTTTGATGCTCGAACGTATCGCTACAACCACGGCACTGATGCTGCTCCGAATTTCAACGGCTATGCATCTGCCGAGTTTGGCCAAGTTCGGCCCTACGTTTCGGAAGTTGTTAACACACGGACATCAACAGCAGATTTCTCCTCGCGTGTCGAAGCTCTCCAGAGCTGGGAGTTCATGGATGATGACGAGTATCAATTGATTGCACCTGGGCTGGACGCAGTTCATGGTGATGTCGCGAATTTTGATGTCGATGGTGATTCGACCCCCGATCCCATCTATTTCCAGTATCCATCGGGCAAAGCGATCACTGCCATTGTTGACTCTGGAATCAACACCGCTGGCGATCTTGAAGTGCCAAACGTCAGCCGCTATCAGGAATCATCTACGTTCGGAAAACGGATCGAAACGCAGCAAGACAACATCACGAACTTCAGTCGATTGAGAATCATTGATGACGTGAGAGAGTAGGACAATCCCCATGCTTCGAATACCTATGTCTCATCAACCAATACGAAATGACCAACGCCATGCATTCACGTTAGTTGAATTACTAACGGTGATGGCGGTGCTGGGAATCATCGCTGGCTTTTTGCTTGCGGCTATCGCTGGCGTCACTCAGACGGCAAAAGAGTCTCGCACTCGATCGATCATTTCAGCTATTGATAGTGTGCTGCAGGAGCAGTACGAATCGTATCAGTATCGTCCCTTGCCAGTTGAAGTCCCGGATGCTTTTCAGCCGGTTTCAGCAGGCACCTCAGTTGGCACAGGCCCAACGGCCCCAGAGCTGATTGGTTATGAAGTCCTAGCAAACGAGGCGGCTCGTGCGCGATTGATGATGATTCGTGACTTGCAGCGGATGGAGATGCCGGATCGCTACACAGACATCACCGA
This sequence comes from uncultured Pirellulaceae bacterium, assembly GCA_964398215.1. Taxonomy (GTDB): domain Bacteria; phylum Planctomycetota; class Planctomycetia; order Pirellulales; family Pirellulaceae; genus CAYNNP01. Next base: position 56,630 of record CAYNNP010000004.1, on the reverse strand, counting down.
CAGTGCTGCTCCAGTGCAAGCCGCTGCCAACCCTGTGGTTTTGAATTCGTCTGGCGATGTGGTTGGCCTTAGAGAAGCTGCCGATTCAAGGAGCACATTCGCTGTTAGCTGGTACGCAGGCACCGTTAACTTGCCAAGTAGGCTGACGGCGTATCGTTCGCGTTTAACATCAACCAGAACAGTCGAAAACCAAGGAGCGGAGTGTCTGTTTTTAATCATGTCAAATTCGTTTGTCGGTGCAAATCCAGCAATCGATTCGATCCCGTCTCAGAATATTGGAGATATTGACCAGGATGGCATGCCAGAAATCCTAGATGGTTGGGGCAAGCCAATTGAGTTCATTCGCTGGCCAGTTGGACATGCCGATTTACAAGGTTCTACGAACTTGGCAGTCGCTGAAGTGTTTGACCAATTCCAAGTTGATTTTTCGTACGTTCTGGATTCCTCGGACAATCCGCTGCCCGCAGCACAAGCAGTGAGTGTGCACGGGCCAACTGCTGTCAACCTCAAGCCGTGGGCACTTCGGCCACTCATTGTGTCAGCAGGTTCTGATGGAGAGTTTGGGATCGCCACAAATCCTCATAGCAGCAGCGGCACAGAATTAACGTCATTCAGTTACTTGAGCAATGCGATATGGCCACAAGATGCTGCTCACATGGGCGTCGAAGAACCTGGTCGCACTCCGTATCCAATGGTTGACCCGTATCTGCGTCTATTCATTGCTGCGAATACATCTGGATCAACTTTCCAAGGTTTGATTCCAGGCCAGCAATTGGCAGACGGGCGACGTGACCGTGTGGATAACATTACGAACATTTCGCGGAGAGCAACTGAATGATTTGCACACCGAAAAAACATGGGTCTGCCAGAACCGCATTTACACTGGTTGAATTGCTGATTGTGATGCTGATTTTTTCAGTACTTGCAGCTGTCGCGTTGCCGTTGGTCAAGTCATTGGTTTCGGATCACAAAGTCGTCAATGGCGCGAAAAGTCTTTCATCGTTCATTCAGGTGGCTCGGAATCGGGCGATTGTAGATGGACGCCCAACAGGAGTATTGATTGAGCGTTTGGATACAGTGGATACAGATTCGGCGAATCCGCTTCGCGCATCCGCGATTCGATTCAGGCAGCTCAATGGTGTGCCGCCGTATTCCGGTGACAGTTCCAACTCGCGTGCCATTCTCGCACAAGATTCTGGGACTGCTACAACTGGAATTGACACAGCTGTCTTCGTTGCAAGAGACAATCAGTTGCTGTGGTTAAGTGCAAGAAGCAACGGGAATGGTTCAGCACCGATTAAGAATGGTGATTTGCTGGAGCTTACTGGTGGCCGGACGGTAGTGATCAATTCGATGGTTCTGAACGGCACCACACCTGAAACGATCACGGTTCGATTCGACTTGAACGAATCGTTCGGAGGCTCAGGGACGATCACATCCACCGACCGTTTTCCAGTATCGGGTAGTCGCACGACGGCCTGGAATTACCCAAGTACTTTCGCCGGTGTGATTCCAGCGTTTGCAACACGAGTGAAGTACAAGATTCACAGGCGACCAACGGTTTCTCAATCGGTCGTTTTTGACTTTCCCAGAGGCATCGCTGTTGACCTGAATTACTCAGGTCAAGGGATCCGTGGAAACGAGTTTGCGCCCATTGTTGGCAGCAGTGCGAGTGACATTGCGATCGTGTTTGGAGCAGACGGAAAAGTTGTTAGTGCCTCCGACGCTTCTGGTGCGTTTGGCCAACCGACTGGAATGATGTTCTTGTGTGTTGGAGATTCAGGTGGCGTTCGATCTGAAAACCTAGTTGACAATGACGAACGAGATCCCGCCAATATTTTGAACTTGGATTCGGTATGGGTCGTGATCAACCCGGCCACTGGCCGCGTGGTTGCTTCGCCGTTTTCCACCGCAACGATTGCGAGCGGAACAAGCATCACAGATCCGTATGATTCGGCACTTGATTCTGTGATCCAGCAGTCTCGATTTTTCGCCTTATTGTCTGACACGTTGGATTCACAATGAGAATGAAACACCAAAAAAATAGGCGCCAGCGTTATGCAGTGACGTTGGTCGAAGTCATCTTCGCGATCGGAGTCGTGCTGGTCGGACTACTGGGTTTGCTGTCAGTGCTGACTTTAGCTGGTCAGCGAGCGAGCGACTCGATTTCGACAAGCATTGCGTCATCGTATGCCGCTTCGGTGATGAATGAATTGGAGGCCAGGCAATACCTGTCCGGGGATAACCTTGTTCAGATCCGACCTTCAACGGAAACAGCATCCAACAACATAACGTTCACCTTTAATCCATCTAATTTTCCGTCCGGCGTGACGGTGGACATGAGTGTGGCGAACCCGAGTTCGTTTTGCATTGATCCTTTGTTTTCCAGCGAAACAACGTTGCCCGCTGCAACCAGCCCCAATGGATATTCGGTTGACGTTTTTCCGTACTACTACGCGGACCACAATCCACTACTTGACCCTTTGACAGATGTGTCTCGGAACTGGCCTGTGGGGTCCCTTCCGATACCACGGATGCCGCGAGTTGGCATTTCAGTTTCGGGTTATATTTTTCGGGCACCACCGGCTCCAAACCCGTTGCCACCACCGTTTGTGCGTCCTTATTTGTCAGCTGAACAATCGCGTAGGTTAGTTGAAAACGTTGATGACCTCGTTCAGGAAAAGACAGAAGACGCTGCCATCCTACGCGGACAGCAGGCAACGACTGACGGAATTGCATATGGCAAGCGTTTGCCAAGCGGCGATTTTACGTGGATTGCGACCGTCAACCCGCTGCCAGATAGCGAGTATGCATCAGTTGCGGTGGTGGTAATGAATAAGCGAAGTCGCGAACCATTCAATGCTGATGGTGATAGTTTTTCGGCTCCGGTGAGTGTCGGTGGGGCAGCTGATGTGAGTGACAACGCTTCTAGTGAGCGCCTCGCATACGTGACGTACGCGGCTGGTTTTTCAGGTGGTGCCGGTGGCGTCGTGCATTTGGTTAGTTCGAGTAAAACATCACCAAAAATCCGACCCAACAGTTGGATCATGCTTTCACGGTTTTTACCGAGCGGCAATCAGATTCACCGTTGGTACCGTGTTGCTGCGGTTCAAGGTGATCCAGAAGAAATTGAGTACGAAGACTCAAGTCTGCCTCCCTTGCCAGCTCTTCCGACCGGCAGCCCAGACGTTTTTGTGTGGCGAAATACATTGCTGCTGGACGGATCAGACTGGTCGTTCAACTATCCGTCTGGGGTAGCGCCGTTTCCACCTCCTACACTTGGCAACACCTATGCGACGATCTTGAGCGATGTCGTGTCGGTAACCGAACGAGTCGTTTTGTTGCGGAGTCTATAAGCCGAAGACGTCGGATGTCGTTTCGGTTTCCATTTCTCAATTGCTGAATAATCTAGCATGAGCTTTTCAACTAACTTTCGGTCAAGACGTCGCCCTCGGCATGGTCTCATTTTGCTGGTGGTGCTTAGCACATTGGCATTCTTTTCTGTGCTGATTGCTTCGTACTTGGTTTTCAGCAATCAGGCCCAGGCGACGTCACAGGCTATGGCGTCGCAGAATACTCGGACACCCGATCACAATGGGTTGATTAACGATGCCTTGATGACGTTAATTCGAGGACCACGCAACCCGAACAACCCACTGTTTGGCCAATCGATTTTGGGTGATTACATCGGTGGTGACAGTCTGGAATACGTTGCCCAATCGGTGACTACTCCACCGCCGGTTCCGCCGGCAACTCCTAACCCAGATCCAAACAGCCTTGGTCCTCTATCGCTTGGCTCTGGTTTGATTCGATTACCAATCGTTCGCAATACGTCGCCCCCAATGCGGCCAGCGACTGACAAGCGGCTTGATGGATTGTACGCTGGTCGTGTAATCACATTCTTGGCTGGCCCGTTGGCCAATCGCTCGTATCGAATTTTGTATTCTCGATTCCAACCTGCAGTCACCACGTTGGCTGCCTGCGACTATGTCTATCTGCAATTAGGGCCAAATGACCTAAGCGCAACGGCCTCGATTAGAGCAATTCAAAGTGTTTTCTATCAGAACATAGGGAACCAGTTAACCAACGGTTATCGTTTCCAAATGCGAGGCGCAGAGAGAAGCTCTCGCGGTATTGGTTTCAATGCTACCGACCAAAACCTGACTCAGGATGTTTCTAGTAACACGCTTCACCAGCGAAATCCGCTTTTCCCAGCCGATACAACCAATCCGATTGGGTTCACCAATTTGCCCGTTGCGTTGCAGCCCAACCAACTCGCGCACAGCGCCAGCAGGTCGATCGATCGGTCAACCATAGGTGGCGACTATGACGAGAGCTATGAGGCTGCTGATTACAACAATTGGTGGCTAAGCCAAACTGATGCCGATGGAAATGAAACTCCGTCGTTTCACCGTCCATCTGTGATCAACTACATCCTGAATGAGGAGGACTGGAGTTCCGCGACGAACTATGGCGATTTGGTCGCCAGTTTTGCGCGAGGAACATTTCGCCCCTTCCCAATCGCAGAGCGACAGTTTGGAAGAAACACAGTAACAAACACCAATAGCCCAGCGATCCATCCACGTTTTACAGGTGGAAACACGAACTTTGCACTACGTTCTCCCCTGTTGATTGATGGAGCGTCAGCTAGAAGGCGTATCGACCAGTTGGCAAATGCATTGATCAATGGCCCATGGGATGTTGATAACGAGGGAAGTGGGACGCCTGATAGTGTCTGGATTCCAGTTGGGCTACCGCTTGTGACCTCGCGTGACGGTACGTTGCTTCGCCCAATGATTGCAACGAAGATCCACGACCTGAGCAGTCGATTGAATGTTAATGCGATTGCAAATATCGCCTTGCAAGTTAGCACGCAAGCTGGTGCAGTTGGAAATGCAAGATGGGCCGCATCACGCGCCGCGATTACTGCAAACGCTCGGAATGTATTTCGTGGCATTGGGACAGGCCCCGCAGATATCACGCTGCCAGGAACATCAAATTCTGGGCTGATCACCAACAACGTAATTCGAGATGAGTTGGCAGGTCTGTTGAATCTCCGTTACCGCCATGGTTTACGACCATCCATTGCTGTGAATACGCCTGGACAAGAGGGGGATTCCGACGCGTTGGATACCTTGTTTTCTGGTGCACGACCTGGGACCCAACAAGCCTTTGGAGGTTACGGCTATTCGATTGATCCTTACGGACGATCGGGAGTTGGCATTGGCCGAACTGGACATTTGCTGACATCTGGATCGGGGGTTGCATTGCAAGCCACTCCATTGATCGACGAGGCAACCGACGATCCTTATGAATTGGATCCATCTGGAAAACTTAGTGGCGACAATACTTTTACACTGGCGCAACTTGAAACGCTGCTTCGCATTGGGCAGTTTGACTCCGAGTTTCTGTCTCAAGACTTACGTGGCCAACTCGTTCGCTTACTTACCAATCATCCCGAGTTCGCTCGATCCTTGACGACAATTAGTGCTGCAGACGACAGCCTGCCGTTGGTGCCAGGTGGTTCATCCGTCTTGGATGGAATCGCAGAGCTTTACGATGGCGTTGATACCGCGAGTGGCACGCTAAGTGCTGCTCAGCTGTTGGCGCTGCTGCCTCCCGAGTTTCGACTTGGCCGCAAGCTGGACGTCAACCGTTTGAGCGCAAACGGGATTGACGACAACGGAAATGGAACGATTGACGAACCGCTGGAATCGCTGCGGTTGGATGGGAATTCCAATGATGATGATTCTGATGGGGTTAGTGACGAGCCCGGTGAAAGCGTAGTCGCAACCATCAACGGAGTGGACGATGATGGCGATGGCGATACTGATGAACCGGACGAATGGCCCCTTCGCGTCGAAAATGCTTTCGTTGGTCCCGCAGGTTCACTGCCAGCCAATTATCAGAACCAACACGCAAATTATGTGTTTGATGATTTGCCAACTGGATCACCGATTAACTTTCCAATTCCTGGAGTTCAGCGGATCAATGGACGCCAATTGTTTGCGCGACATTTGTACGTGCTGATGATGGCACTGACTAATTCCGGATACGAGTTTCCCTCAGTTGGAGTCCCAAACCCTGCAGATTTCAATGCGGACGAGTACCGTGCCAGGCGAATTGCACAGTGGGCGGCGAACGTTGTTGACTATCGTGATCCTGATTCCATTCCCACTCGATTCGTTTACGATCCAGAACCGTTTAATGGCTGGTCGCCACCTGCAGAACCGGCGCCATCGAACCGAGTGGTTTGGGGAGTTGAATCTCCTGCAATTGTGTTTAGCGAAGGAATGGCGCTTCATGATGTCCGCCAGATAGACACCACACGCGATGATGGCGACGGTGATGATAAAGCAGGCATGGATCAAGATTCAGATTCAGCTCGAATGCCACAAGGCTCTCTGATTTTAGAATTGTTTTGCAATTTGCCAGTGGTCGAGGTCGCTGATCAAAATACTACCCCTGGCGTTCCCAACGAATTGCGAGACCTATCTGTACCGGGTGCTGCCACCCTACAGTTGGACAAACTGGCACCTCCGCCGTTCGGGTCGCCGGTCGGCACATTGGGGGCTCCTGTCTACCGGATTGCTTTGTCGGAACCGCACTACGCCGGATCTGGAAACGCGGCGGGTGATCCACAAACGATACGCGATGCGTTGCCGGACAGCGCCTCGTTTGATCTCAATCACCCCAACGAGCAGACAGCCACGCCCGGCACAATCACCTACGATCGATTCATTTTCTTCAACGATTTTGGCGGAGACATTGAAGCGAATCCGGATAACGTTTTTGCGCGGATTGGCAACATGTTGACCGCGAACAACATTCCGCCCACCGAGATGAGAGCGAACCAGATTTTCTTTGCTCCTCGTTTTGCAAGTCGCCCGGGCTTCAATACGCAGCGAAACCTGTTGCCAGGCCAGTTTCTAACTTTGGCACCGCGAACTAGCACATTGTTCGGTTCACGAACCGATCCCGCAGCGACACCCGCGCTACCGAGTGCTCAGCGGTTCGACGTATTGCCGAATGAAGGACTCGTTCACACTGGGATTGATGGAATACGTCGCACGCCAGAACTGGGCATTGGCGACCCTCACGGGGCTTCTTTGCCATTGGTCATTGGTGCCCCGCGCCCAAGCGGCTGGACAGGATCAACATTCTTTGTTGACCGCATGGTTGGCTTGAATGTATCCGAGCCGTTATCACGCGGTGGCAGTTACTACCCAATGCCAACTCACAGTTGGGACGATACGGATGGTGACGGAAACACTGATTACCCATTGTTCGATGGGTACATTGACTTTGCAGATGCAAGTTCCAATTGCCGTGATGAACCAGTTGACGTGTCGACTGGTCGTTTGCCAACCGTCGGTGCGGCACCTGGTGCCATAGAGCCAGTTTTGGGGACCGTGCCACAGTACTGCTCAGCGTTCTTGCAGCGTTTGGCTGATCCGACGATGCCATACCATCGGACATTCAATCCTTATCTGACGCTCGACTGGACTTCAATTGACTTGACAGTCTTTAGCGGCGAAGCCAACCCGTCAGCCGTTACTGGTGCTGGCGGTAACTACGCGCAGCGTAGCCGCCAAAGGAATGGACATGTGAAGCGAATTGGCGGGGCTACCGTATCGGCAAACGCTTTGTTTTCCTACGAGACTGCTTTCTCCAGGGGCGCAACAGTTACTCCTGCCGCGACAGGTGAATTCTTTGCATTTGGTGGAGTCGGAGCTGATCCGAACTTACAGTCATCATTCAGTTTTCTGAACACCGCCCATCCAATTTCAAATCCCGGTTTCAATGGATTTGCTGCAAACATTGGTAGCGAAGGTGTGACTAACGTTCAAGAGATGGAAAAGAACATGCCGAATGTTCCATTCGCATTCCATCCTTGGTTGAATCGTCCATTCGCTACTCCGTACGAGTTGATGATGGTACCCGCATGTTCTGCAGGCAGGCTTTTTGAGGAGTTTTCAACTGCTGTATCAGATCCTGCGATCTACCCAGGTGCTACAAGCGACCCGGTTGTGTTCAACGGTGCAATGCGGCACTTGCTGAACTTCTTTAACAGTTCTCGGGATGACACCACACGTCGAGACCAAGCTGCTCACTTTGTGCGACTGTTTGACTTTGTTCACACGCTGCCACGTTTCCGTGGTGAGCTTGCTACGATCGATCCAACGACGCTGGCACGGCGAACTTCCAATACAGCACTTGTGAATTTCGAATTGGATGAGTTGCGAAAGGTGCTTGGTCCTCCGTTCTCTTTCAGATACGAAAACGTACGTCAGGGACAAGTTCAGCTAAATACACTTTCTGAGTTTCCAGTCTGGGCTGGTGTGATGCAGGGCCACGCAAATCAGGCTGAGTTTGCTTCAAGGACAGGCGCCGCCACACAGAATCAGCTTTCGTTCAACCGGTTCCTAAGATCACGGCGTGGATACACAGTGATGCCATCGGTACCGGCTCCGCCCATGCGAAGGGTAACGGGAGCGGCTCCCTACAACTATGCTCAGGATCGACTGGATCCAGACTACCCAACCCAGTTCGCTGGTGTGTTCAAGCGGTCGATTGATGCTGAGTACGCTCCAACGCTTCGTGACAGTGCTGTGACGAATCGAATTCGTCGGCGTGGAGCCAACAGCACGCTGTTGCGAGCAGAAGGTACTTTGCAGGAGCAGGAATCAGGTCCAGCCACAACAGCCATGTTCGTTCGTGATTCCGCAGAAGCGCCGTTGACTGCTTTTCAGGATCGATCGCGCAACGCATTCACTCGTTTTCAAACCTTGATGCGGATGCCAAACCTTGTTTCGGACAATTCACAGGTGTACGTCATCTGGCTGACACTTGGTTACTTTGAAGTCGATCCCAATAACACCAACAATCTCGGCCGCGAATACAAAGCCGACTCTGGTGAGAACGAAAGATTCCGCGCGATGTTCATCGTTGATCGCTCAAGACCCGTTGGCTACGAACCGGGCGAAAATCTAAATTCACGCGACATCGTCATTTATGAGAGCTTTGACCAATGATGCAACACACCAAATATAAGTCGACGGGTTTTACTCTCGTTGAAATGTTGATTGCCATGGCAGTCACACTTTTGATGATGATCGCGCTGGCAAAGTCATTCGGTTTTGTGGGTGCCCAGGTCAAAGAAAGTCGCGCTGATGTTGAGCTGGTGAATCAACTTCGTGATGTGAACAATCGGATGTCCGATGAAATGAATGCTTGTACGGTGCCGCTGATTACCGCGACGTCAGAATACGAGCCAAGTGGTTATTTCATCTATGCAGAAGGGCCCATTACAAACGCGACGTCCTCGTTATTTCGTGCGTCCTTGGATGATGAGGGCAATCTACAGTTGCCAGAGTCTCGCTACGGGGATTTCGATGACTACCTAGCATTCACAGCAGTGGCCAGAGGCAACAATTGGTTTACTGGTAAGGTGCCACGATTCGTCTTGGATCAAAAGAAGGTCGAAGAGCGAAACCGAATCAACGGAACGTCCATTGTTTATAGCCCGGCCAACTTTGAAGGTGACCCCTGGGATGCCATTGTCATCCGTTCTAAACATGCGGAGATCATCTATTACGCTAGCCCAGAGTATGTTGCAAGTTCGTTGCCTGGTTCGCCACAGTACGTCGATGCCGATGGAGACGTGGATCTGAATGGTGATGGTGATGATTCCAACAACGGGTTTCCGGATCGGATTCGATTGCATCGCCGGGTCTTGCTGATTCGGCCTGATTTGAATTCCGCCAATGGCTTTATTCCGCGGCGAACACTAAGTGTTCGGAACCAAAATGGTGTTGGCACGACTTCCATTCCAATGATGACTGCTGACCGTTGGCCAACGGCTGCATCGACATCCAGTGGAACCGTCATTGCAACTGTAAATTCAAGTGCAGTTGCTGCCGACGCCTGGATCTATGGGATGGCTGGCGTACACCAACAATGTGATCTATCTGTTCGCCGGGTTGTCAATGATCTTGGGCTACCTACCCAATTGGTTGCAGCGAATAGCCTGGAAGATCTTTCGAAACCACAGAATCGGTTCGGCCATGTGCGCGTTCCAGGAAATGTGCTTGGAATTGGCGGGACACTCCCAAGTTCCATGCCGCTGTTGGCGATGGGCGAACCGATGACGATCTTGAATGCGACAGCAGATGATGGCAGCCGGATTGCCCCACCGCTATCTCCTGCAGGAGGCATTGGCGGCAGTGTTACGTCTCCCGTCGTAACACCACGGATCTTGAGTGGCTTCTTGAGACCCGAGTACGTTCTGGGTGAGGACTTTTCGCATCTAGATGCCAACGGTGATGTCTGGGGCAGAGAACGAATTAGCGAAGATGTATTGTTGAATAATTTGGTCGCGTTTGATGTCAAGGTTTTTGATCCTAACGCCGCGTTCATTTCGTCCGCGAATGATGTCGACGGCAATGGTTCTACCGATGTCTCTTATACGATCAAGCCGGATGATGCTGGTTACCGAGAAGCTCTTACCCAGTGGCTTACAAACCCCGGATTGAGAGATGAATTTACTACAGGCGGATTCGTCGACCTAGCCTATCCTGTTTTGGCAGGCGGCTCGCTTCGTGGTTGGCAATCTCGCGCCACCCATGCACTTAGCACTGGCACAAGTCCACTGTTCCTGACGCCACAGCAAAGTAGTGTGGCAGCTCAGATGTTGGTGACACCCTACTCGGGCCTTGCTGGCCTAAGTGGCAACAACTTCACGCCATTTCAAACTGTGTTTTACAAGTCCGGGCGACTGCTGACACAGGGTGGTGAAATCAGGGTTTTCCAACCAGCGTTTGACACTTCGACAAATCACTTCGATAGAGACGGGTTCTTGCAGGCCGAAGGCGGCGCCAATTCTGTACGCGGAACTCGTTGGTCGACTGTTACCGCCAATGCTGATACTGGTGCGGATGGTCTTGATTCGCAAGTGATTTTCGGTACCGATGACACCAATGAACAGAGTGTGACGCCTTGCTTTATAGCTAATCCCGAAGCGGTCCGTGTTTCGATTCGGATCCAAAACCCAGCTACCAATCAGTTGCGGCAAACCACAGTCATTTATCGTGACTAAGCTGCAAGCCGCCATTGCAATCGCGATTGTGATGTTGGCGGCGTTTCGTTTCGCGATGAACGCCAGCACGAAGCGCGTTGGTGAAATGCCAACCGCAATTGCCGATCAGCAAAGCCTTGTTTTTGACTCTGAGGCGGCGGTGATTTTATCAGTTGGCCCTGATGGAGCGCCTGGAATCGCTGGAAAGGACGAAGGCTTTCCGCCAAATGGCGTCATCGATGATCGATCAGAGCTTGGCGCGGTCGGAAGCGATGATGTTTGTCTTGCTCCGTGGAATGCTGGATACGCAGAAGCTGTCACAGATCCCAACTCGGCGGTCGCCAGTCGCGGATCGTTTCGTGCAGTTGATGATTTCGATCCAAGCGATACAGCAAACGGCCAACGCTGGATTGTTGAAAGTGATCATCGGACGTGGATGATCGTTTCAACTTCGCAGTCAAAGTAGCCTGGGGTCATGACCGCTCATCCACTCGTCTCAAAATCTCACGCCAAAAAACTGCAGTCCATCTGGACGGAACTTGAGCTTCCCAATGAAGACGACGATGGGTTCATAACCACCAAAGTCTGGAAGCAGCTTCTTAACGATGCCTCTGACAAAGACTTGGGCGAATTTGGGTTCAGCTTGTTGATGACCGTTGGTCTTTCCACTTCTGGTGGGCTCAGCTTGCGCGACGACAGAGAAAATGACAAACAGAACCACGATCTAATTCTCTACACCTCAACTGAAATTCTTTCGCTCAAGAAAGCAGAGTTTACAGCGGAGCAGCTAGCTGCTGTTCTGGAACAAATAGAAGTTTTGCCCAGCCATCTGACTGGTGGCCAGCTCTCGTATGGCTGGCTTGTGGTTGGCGGATTGAAACCGCACTTTGTGCGCAACCGTCCGGTCACCGCCAAGCTTAGGCAGATGATGCGTCATTTGCGAAAGAACATGTCGCATGTCGATGGTGGCTACGAAAAATACGTCACCTTGATTGAAAAACTACTCGGCGATGACGCAGTCGAAGGCCCCGTTCTTTGGCGCAGTGACGCTTGGATGACCGCCTATTGCGATCTTGCCAAAGACTTTGACGAAGAAAAAAGTAAACACTGGCAAGAGGTTTTGCGGCTTGCGTTCGCTGCCAAGGGTTCCAAGCCCGCAAAGAAATATCTCAAGTCGATCGCAGCCGCAATTGACAATTTGGGCAAACAAGAATTCGTTCGTGTAATGGCTGTGTTGCTTGAGAGCATTGGAGACGAAGGCCCGATGGTTCAATTTGCGTTCATGGGATTCATGGATTATGACCGGACGCGAATGGACAAAGAGTTTACAAATCTACTGCGTGCCTTAGTGTGGGCGACTACGGAGATGCCTGAATTGACAGCAGCGCTCGGCGGCGCTGCCAACGCTTGTTTTGAACCGCTGCAAAACACAGGTGGGCGTTGCACCAAGGTTGGTGTGGCTTGTGTGAAGTCCTTGAATTCAATCGGCGGCAAAGAAGCATTGGAATTGATTGATCAGATCCGCTCCAAGGCACAGAGCAAGTCGGTTATCAAAGCCATTGACAAAGTACTTCAATGAACCGCTTTGCGGCCGCTCTATCGCGTGACGCTGATCACTCATGTATTGGCTACTGCCGGTTTGATGCTGCTTTTCGAGACTTGACGAACACCTCGATCAATTCACGTGATTTCGTGCCGCGTGGCTGTTCCACGCCACTGGCAGTATCGACACTAGGTGCGTTTGAATCTTGAACGGCCTGGGCGACATTCACGGCGTTTAGTCCGCCAGCAAGCGTCCAGCTTGCATCCCACTGGGCTGCCCACTGTCGTACCACAATCCAATCCAACTGCTTGCCACTGCCACCATGCTGAGCCCCGCCATCAGCATCCAACAACAGATGACATGGGTGGTCACGCCAAATTTCGGTCACATCATCTATGTTTTGTTTGGTCAGTCCGACCGTTGGCAGTTTGACTGCACGGATCACTCGATGCTCGGCCTTGATTAACTCGATTGCTTGCGCATTGGGTTCGTCACCATGCAACTGGATCACATCCAGTGGGATTTGTTCTGCGATTCTTAGCATCTTTACTGTCGGCGCGTTCACGAAAACGCCAACGACCAGCAGCCCGCTTTCCTTCGCGTATTGACCAAGCTGCTGCGTCGATTCGAATTGCGGATCGACATAGCGGACACTGGGTGGAAAGAAATTCAGACCGATAGCATCAGCGCCGGATTTGGCGACCCAATCGATATCAGTCTTGGTGCGAACACCGCAAATCTTGGTGTGAAACATCAACGCTCGTTATTGCTTAATTGGTACAGTCCGCAAAACTTGCCACATTCGTTGGCTCGTTGCATCGCGAGTTGCCGATCATCTGATTGTTGGTTTCATCTCACTCGTGGGCAACCCAATCCGATGATCAAACGTATCGCCAACCTTGACTGCATTGTGTTCGCGCTCGCCGTGTCCGTCATTGTACTCGCGATGTGGCCCAAAGCGGCTGACCGCCAACTCGTTCTGATTCGGCAAGAATCGGGCCATGCGACCTATTCGCTGGCTATCGACGATCCAAATCTAAAACGATTGCAAAAACGACATCAACTCATTCCAAAATACTTGCCGTCAGCAGAGTTGGCGACCGCGAAATGGAATCATGCTCTGAGCGACTATTATGCCAGTCGGCCAGCCAGCACCAAGCCCAGCTCGGACGTTGTCCAAGCGCAGTTCATCGCAGGCGAGCAAGATTCGGCGCCAAATACGGATGCTGGTGAGCAAGGATTCTGGGAATCCGAAAAGCAACTTGCAGCCACTCAGGTCCAAGTCGCCCAGCGGAACATTGAACTTGAAAAGCAATCTGCCAAGCCACCAAAAATCACTTTCGGCAAAACAATCAGCGGCGGTTTCACGACGCTCTCGTTCTTGATAGCGGCTGCAGTAGCCCTTCTTGCCGTTGGTATGTTTTCAATTTGGCAACGTTCCAGTCCCGAAGTTCGGCTGACGTCAGCGAAAGATGGTTCAATGACAACTCGGATTCAAAGCCCGTTGCAGACTAGTTATGAACCAACCATGACCGTCAATTTTCAGCCAGGCTCCTTGGCAACGCGCCAGCCGATGTCAGTGCATGTGCGCCGCCTGACCGTAGCGTTTGCAGTCATTGCGGCAGTCGCCTTGCTTTCATTCAAATGATCAAACTGATTGCTTTTACGAGCGATTCTAGTTCAGAGTGATGTTCAAGTTTACCGATAGTAAGGATGAGTCCGTTTCCACGGATTAGCAACCGATCTTACTGCCTTCCACAGTGCTCCTAGTTTGGGTTTCATGACATGGACACAACCAATCAGCTTCCACCATTTCCAGCGTTCCCCTGTGCTTCACGATACGTGCCTCACGGCTGCGTTGAAGAAACCCTGGCCCGAATTCATCGAAGCATTCGCAGTCGCGATGGAATCTCAGTCGTCATTGGACCGCCTGGTACCGGCAAGTCACTGATTTGCAATCAGCTCGCGCGTGACTTCAAGGAATCACATAACGTCGTCGTGGTCGGTGATACCACGATCCAAGACGTCAATGGATTACAGCGACATGTGCTTCATCATTTGGGCGTTGATTTGAAGGACGTTCAGGGCGATTTGCATTTAGCACTTGCAGATTTCGTCTGCGGCCCCGCGTCGGCAGAGGATGGCCTACTGTTGATTGTCGACGAAGGCCAAAATCTATCGCAGGAAGTCTTGGAAGCCATTCGCATGACGACGAACGTCATGCGTGAGGGTGAGCCTCGAGTCAGTACTGTCATTTGCGGTGGTGTCAAACTCGAAGAAACGATGACCGCTCCAGCCATGGAATCTTTCGTTCAACGTGTCTCTACACGCTGTTACTTGCACCCGCTGAACGCTCAAGAATCTCGCTACTATATTCGCGAATCGATTCGCAACTGTGGTGGCGACCCAGACCACACGATCTCCGACGAGGCGATTGGTGCAATCCACCATGCATGCGGCGGTGTGCCAAGACTGATCAACCAATTGATGACCGAAGCGATTGACTGTGCTGCGGATGCGGACCAAGACCACATTTGCGAGCAAGTTATCGATACCGCTTGGGCGAATCTTCAGCAGTTGCCTAGCCCGATGGTCGAAGAACCGGAGATCACAAACACCAATGTTTCTCCCGTTGAATTTGGTGCTCTTTCGGCAGATGACGCACTCAGTTCATCTGATTTTGCTGAATGCGAACAAGAGACAGAGACTGAGGATAAACCGACCGCGGCATGCGAAACAGTCTGCGAAGAACCCAGTACCGAACACCAGGAAGAACAACCTGTGAGTTCACCGGGTTGCGGATCATGCGGCGCGACCAGTGAAGAACCCGTTTTTGCCGAACTCAAACCTGACACACAGAGTTCACCAGCGTGCCAGGAGACCAACGTGGCTCCTGAGCCGCCAGTTTTCGATGATCTGGATTGCGATCCGGCAGAGCAACCGGCCGACATTGCTGCTCGCCGAGAAACAAGCTACCAAGAGATAGAAATCAATCGCGATGAATTCGATTTTCAAGCAATCGACTTTGATGAATCGATGAACCGTTCGCAGCCTGTTGACGAACACAGCGCAGAGAACGTTGCTTCCGACGTTGCACGGCACATCCCAAAACCGGCGCCATTGCCGCGAGTTCTGTTTGGTGAATACGAACAAGAAGAAGATGTACGAGTCAGCCCGCGTTCTCAACCCGCGGAACCGATGCTAAATCGAGCGACTGAGTTGGAGAGCGAGATCCATGAGGAGATCGTCAACTTGTCACGACTTGCGAACGAGACATTGTTTTCAACCGAAGCGCCGCTTGTTGGACCAAACTCGCGTGCAAGCGATGTCGTTTGGATGGAAGAGCCTCGTGAGCACTTCAGACCGCTTCCCGGTGCACCAGAACCAATACAGGTTCGCGATGACAGCGATATCATCGTGATTGAGGATGATGTGAGCATTTCTCGTGTTGTTCAGCCTACTCAAACAGCGGTCCGCCAAGACCGTAGCAATGTCGACTACCGTGACATGCTGCACAAGATGCGTTCAGGTTCGTAGGTAATCAGATGATCGAGTCATCGAAAAATCGACTTGCGGCCGAGATGGTACTGAGCGCGCGTGACCAGTGCCGCACGCCAGTTTTGGTATTGCCCGCTCATGTTCGTGTTTGCGCACCGTTGCTGATCGATGTCGTTCATACAATCCAGGAAGTCTATGTTGCGATGAATGCCGAGACATCGCCAAGCCAATTTCGGTTTGATTGGATGCTGGGAAACGAAGGCATCGTGTCGCTGATGGCGGATCGTTTTGCGGCCAGACGTGCCAAGAAAATGAGTGCCACTGTAAGCAAGCAGACTGGTGTAGAAACGCTTGTGCAAGTCACTGCCACAGTCGGTAGAACAAAGCCTGACGATGACGGCTTTACGATAGGCTGGGCCGACGCCAAAGTCGAACTACCTGAATGGACCAGTCCATTTCTGCTGCATGCATAGGGCCATTACCGGGTGTTTCGTCGAAAATCCCGTAGCCTGATTCCACAGCACGCGTTAAGTTGTCAGGTAGGCTGAACGCTCTTTCGGCTACCAGTTTTTGACTTGCTTGACAATACACCGCGCCTTGAACACCACGTCGGATCCTGAATCAGTACGCACACTTGTAGGCATTTGCACCTACAACGAAGCGGAATCCATCATGGACTTGATTCTACAAGTTCGATCGGCGCTGCCTGACACGAACATCTTGATTGTCGACGACAACTCTCCTGACCAAACCGCAAAAATGGTACGAGAGGCTTGGCAAGCGGATGACAGGGTGGATGTCATTGTCCGGGAACATGAGCGAGGGCTCGGAAGTGCGACCTTGGTTGCGATCGAACGAGCCATCGAAGGCCAATTCGATTACTTCATAAACCTTGATGGTGATCTCAGCCACAACCCTGTCGATCTGCCTCGCCTATTGCGTGCCGCACAGGACGAACCACAAATCGACGTGGTGATAGGGTCTCGATACGTCAGCGGAGGAAAGATTGTTGGTTGGCCAAAACACCGGCGTATCATGAGCGGTATCGTCAATCGCTTCGCAGGACTGTGTCTACGATTACCGGTGAAAGACTGCAGTGGATCGATTCGTTGCTACAGGGTTAGCGCTTTGTCAAAGCTGGATCGAAGCAAATTGAAATGCACCGGATATGCATTGCTGGAAGAACTACTCGTTCGCTTGCAACAAAACGGCAGCAAGATGTCGGAGCTGCCGATCACGTTCACCGACCGAACAAGAGGTTCCAGCAAGCTAACATTTTCTGAAGCACTTCGATCCGCCGGCTACATGATTCGCTTGGCGTTTACAAAGTAGTGCGTTGTCGACACTGAACGACCAACAACTACCAATCGATTCCTTCGATAGTCTCGCCTTGGCCGTTCCAACGCGGCACTGGGTGCTGAACATCGCCCTCGCGTACTGATGACTTGTCCGTCAGTAGTTTCATCTGATGTGACGCATACAGACGCGGGATCTTCGCCTGACCGCGCCGCAGTCGATACAGGATCCGGCCTTTGCGGCGAATGTAGTGCATGCCCCAAATCTCGGCTACAAAAAGCTCACGTTGCATGCCGATTCCGATCGTTTCAACCAGATCACCGATATCCAAACCTTCGTGATCAATCTTCAACCACATGCAAGGTTGCAATCGAAAACGCACGTTGCCGTATCGATAGTGATAGTAGGTGCCATCAAAGAGTTCGCGTTTAAAAACTCGTTCGCTTGGCAAGCAACGAGTCACCAACGGAACATCGTCTGGATGGATAAAAGAACGCCCATTTTCGGGCCACCGCGGGAAGCACCCGAAATCAGGAAGAACAGGATATTGCATTTGCGATCCCGCGGTGAATCAAGCCGGAAAAATCTACAGTTGGCTGTAGGGGATATTGAAAGTATCAGCTTGGCCAAGATCGCCAGTCTTGATTCCTTTCATGAACCAACGAAGCCGCTGTTCGCTGGTGCCGTGTGTGAACGATTCGACATCCACATAACCACCCCTACTTTTCTGCTGTAGCCGGTCGTCGCCGATTGCAGTTGCAGCGCGAAGTGCTTCTTCAATGTCACCGCTTTCAATGATGCCTTTGGTGCGCTGTGCATGGTTGAGCATGCACCCAGCGAAAAAGTCGGCTTGCAGTTCCAACCGGACCGATGCACGATTCGCCTCGACTTTGCTTTTGGTTCGACGTACACGTTCAACTTTATTGGTATATCCCAAAATGTTTTGTACGTGATGTCCAACTTCATGTGCGATGACGTAAGCCTGCGCAAAATCACCGGGGGCATTCAGTTGCTTTTCCATTTGAACAAAAAACGAAGTATCCAAATAGACTTTTTGGTCACCTGGACAGTAGAACGGCCCGGAAGCGGATGTTGCAGCGCCGCATGCCGATGTGACTTTACCTGTAAAGAGAACCATTTTGGGCGGCGTGTACTTTCTACCAGCCTCTGCAAAAAGCTTAGTCCAAACGTCCTCGGTGTCGGCCAATACAACCGCAGCAAAATTGCCTGATTCGATTTCTGCCTTTGTCATTTTCTTCTTAGCGCCCCCTGCTTTCGCTGGGCCGCCGCGAATCCCTGCCAGTTTCTGTGGGTTCACGCCCAAGAAGGCTCCGATCAAGAAGATCACGATCATGCCGATACCGCCGCCCATCACGGCGCCACCACCCATGCCACGTCGGTCTTCGACATTGTCACTCTGACGTCGTCCGCGCCACCGCATATCTACATACTCCTAAAGGACTTTTATTGCCAAATGTATTGTTAGGGCTAACTCGATAAATTTCCACTGGGCAATTGAGCATCATACCCCAGGGAAACCAAGTTGGGCGAGCGGTAGGCAGAGCAAGTCATTCTTTCAAGCTGGATAGTAGCTTGGCCGCTGCCAGCCGAGATTTGTTCGATTTTCCGAACTTGCGGTCCAACGGTGAGAGTACCCCCTAACAGATTCGAACTGCTGCCTCTGGGCTGAGAGCCCAGCGTCCTGGGCCACTAGACCAAGGGGGCTGTGTATCCAGATGAACGAGTTTACCGTGAATTCGTACTCGTTCGCACCCCACGTGCAATGGCGAAGCACAATGAAAACAGGTCAAACCACGCAAAGCGTTTTCAAGAAAAGACTGGGGCCTGTTAAGCAGGGCAAGTTTGCTTAGCCAACCGTCGGCGTCGATTGATGACGGGAACCAACATCAACAATGCAACCACCCCAGCGACCATCGTACTTGGCTCAGGAACAGCTGAAGCAACAGTAATCGTGGCGAAATTGTTGGCGAAGTCGATTTCGAAACCGCCTTCATCAAAGAATCCTGAGGTTTGATCGACACTGATCTCGAAAGTATCGCCTGCTGTTAGGCCAGCATTCGCTCCGTTCAGCTGGTGGGTCAATTCAAACGATATCAAGAGGTTGTCAGAGGTGACCGTGGTATCGATAGGGTCGTCAAACTCATCAATGTTGAAATCGATGACTTGGAGTGAATCATTAGTCCCCACTAAACTTCGCAGATTCGAAGCCGCAACGTCGTTAATAACCGCATCCGAGTTCCCAAAGAAAACGTAGTCGGAGTTCGTCAAAAACGACTCGCTCTGCGGGTCGATGAACTGCAGCTCTGTGCCAGAAGTTACGCCAGCCGGATTGATATTCAACAACAGTTCGAATTCGGCCAGCACTTCATCCATTTGGACGAAGGGATCATCCAGTGCATCAACAATCCCGCTGATCAAGACATCGACCGATACGTTACCGCCGGCGGAAATCGACGCGTCCTGAAGCTCGACCAACAAATCGGCCTTAGCGGTGACGGGGAACAGAAAACCAAGCAATAGAGCGGCGGTGAAATAGTTTTTCATAATCTGTTGAATATGGCTCGTAGCTTAAATCGTCACGGAAACAGACATTAGAATAGTCGCCAGTGCCTCAAACCGAATAGTCTTGGCACATAAAGTGTCCAAATTCAGGGCAAAAACGTCTAGTTGAGAACCAAAACATGAGCCGAATTTACCCAATTTTTCTCGCTGCGCTGTGGATTTGCTGGGCGCCTTGTTGTTTTGCTGGCGTTGGGCCGGAAAACGTAATCGTTGTGGTCAACGCCGAATCCCAGACGTCCCGAACGATCGCAAACCATTACATCCATTGGCGGCAAATCCCTTCCGGCAATGTGATTCATCTGAAAGGCGTTCCCAAAAAATTGCGAGTCAGCCTGAGTGATTTCAAAGACAAGATTCTCAAGCCGATTTTGACCGAATTGAATCGGCGAAAAATCACAGTGCAGTCAAAGGTGATTGCCTATTCAGCAGATTTCCCGACGTCCGTGAATGTCAGTGAGCATCACAAAAAATTCGAGAACCCGGGCCTCAAGAAGGTTCAGAGAGCCATCGCCTCGCTGACCGGAGCAACGTTCTTTTATCGGTTCATGCTGGCAGACGATCCCAACTATTTCTCCATGAACTCCAACCTCTATGCGCGTGGCAAAATCGATCGATCTTTTCGGTTGTCACTTAACGCTGAAAAACGAGAGCGAATCGAGGCAGCAAAAGCGGACTTGGAATCAAAGAAGTACGCCGAAGCTGCTAGTGCGTTTGAGAAACTTGCGAACGAGCACCCGACGCTACCGGTGCTGGCAATCCAAACTGCCGACGCCTACGCACAGGCAGGAGACAAGACAAAAGCGATCGCATGGTTGCGGCGAGCCATGGTTGGAGGGTTCGACCCGCAACTGCCGCATCAATTCAATTGGTGGTCAGCAAACTACTTGAAAGAATCTGAATCACTGAAACCATTACTTGCGGATCCAACGATTGCAAAGATCTTGCCACTGCTGAATCAATCACCAACGATCTACCAACCTCCGATTGGTTTCGGTGCGAGCCTTGGGTTTGAATCCACCGGCAGCTACTTTCCAATCGCATCCGGTGGCGTACCGTATTTAATGTCATGCATGCTGGCGGTCGTCCACAAAAACGGCAGTACGGTGCCGCAAGCACTGGAGGTGCTGGAGCGCGCCAGTAAATGTGACCATACATATCCCAAGGCTGATTTTTTCTTTTCTGGTAATAAAGATGTGCGGTCAACAACCAGAATGCCAAATGTTCCTGACGCGATGGTCTATCTGCAAAACAAAGGATTCAAGACAGAGATTTTTCGCTCGGACTTGCCAAAAGTGAAGGCCGATATCGCAGGCATGTTGGTTGGCCGGGCAAAACTGAAGTTCGAGGATGCGCCGTGGAAGTTTGTACCTGGTGCGATTGCCGACAACTTGACCAGCTACGGAGCCGTTTTCGAGAGCACTAGCCAAACGAAACTCACCGCCTTGCTACATGCAGGGGCAGCCATGAGCAGTGGTACTGTGGCAGAGCCCTACGCGATTCAGCAAAAATTCCCATTGCCGATCATGTACGCATTCTATGCCGATGGAGCTTCTGCAATCGAAGCTTTCTATCTTTCGGTTTCTTCGCCCTATCAGTTATTGATCGTAGGAGACCCAGCTGCCAGTCCGTATGCCAAACCGCCAAGCGACCTGGTGGATATTTCAATTCTTGATAATGGCCAAGTCGGTATTCAGCGACGCAATCTCGGGCTCAAGGTTCCGGACTCTCCGATACGTCACATCGAGCTTTTTATCGCAGACCAGTTTGTGCAAACACTGAAGCCTGCACCGAATATCAGAATCAACCTGCCAGAGGAAGCATCAGGTGTTTGGGACGTCCGAGTATCGTTGGTCGGCTTTGACAGCACCGAGCCGCGGTCGACGTTTACAGAATCTATTATTGGAACAGGTCCGTTGCCAACACCCGTTGTATCGATTATTCAGCCGAAAGATGACAAGACTAAAAAGGTTGAGGTCGAATTGAGCTGCGCTGGAGCAAAATCAATCGACTTGATGCACTTTGGTGAAGTCGTGGGCTCAATCGCTGGTGAGAAAGGCAAGTTGTCGATTGACACGTCATTGCTAGGCGATGGCCCAATTCGTCTTCGTCCCGTCGCTTTGGTCGAGGACGTGAAGGTGTTGGGGAAACGTGTCATCGCAGAGTAGCGATCGGCCTACCAGACAAGGGTTCAACGCTTTTTCCGTGGCAACTTCTTGAAACTAGCGCCCTTGTCGGCTGGCATTTCATTGTGCCATTTGACCAAATGCTTCGCTAAACGCTCTGCGACATCGGGATTGATTTTGGCTAGGTTGGTTTGCTCGGACGGGTCGGCACTCAAGTCATAGAGTTCTTTTTCGCTCCCGTCGTATTCGCAAAGCAGCTTCCAGTTTGCATCGCGGATTGCTAAATCTGGCAGATCGTTGTCGCCATAATACGCATCGCGATCGGGCGGACGCCGAAAACATAACGGAGCACTGCGAGACTCATTCGATCTGCCCAGCAACGTGCCTGGCAACGCTTCACCATCAAAATCTGATTTTGAATCGACGTTTGCGATTTTAAGCACGGTTGGAACAAGATCCATCGCAGAAAACACTGACTCAGAATTCACAGTGCCTTGGCGCGCCGGATCGATCAAACCGGGTGCCCATGCGATCAGCGACGACCGAACGCCGCCTTCGTACAGATGAGTTTTGTATCCACGCAGGTTCCCAGCGCTGCCAGCCCCCAATTCCGGACCGTTGTCGCTACAAATCAACAACAGAGTGTTCTTTCGTAGTTTCTGGTCTGCACGAATGGTGTCGAATAAAACGCCAAGCTGTTCGTCCATTGTATCCAAAACGCCGTGGTATAGCTCACGTTTCGAACCGTCGCCGCGGCGTACTTCGGGCGGAAAGAACGGCGAATGGACATCGTCTGGCCAGACATTGATATAAAACGGGGTGTCAGATTTCGCTGCACGTTTCAAGAAATCGATCGCTGCAGACGTGAACGACTGCGTAACCAAACTGCGATCAACGTAGGTGATCTTGCCGCGCCCAAGCGAGTCGGAGCCAAGCGTGTGACGTCGGGTTGGTTTGCCATCATGAGCATCACATATCGCTAAAACCCTTGGGCCAAGACCTTCAAAATTGGTGAGTGATTCATGGAAACCATATTCACTAATCAACGGAGCTTCGCCAACATCACGTTGTCCGCCCATGTGCCATTTGCCAAAATGCCCCGTCGCGTAACCAGCTTGCTGTAGCTGCCTGGCCAGCATCGGCGCGTCGGTACTGAGCCATTGGCTGATACCGCGACGATCATTCAATTCGCGACTTGCCAAATAGGACGTGATCTTCCAGCGGGTCGGATATTGCCCTGTAGAAATCGCCACTCGCGACGGCGAACAAATCGGGGAATTCACGTAGAACTGCTGAAACCGAATGCCTTCAGCAGCAAGCCGATCGATGTTTTCCGTCTGAACGGCTTGGTTGCCAAAACAGGAAAAATCGGCCCACCCCATGTCGTCGATGAACACCAAGACGACATTGGGTCGCGAAGTTTCTGCCTGTGCATGCAAGGCCGCTGTGAAAACTGGAATACAAAACAATAGCCAAATGTATTTTGGTCGCATCTGTTGCTGTGACATTGGTCCGTTTGCAGTGAAGAAAGTTACCTGCGACAACGAACTGCGCAGATCACGTCGTAATCATCCGTACAACCCTAACATTTTACACGGGAGCCCCCTTCGCGAACGAAAAAGTATCAATCGATGCGGGCGGTACCTTGATGCTGTCCTACCTGTTAATTGACGGAGTAAACCTCCGCATTTCAACCGGTTCAAGTGACTGATCGTAACAGCTGGTTTGAAATTGCCCGGATAAACCGTATCAGTCATTCACATTGAAAATAAAATTGGAGGCCTATTGTGGCTCAAGTATTAGCATTTCCAAGGAAACGTGTCCGCAAAGGATTCTCGCTGGTCGAATTGTCAGTTGTTGTGATCATCATCGGCGTTCTTGCCGCGTTTGGTGTTCCACGGTTGCTGCAGAGTGTCGAGCGCAGTAAGGCTTCAGAATCATTCAAGTATCTGGCGAGTGTTCGCGCTGCACAAGAGCGTTACCAAGCACGTCAGGGAACTTACGCTGCCGACTTGACTGAATTGGACATGGAGCAAACTGCTCCCACCTACTTTAATGTCGAAGCAATTGCTGCTGGCACCAGCGGTAGCCTGGAAGACAGCTGGACCCTGACCCTAACACGTGCAGGTAGCAGTAGCGGTTACGGTGCATACACCGTGACATTCACAGAAGAAGGCTACGACGCAGCGAACAGTACGATTGACGCTGAGATCAATCCTCAGAGTACTTAATCTAGCAGCTGCATTATTGCAGCAGCCATTTTTGTTTCTTTTGGGGTGGTCTGCGAATCGTTGCAGGCCACCCTATTCTTTTGGCTTCACACCTCACTAAGTTGTAATGGCGGCTCTGAGCAGCGAAATACGATCGAGCACTAAGCTAGTCGGCATTTATGTTGACCGCGATAGGATTCACGGCTGTGCGATGAAACGAAATGTCCTCGGGCATTTTCGCATCGTCCATGCTGAAGCCGACCTGCAGTCGCACGACGAGTTCCTGGAAACCCTGCAGGAACTGCTGGCGAAACTTGGTGTCGACGATGCGAATCCATCTCCGTTGGCTGTATCGATCAGAACGGACCTGTGCTATTTCGCAACGCGCCCGATCGCATCGGGTTCCGCTAAAGCAACCCCTCGTGCACTGCTCCGAGAATCACTCCGAAGCTCCACGGCGCGGCTGGATGATTTGTCGATCGACGTAATCCATTGGCAGCCAGATCGTCGTACAGTCGCTGGGATTGTGGCAGCACCCACAGATCTAGTCGAGTCAATTCGAAATGCTGTCTCTCAGACTCCACATTCATTGCTGCGACTGGTCCCAGCAGGAGCGGCCCTGGTTAGCGATGCTCCCGCTGCAGATCGCAAAGACCAGCGAAACGCTCTGGTGACGCGAGTGTTCTTGCGAGATGACAGCTTGCTCGCGGCGATTTGCCAAGGCGAATTGCCGATACATTGGCAAACGTTTCCATTGCCTAGCGGTGACGAATCAACTGGGATCGTATCCTCCATTCGCCTGCTTGAAACCGGCGCAACGGCTTGTGGCCTAAGCCGGGCTCCTGATTCGGTTGTCATTCATGGCAGAAAGGAACTGGAGGTCTTGGTCGATCGCGAATGGCTGCGAAAGAAACTGGAATCTTCCTACGAATGGATCGACGGACCAACCTACGATCCTGAATCAATCGCTCTCGCAACAGCGCGTCACTTGACCGCAGATGACTCATCGTTCGATCTCGTTCGTCAGCACCGCGACCCACTACGATTGCGTCGTGTGTTTCCGTACAAAGAATTGATGGCGTATTTGGTTGCAGCGTGTGTGCTTGCCGCTGTACTTTGGTTGCGACTAGGAGACGTTGAAACTCAACGTACTTCGATGGTCAGCACGGCACCAAAGTTTCTTGCCAGTGGTGTGAATCCAAAACCAGAGAAAGACCGTTTGTCGGCGCGTGCATCAGCCGTCACCCAGTTTCTGGACAAGCGAGTTGCATGGAGCCAAGTATTATCCAACGTAACACGAACACTTCCGCGTGAGATTCATTTAACCGGCATTCGGGCCGCGGCACCAATGGCCATTCGCCGCAAAAAGCAAGTCAAAGAACAACCAGCATCGCTTCTCCTGAACGCGAGGTGCGAGCTGGATAAAGATGGCAACATTCCTGAGTTCATGAATTCACTTGCCGATCGCGTACAAGCCGTCGAAGGCATCAGCGATTACTTTTCGCACGTCGAACTCAGCAACCTTCGCCAGACAGAATTCAAAGAAACAGGAACTCCCGGAACGGAATTCTCCATCGTCTTGACCAACACAAGTAAGGCGAGGAAATAGAGATGGCTGAGCGTAACAAGAAAGATTTTCGCGAAGAGTTAAAGCAGGTCGCTGACCACCTCCGCGAGCCGTTCAAGATGCGAATGGCGGTCGCTGGGATTTGTTTGGTCGTGATGTTCTTTGGCATTAGCGAACCGCTGCATGGCCGGATCAAGAAAGAAAAACGCGATCTGACCGAGCTGAAAAACAAAACAAAGATCGCGCAGGAAGTCGAATTGCTTCAAAGTCATCTGGAGAACGTTGAACCAAGGATCTTTCGCGGCAAAAGCAACGATGTGATCGTGACACACTTGATCGATCTGACCCGCAAGCATCCAGTCGACTTGATGCGCATTGCTGCCGAAGCGCCCAGCCGCCAGGGGCCGATGCAGTCCGTTCGCGTTTCACTTGACCTGATTGGTGACCATGCCGATTTGTTGTCGCTGCTGCACAGCTTCGAATCAGATCAACGCTTGATGCGAATCGAATCGATCAGTATCACGCCACCCGAGCGTGACCGCACCAAGCCAACGATGGCACTTTCAATTCGACTGTTGAAGGACAAGCCATGAATCCTAACGCAAAAAAATACGCACCACCTTTAATGGTACTGGCATCTGCCCTGTACATGGGCTGGCCGCCAGCGAAGCCTCTTGATCTGGGCGATGACACCATCAAGTGCAAGGTCGTCGGCTGGAAGGTGAGCGACTTGAAGTCACCGCCCACACCAGACACCCAGCGTGACCCTTTTGATTTCAAACCGGTACAGGTTGCTGTCGAAACGAAAGCCGAGCTACCACAAGCGGATCTCGGGCCATCGGATGAAAAAATTCGTTCGCTGATCAACTACACCGGTAGCGCAAGTCTTGGGAAATTCGTTGTTGCAACTGTCAACCAACAGACGGTCCAGGTCGGCGACCAAATCCCAACGCACGAACGTGAAGTCAAAGAATGCGAGGTGGTTGCAATTTACCACACTCACATTGTCGTTCGATTCAATGACAAGACGATCGACGTGCAAAAGACCAAACGCAAAACAGTCGGTTTGAAATCGCCGGTGCAACCGGCAACACCCAATGTGGAATTGCCGAAAGCTGCAGCCCCACCCACCGATGCAACATCTCAGTCCAAAGAAGTTAACTTCCGCAATCGTGGAACATTGATATGAGCACTCTACATTCAACACTTCAGTCCGCAGTCGAAGATCAATTGATCTTGCGAATCCTGGACTCGTCGAACCAGCTTGACCCTGACAAACTGGAAGACTGGATCAATAACCCAAACAAAGATGAAGGGACTCTTGAAGAGTCACTGATTCGTGCTGGGCTGGCAACCGAAGAACTGATTGCGACGGCCTATGCAAACCACTACTTGATGCCGGTTTTCGATCCACCAGCTGACGCCCCACCGCCGGTTGATCCTGAAATCGCCAACATATTGCCAAGCCGTCTGTGTCGTGATCACTTGATCGCACCGCTTTCGGATGACGGCAAAACCCTTGAAGTTGCGGTCTTTGCACCCGACTCGCTTTTGTTGGCTGATGAAATCAAATTGCTGACCGGTCGCCAAATGCGACCGATGTTCTCGCCGCTAACCGTTATCGAAAAACTCCTCAGCGTCCTTTACGAAGAAGGTGCGTGGAGCAATCGGATGGTAACCGCTAGTACAACGGCCAGCTTTGAAGAAGTTGATGACGAAGACGAACTTGATGATGACGAAGCACAGCAAGCCACAGAAGTCGTCCACTTGGATCAAGCGCCGCCGCCGGGTAGAGACGGGCGGATCATTCGCTATGTCAATGGGATTTTTGAGCAAGCTTTGAAGACGGGCGCGAGCGATATTCATATCGAGCCCTACGAAGAACATTGCCGAGTCAGATTGCGTATCGATGGAATGCTTTCCGAGGTTCAGCCACCTCCAATGTCATTGCTCAATGCTGTTCTCAGCCGGTTAAAGGTTCTGAGTAAAATGGACATCGCCGAGCGGCGGTTACCTCAGGATGGTGCAATTGCATTGCGAAGCAGCACTCATCGTGTTGATATGCGGGTGAACACTTGCCCGACCGTTTATGGCGAAAAAATCGTGATGCGGGTTCTGGACAAGGAAGCTGTGCCTCACGATCTTCGTAAGCTTGGTTTGGACGAGAGGCAATTCCGTGACCTCTCCGAAACAATCAGAAGCCCCCATGGATTGATGTTGGTCACAGGGCCGACGGGTAGCGGTAAAAGTACAACGCTGTATTCCTGCCTGAATTCTTTGAACGACGACGGAACCAACATTTGTACCGTCGAAGATCCTGTTGAATTCAAATTCAACGGCATCAACCAAGTTCAGACGCGGGCCAAAGTCGGACTGACTTTCGCAAACGCACTACGTTCATTCTTGCGGCAAGACCCTGATGTCATCATGGTTGGTGAGGTCCGGGACAATGAGACTGCCGGAATTTGCATGCGGGCCGCACTAACAGGGCACTTCGTTTTCTCTACATTGCACACCAACGACGCACTTAGCAGCATCACGCGTCTTGGCGATATGGGGATCGAACCATTTCTGTTGTCCAGCACACTCCGCTGCCTTGTGGCACAACGATTGCTACGCCGACTTTGCTCAGAATGCAAAGCACCACTAGCGTTAAAAGATGATCAGGCAAAAACGCTTCGTGTCCCAACTGGAACCACTATCTTTCGTCCAGTTGGATGTGGTTCATGTCGCGACACAGGTTATCGAGGCCGTGTTGCGGTGTTCGAGATCGTGCGTGTGATTCCAAAAATCAAGGCCATGATACAGAAGCGTGCCAGTGTCACTGACATGCAAAAAGTCGCCATGGAAGATGGCATGTCCATGTTGCACCAAAGTGCGATCGCAAAAGTCGTACTGGGTGAAACAAGTATCGAAGAAGCTCGTAGCTTGAGTGCTCACTAGTTTTTCAGTTCAACCAACCGTTTAAAAAAAGAAGTCCATGTCCATTGCCCAGTGGTGTCTCGCTCGTGCACGTGTGTCATCCAAGACACATAATCGCGCGACGCTCGACGACAAGATGACTTTCTTTCAGCAATTCGGATCGCTACTGGCATCCGGGACTCCGATGCTGCGCGCGTTGACGATCGCGGCGGACCAGAACCTGAGCCGCGAACTGCAAACCACTATGCGAGAAGTTACCGAGCGAGTTGCGTCGGGAGCTTCGCTGCATCAAGCGATTGAATCAAGCGATGACAATCTTTTTCCCATCCACTGGGTCGCAATGATCGCCACTGGTGAAACGACGGGAAAGCTAGACGAAGTGCTAAGCGATCTTAACCAACAGATTCGTGAAGCAGCTCAGACGCGAAGCAAATTCATTGGCTCGATGATCTACCCATGCGTGCTGATTTTAGTAGCCGTTTTGGTCGTCCTGGTCATGCTATGGTTCGTTGTGCCAACGTTTGGTGACATGTTCAAAGAGATGGGCGCTGAACTCCCTGACATCACTGTTTTCGTGCTCGATGTCAGTGACTACATCGCCGAATATGGTATCTACGTGATGTTTGCTCTGGGAGCTTCGGTCTATGGGACGAGGCGTTGGTTAAAAACGGATGACGGTCGACGGCGTTCCATTAGTGTTTTGGTCGCGATACCCGTAGTCGGGGATTTGGTCATCCAGGCTTCGATGTACCGATTTTCATCGAATTTGGCATTGCTGCTACGCAGTGGCGTTCCAATCTTGGAAACGATGAGCACACTGGCTGACGTATTCAAGGACCAACCTCCCTACAAAGACGCTATCGAAAACGCACGCAACCGGATGGCTGCTGGTCGCGCCTTGGCTGAGGGCTTGGAAGAATCTGGCCTATTCACCGCGATGATGATCAACGCAGTTCGAGTAGGTGAGGAGTCAGCCAGACTGGGCAGAGTCATGGATGAGATCGCACCCTACTATCGCGAAAAAACACAAGCGTTCATGGGCCGCGTCACCAAACTTGCTGAACCTGCAATCATCATGGTGATGGGTGGAATCATCAGCGTTGTGATGCTTGCGATCTACATTCCCATGTTCGAAATGGCGGGGAACGTAAATTGAGCAACGGCAACAAGCGACGTGAAAGATCCGGGTTCTCGTTGATCGAGATCATTATCACGATGACAATTTTGGGGATCCTGATCAGCTTTTCAGCGCCACGCGTCATGAGAACCATGGAGCAGTCGCACGCCGATGTCGCTGGTGCGTGCTTGCGTTCGATCAATACAGCACAACGATTCTATTGGATTGAAAACCGAACCTATGCGCCCAATATGGTGGCGCTGATCGATGAAGGTTTGCTGGATAGCGATTTCGTGAGCTCCGTACCTAGGTACGAGTTCTCGATTGTTTCAGCAAATGACGATGGCTTTCAAGCTTCGGCAACTCGGCGAAATTTCAACAACCTGGGCACTCCTGTCTATAACGGAGCTTGGCAAGGAGCGTTCAGCATTGACGAATCAGGAACCATTGGGGGCGCCGTTAACGGTCCGACAAGTACGATCAGTGGTACGGTGCCTTCTCTAACTCCGGCATTCTGATTCAAACTTATGAGTCACACTCCATCACTCAATCGACATCGTACAGCATCATCCTACCTGGAAGTTCAGGTTGCGATGGTGCTGATGTCCATTGGCATGATGGGACTGTACTCGATGAGCGTGATCCAGACGCGTCAAGCAAATCGCTTGAAACAACTATTGCCAACGGAATCGATTGCGATCAATCAGGCTCCCGAACCGTGGGCTCGCAAGCTTGGTGCCTATGGGCGACTCGAGTCGACGGTCTTGCCCCGCGATTCGGTGCTTCCTAAAAATGATGTGTACATTGTGGACAACCAAGATGGCTCACCACGATTCAGGACATACAAGGATCCATCTGACCCTCATAGCTGGGTCTCATGGGCTCAAACGAACTCCTATCGAAATAGATCTCACTTCCATTATTCGACTGGCGAAACTGGCTCGTGGGCACAGTTCCGACAAGACTCACTACCGCCAGACGAGTACCAAGTCTTTTTCTATTGGGCGACACTCTCAGTCTGGGGAATGAATACTCAACTTGAAATTTTCGATGGCGCTTCGCTATTAGATACGGTCCCTGTTGACCAAACGGTTGAGGGAAATGACTTGGTCTATGACGGAAAATCTTGGAAATTCATCGGCTCTTATGCCGTCAACTCTGGCGTCTTGAGAGCCAGGCTCAAGGGTGGCCCAGAAACTGCATTCATAGTCGTGGATGCAATGTTGGTTCGCCCCCGGCTTCCGCCCAAAGTAGTAAGTGTCGCCAAAACATCATTGGGTGGGGCATCGGCTGTACTGGAACCAGGAGACAACCTGTGATCACCAAGCACCGACGCGGCATTAGCCTCTTGGAAGTTACTATAGCGACGATGCTAGCTGGCGTTGTTTCAGCGATGGCAGCAAGTGTTGCGTTTGATTTGTCGCGAGGCATGTCGCAGAATATCGCGCAAGCACAAATCGCAAGTGAGGCTCGCTTGGCTATTGAATCGTTGCGACGCGATCTTTCAGGTTCAAGTCACGACATGCCTGACGGTGACCCAAAGCATGGTCAACTGGTAGGCAAATTGATTCCTTCACAAACGGAACTCAGACTTTGTTTCGATGGTGACGAAAACAGTTTGGCGGATTGGATCGCACCTGACCGAGTGATCCAGTACGTCCTTGATGGTTCCACATTGACCCGCAATGACTTTCTTTCGGGGAACGTTTATACGGTTGCGAGGCATGTGGATTCCGTTCAATTCTTGACCGATGGAATCACGCTCTCGATCAATCTCGATTTTGAGT
This sequence comes from uncultured Pirellulaceae bacterium, assembly GCA_964398215.1. Taxonomy (GTDB): domain Bacteria; phylum Planctomycetota; class Planctomycetia; order Pirellulales; family Pirellulaceae; genus CAYNNP01. The sequence continues at coordinate 24,907 of CAYNNP010000004.1, read as the reverse complement.
TTGGTGGCGTGACTGAAACCTACACGTTTCAAACATCGGACCTGCCATGAACAATCGCAAAAGGAAAGCTCGTAGCGGCTACGCTCTTTTGATCGTCATGATTGTGATCCTGACGACTTCTGCACTTGCGGCGGTATACCAACGCCACCTAAGTACGGCACTACGAATCGAAGCTAAACGGATTGAGAGCGAGCAGCATGCCACCGGACCGATCACGGTTTTGGGCCTTGCGATCAAAGCAATGAATGACGGGGATCCGCCAGCGCCAATCGAGTACTCATACTCACACGACTCGATTCTATATCGAATTAGCTATGTTCAAAGCGGCACAGGCTGGGTTGTGACCGCCAATCCCGATGAAACGGCAACCGCATTGCCGTCGTTGCCGGCCAGCTTTTAAGAGATCGCTGGCTGATAGACTTCAGCGTACGACTCACTCGTTGTGTTCGATCTCGGGCCAGTAAATGTCCTCGAATGCACCTGGTTCGCCAAACTCCGGACTGTTATCCAAGTCGTGACATTTCATGCAGTGGTCTCGTGCTTTGTCAATCGGCAAATCCATTTCCTTTCGCCACTTCGCTTTTTCGGCATCAGAAGCTCCAGATCCTTGAGTTTCCACTTCAACGTGCTTCTTACCAGGGCCATGGCAATTCTCACAGCCATTGCCTGTCAAATGCGCACCGCTTTCCAGGGCCAGAAAACCCGATTCATACGGATGGTAGTTCTGGGGGATCCAGCCAGTCACATGACAACTCAAGCATTCAGGATCAAAGTGCCGCGCCACGTCTCCACGATCTTGGGTGGGTTCCACAATGTGTTTTGTCGCCAAAAAGTGGTCGGAAGACTCCCAGATGTCGTAAGCCAGTTCATGGCATTTCTTGCAGGATTTCGAGCCAACAAATTCTTGTCCGCTACTATGAGGAATCGGTTCGAGCCCCAGTCCATCCAGCCCAAGTTGCTTGAGTTGCTCTTGGTATTCGCCCATTAGCTGCCGCATCTCTTTGGCATCCGAAAACTTGTCAGTGAGAGCGACTCGCGCGTATCGCATCGGCCTGCCATCGTACAAGCCAACCAACCCAACATACATGCCTTTGTAACCAGTCAAAATCATGTCGGTCTTGGTGCCTTCAATTCTGGCTGGCTGGTACGTCGGTTCACCATGACTGCCAGATACAACAACCAAGTCGTATCCTTTCACTTTCTTGATCAGTTCGACTGCGTCCTCTTCGTTGGATTCATCGACCCCAAAGAAAGCAAGCACACGATAGTTGGCGCCGGCTGCGTTCATTTTGTCCAAAGACTTCTGAGCAGCTTCAACCGGAGCGCTGATAGTGACGTCTTCACTGAGTTGGTTTTTGATAGCGGCAGGGTCCAAGATCGTTGTGATCCCAATCTTGAACTTTCCCCGAGTGACGACTTTGAAGCTCGGCATCGCATCTGGGTCAATCAGCACAACGTTGCCCGAAACGAAGGTTGCCGACTCTGGCGAATCCGCCATCGCAACTTGCAGCAAATCCAACTCGCGAAGCCGCATGTCGTCAGGACCGAAGCCAACAGCTTCGTATTTCATTTGCTTCAGTGCTTCGGAGGACCAACTTAATTTGATCGATGCCTGCGGTACACTGCGACGAATTTGGTTGCCCGAATCGATTGGCAGAAGGTCCCAGCCCTTTTGCTGCAGCTCCTTCATCATCGTCATACGTCGCGCAACACCGCCCTTCTGTTTATCGAGCCCTGTACAACCGCACGGTTCAATGTAACCGTTTTGCTGACCAGTGATGAATAACGCAACATCCGGTTTGGGCCAGCTATCGTAGTCAACCGGTTTTTTGTCAGGTGTATTCTTAGCAATCCGTTCGGCAATTCCATCGGGAGTTGGGATGACCTCAGGAGTTGCTTTCTTGTCAGGCTCTGGCGTCGGGACAATCTCTACCTGTCCAACAGCATTTTGAAAATAGCAGCCAGGCAAAACGCAGAGACATGCAAACAAGAGGCAGCTTAGCACCCCACGCGACAACAACTGAATCACCTTCTCACTCCTTTGATTCCAACCAATCACAGATGTCGAAACCGAACGCGCTATGCGGACAAGAATACAACGTTCGGTAAAGTATCGATTCATCAAGTTTAATCGCTTTTCTTTTTCGCATCGACAGCAAATTTGATGCCTACCTGCATCCGAGCGACTTTAGGATTGTCTGATTCGATCCAAAACCGTCCAAAGTCCTCTCCGTTCTGCCCTAAGTAAGACATCGGCTCGTCTTGCGGCACAATTTCAATCTCCAGTTCATAAACCTTTGATCTCTTTCGCGTCAGCTTTTCTCTGATCGAGACTTTCAGTCCCTCTTTCGGTGTGATGTCAACAACCGACAAATTACTATTCTTGAACTGGGATCCATGGTGAGCCATCAGGGTTGTTGCTTTCAAAGAGTCACCCTTCTTAATCGCCCCAAAATTGTACAGGTATGACCCACTTACGTTTGTAACTCGTTGGCTTGGCATCAGGCTCAGGCTACCCATGACCCGACCTGAAACATCCACTTGAGTCAGGAATTCGTTGCCACCTTCGGCGTCTTCAAAAACCTTGCCGTCAGCGCCAAGGATTTTGAATCTGAAGTACAGTTGCGTTGAAACAGCACCTTGTCGCATTCCCGGCTTGGTAGTAGCCGTAACCTTGAATACTTGCGTTGCATCTTTGAACGCTTTGGATGAATCTTTGATGCCACCGAACTCTTTCGCCGGATCAAGCTCTTCAAACTCAAACGTTGTCAACTCGCTCAATCTCTTGTTGGCAAAACTCAGGGCATCTTCCAAAGGCTCAATCGATGAATCCATGAAAGAGTAGATCTTGCCTTCTGTTACGAATTCTTCTCCGGAGACAGCCGCACCAAAAGACCAATCCGTTGGTTCCATCGCGATGTCTTTGACCACTTTGCCAGCGACGACTAGCCGCAGTGCAGGAGCAGCCGGGTCATTGGTTCGGATCTCAGCATTCTGCTCAAAGAAGTCTTCCGTCGTTTTTACCGTCCACGACAACTTGATATCCGTTTGCTCGCCAGGTTTCAGACTCCCTTGGCTCAATTCTCCCAACGTGCACTTACACGTGGTTGCCCCCAGCTCCAATGTCAAAGGCTGATCACCAGTATTCTTGATCACGAATACATGTTCACCGTTATCACCTGGCGACATCGCTCCAAAATCGTGCCGCGATTCCCCTACCATTTCGGCCTTGGGAAAGCCCTCACTAGATTCGTAGGTCTTTTCCAGCTCTTGGATCACATTTTTCGCGTTAACGACGCGATCTAACTTCATCGGCCCAAGAGCACCCTCGAACCTGTCGTAGCTCGTGTAGTTGATTCCCCAAGCGACCCCGAAACCTGCGAGAGCAGAAATTGTCAGTAGGAATAAAAAGTTTTTCACGTATCTATTTCCGATTTGTAAAACTGCTGGGAAAACCCACTCCGCATATTTTGTCGATTTCGCGGTCTATTTCCAATCCCATCGAATTGGTTTTTTAAGCCCAGGACCTGCGATTGGTTACGAATCACGACGAAAAAAGGTTCGCAAGCAACTCGCTAGCTGTAACACGGCTTGGTAGTCGTGACTGATTCCCCAAGAATCGGGCGACCAAAATCAGCTGTTTTTCGAGCGATCTCTCAAGGTTATCGTCGATCTGCGACAACTCTCTCGCTCGATCTGCCATTGCTGTGGCCGTCTTTTCGTCGCCCAGCTGACGATGGACTTCCGCGGCTTGAGCGATGGATTTTATATCGGTCGGACTCCACTGAAGTACGCGTGAAAGGCTGTTTTTTGCTGCCTCCAAATCGTCTTGTTTCCCGAATCTTTGAAACAGCAGCAGTTGCTGGTCGGCAACTTCCTTCATTAACGGAGGATCTTGTCCGGCAAGCTTAGCTGCTCGCTCCCAGCTTTTCTGCAGGCGTTCGCGTGCCGATGCAGAATCCTCCGCAGCGACCAACTCTCCAAGTATCAGCCCGGACTGCCACAGACTCGCAACTGGTGACCATGTGTCGGAGGCGACCGCGATTGCGGCTTCTGTTTGAGCTCGGCCAAACTGCTGTCGACCCGGCTCGGCATAGTACTCGGCTCTCGCCAACGCAATTTCAGCGTTTTGCACAGGATCGATTGAAACCCATTTCAGCAGCGCCAACAACAGCAGGCCCAGTGAAATGATCATCATAATCGATGGCGGGCTGGATGATATTTTTGCCTCCCGATTCTCCTGCGCTGGCCACTCGATTGCTGACACCAGTGCCACACAGATCCACAGGCTGAAAGCGACTCCCGGAATCGTGAATCCTCCAGACGCAAGCAAGTGGATCAGGACCGACATGATTGCGATACCTGCCACAAATTTTAACTCTCGCATTTCTAACGAGCGAAAGATTGGCCAAATCAGCAGCGGCACAACAAACGCGATCGGGATCGCCAACACAGTTGCTTCAAGATCAATATTTTGCCCAGTAGCAAATTGCAATAGCCAGATAGCCAACAAACCACCCACAGCGCCCCAGAAAACAAAACCCGATTCGACTGCCGAATCAGATTCGTCAATCTGTTCCATGTTCGACGATTCGTTTGGCATTCGACTGTATCGCCACAATAGATACATCAATACCACAAGCAGCCCAACAGCTATAAAACCACCTGCGCCAAGTGTCTCGAATAGAAAGTTGTGTGGCTCCGCAGGATCCTCTATCGCACTGTCCTCGCGATATTGTTCATAGATTGATTGAAAGTTTCCTGGGCCGGCTGAAAACAAAGGTCGGTCAGCGCTCATCGCAAACGTTGTGCGCCAGTACTGCATGCGAAAAGCGATTGACTGCGGCGCTTGATCAAACCATTCGGCCTTGCCAAATGCCGCCAAGCTTAGCGATACAACCAGCCCCAACCCAATGACCCCTGAGACTGATAGCAGCAACAGTCGCAGATTCCCACGCGTTTCGCTTTTTTGGTCAGATCGTAGAATCAAGCGTAATGAGATAGCGGAGACAATTGCACAAACCATCGCCAGCAAGGCACTTCGGCTACGTAGAAACACGAGCGCGATGACCAGCAACAACAGCACGCCGAACATGACTACAAGTCGCCACTTGCTGTTGGCTAATTCCAAGAATCTCAGGCATAGCGTCCCGACAAGAGCCGAAATGCCAATCAACAGCATGCCAGCCAACGAATTCGCCAATGCGAACGTCGCTGGCGAACCATTATCATAAAGTCGACTCTCGAAAAGCATCCGTTCAACGGAGCCAGGCGCCGCATCGCTGCCAATCGCATTCAATACCTGCTCAGGATTCTCGCGGTATTGCGATTGCAACTCTGGCATGCTGACAAAATGTTGGTGCAACGAGTGTACCGACAGATAAGTGCAACAAGTGATCACCATTACAATCGCCGCACGGGCCACACCGATTCGCCCAAGCAAACTTCTGGCGGCAATCAACAGCATCGATCCGCCAACCCAGAACCAGGCTTCGTTCGTAGCTCTTCGCAGATTGCCTGGCGGTGATGACATGAATGCTGCAATTACCATCCACGCGGCAAGGGCAACCAATGCCAAATTGATCATGAAGGAAAGCCGTTGCCTGGATTGTGCAGCTCCAGGAATTGAAAACGGCGCCGCGACTACAAGCCATCTATGAGTCGTAACAAGCATCCACATCAGGATACAACACCCCGCGAAATACAGACCCTTTCCCAATTCAATCTCGTTGCTGTCACCAGGAAAGTACACAGCACTGACAAACAACACTCCGACCAGCATCGATGCGATCGAAATCGGATGAAAGGGACTAGCGTTGCCTGAGCCAAAAAAACCGCCGGACTTGCCGCGTGTCTCGTTGTCACCCACATCACCAGAGGTCGTTGTCGCCCCGCGCGCTATTGGTCTTTTTTTCGCCATCCCGTTGATTCCAAAATGACGACCAGCAACAACATGCAAAGCACAATTCCAATCACCATCACAGCTTGGCCGACGGAAACCAATGTCAACAAAATTGCTGCCAAGCCGCAGGTGCCTGTAACTAGGTGGATCGTCAAAACAGCACGGACTCGACTTAACCCCATATCAGTCAAGCGATGTGAAAAATGGCTCTTATCCCCTTTGAACGGACTGCGTCGCTCTCGAATCCGAATCCACAGAACCGTTGCCATGTCGTACATCGGAACAGCCATCGCACAAAGTGGCGCCAAAACCGCATGCGGGCGCACAAGGTTTGCATCGGAACCTGCGTATGTCGCCAGCAACATTGCAACGGCGATTAAGAACCCAACTAGATAGCTACCGCCATCACCCATAAAGATCATTGCGGGAGGGCGATTGTGCCAAAGAAAACCCAACAATGCACCAAACACAATCAGCAACAACGCCGCCACAAATAGCTGCGGTCGCGATGTCCCTGGATCTGGTGTCAGCAGCATCACCACAGCCATTGACGCAGCAATGATCGCCGCAACACCACCGCTTAACGCGTCCATGTTGTCCAGCATATTGAATGAGTTGATGACCGCAACAATCCAAATCACCGACAACACACCCGTGAACAACTCATTGCCTATGAAGGCGGTCAACCGAAAATCAAGAAAGAACACAACGAATGCTGCAACCGCAAATTCAACCAGCAAGCGCACGACAACTTTGACGCCGCGTCGATCGTCGCATATCCCTAAAACAAACAACACAGTTGCCGCCCCCAGCAACATCCATACTTCTCCAGCGCGCGACCAGATGCCTTCCATGTACGGCAAGATGCCAGCCGGGAGTCGTTCTTGCAATTCAGGTGAATTCCGGCAAACTGCCACGGCAATCGTGCCCAGCAAAAACGTGAGCATCACGCCCAGCCAGATTCCAATTCCACCGCCCATTGGGGTGATATTGGTGTGGGTGCTGTGACCACCAGGACGATCAACCAGCCCAAACTTCCCAGCGAACCTGCGAACCGGATAAAGGCTAATGGCAGCGATCAGCGCTGGTGGCACAATCGTGACTCCCAGAAGCCACCAGATCCAATTCGACAATTCCACCAGGGTTTCCTGCAAGTTGTTTGTGAGCCAAGTGGCGAATCCTCCGCTTCATCGGCTTGGAAACTTGGCTGGGTGCTCATCGTAAAGACGAACTGACAAGCCGAACAGTTCAAATGGGATCCTGTCCAGGCATAAAAAAAACCCGCTTGGAATATTCCAAGCGGGTTCAAATTGGTCAAATAATGGAACCTACTGGTTCAATTGCTCTTCAACCTGTTCTTTCATGCCACGAGTACCAAGAGCACCCCAAAGTCCGTAGGGACTCGCAGAGCCTGGGCCAAGAGGACCACCGCTTCGCTCAACTGCACGAGCGAAACCGTCACCAGCTTCTACGCTGTCGGTCATGAAGATAACCGCACCATCACCCATCAGAATGTGTGCACCACCTTGGTGGTAGCTACCTACACTCATGATCGGATCGCTGAGAGAACCGGATGCAAGCAGGTTAGGGCTATTCGGAGGCAAAATGGTTTGGACACAACCGGTGGTTGGACGACCATCGGCCCATCGTGTTCCACGAGCAAAGTCATCCTCAAAATAAGTCAAGCCAGTTCTGAAGAACTGTGGACGCTCTGGGTCTCTCAGTGCATCTGCAGTTCCCTTAGGATTGCTCTTCATGGCTTCTGAACCTTGGTTGCGAACAATGGTGCCTTTGACCTGACGAGTTCGAGCACATGATGCCATTTCACCAGCACAGATTGTGTTGGACAAACCATCCTGGATATCGCGGAATCGCAGTTGTCGACGGTTCCAGAAGAATCCACGGTTAGCAGAACGTGAACGAGTCACCATCCAACCTTGAGCAACAGTTCCGATATTCGTTGGGGTGGTTTGTGGAATCTGACGTTCGTTCAATCCACCATGATCAACACGGTCAATTGCATCACCGATGCAAGCAGCGTAGTTGTTACGTCCACCACCAGCTGGGCTGGTCTCTGGATCGCTAGGGCAACGGAAAGTAGGAACTTCTGTCGCGTAAGGAACGTAGTTCAATCGATCAACATCCGGACCCAATGCTGGCCAGATTCCGCCGTCAGCACATGGAGTAGTTCCATCAGTCGTTTGCGTGCTTGGGTTAGAAATCATTTCCCACAGAGCTTGTTGCTCAACGAATGGTGTCAGTCCAACCAACCAAGAGTGAAGAACTCGGTTTGAGTTACAATCACGATTGTTAGCTGTCCAGGTACCCGATTGGTTTGTTGGCAAACGTTTGTAGGTACTGTGGTAATTGTGAACTGCCAAGCCGATTTGCTTGAAGTTGTTACTGCAACTCATACGACGAGCCGCTTCACGGGCTGCCTGCACAGCAGGAAGCAAAAGGCCGACCAAAATGCCGATGATGGCAATGACGACCAGCAATTCTACCAAGGTAAAACCGCTACGATGGGTAGCATTCGCTCTCATCAATTTCTCCAAAAAAGAACAAAAAAGAAAAAATCTCAAATGCGCAACTGCGCGGTAGTAAAACCATACCCAGATTTACCCCCAATAGGGAGTCCCTATTGATGGGGTATGAAAGATTTAGCTGATAAAGTGGGCTGAGGCACAATTTTGCGTCTAATACATAACGCGGGAGGCATAAAAAAAACCCGCTTGGAATATTCCAAGCGGGTTCAAATTGGTCAAATAATGGAACCTACTGGTTCAATTGCTCTTCAACCTGTTCTTTCATGCCACGAGTACCAAGAGCACCCCAAAGTCCGTAGGGACTCGCAGAGCCTGGGCCAAGAGGACCACCGCTTCGCTCAACTGCACGAGCGAAACCGTCACCAGCTTCTACGCTGTCGGTCATGAAGATAACCGCACCATCACCCATCAGAATGTGTGCACCACCTTGGTGGTAGCTACCTACACTCATGATCGGATCGCTGAGAGAACCGGATGCAAGCAGGTTAGGGCTATTCGGAGGCAAAATGGTTTGGACACAACCGGTGGTTGGACGACCATCGGCCCATCGTGTTCCACGAGCAAAGTCATCCTCAAAATAAGTCAAGCCAGTTCTGAAGAACTGTGGACGCTCTGGGTCTCTCAGTGCATCTGCAGTTCCCTTAGGATTGCTCTTCATGGCTTCTGAACCTTGGTTGCGAACAATGGTGCCTTTGACCTGACGAGTTCGAGCACATGATGCCATTTCACCAGCACAGATTGTGTTGGACAAACCATCCTGGATATCGCGGAATCGCAGTTGTCGACGGTTCCAGAAGAATCCACGGTTAGCAGAACGTGAACGAGTCACCATCCAACCTTGAGCAACAGTTCCGATATTCGTTGGGGTGGTTTGTGGAATCTGACGTTCGTTCAATCCACCATGATCAACACGGTCAATTGCATCACCGATGCAAGCAGCGTAGTTGTTACGTCCACCACCAGCTGGGCTGGTCTCTGGATCGCTAGGGCAACGGAAAGTAGGAACTTCTGTCGCGTAAGGAACGTAGTTCAATCGATCAACATCCGGACCCAATGCTGGCCAGATTCCGCCGTCAGCACATGGAGTAGTTCCATCAGTCGTTTGCGTGCTTGGGTTAGAAATCATTTCCCACAGAGCTTGTTGCTCAACGAATGGTGTCAGTCCAACCAACCAAGAGTGAAGAACTCGGTTTGAGTTACAATCACGATTGTTAGCTGTCCAGGTACCCGATTGGTTTGTTGGCAAACGTTTGTAGGTACTGTGGTAATTGTGAACTGCCAAGCCGATTTGCTTGAAGTTGTTACTGCAACTCATACGACGAGCCGCTTCACGGGCTGCCTGCACAGCAGGAAGCAAAAGGCCGACCAAAATGCCGATGATGGCAATGACGACCAGCAATTCTACCAAGGTAAAACCGCTACGATGGGTAGCATTCGCTCTCATCAATTTCTCCAAAAAGAACAAAAAAGAAACAAAACAAAATTTAAAAACGCGCAACCACGCGTGTGTTTTAAAATAAAATCAAATGTCACGGCGACTAACAAATCCGCCTAGCTTGTTATCCTGGCTCGCCTTCGCCCTCTTTCGCAGCCGCCTCGTTTGCGGCGGCTTCTTGTGCCTCTCCTTCGGCTATGATCTTATCCATATCATTTCCGGTGACTACGGAGTTTTCGCCTTTGCCGCATCCGACAAGGCAAGGTGTGCATAGGACAACAAAAAACAAAAATGCAAACGTGCGACGCATTGGATTGGGCTCAACCAAATAAATTTTTAGAATCAAAAATCCTGCAATCAGGAACTCTTACCCCCCACTATGCGCGATTTCATGCCGCTCTGCAATCGTCTATGTAGTAACCATCGGGACTTATCAGAAATTTCTCCGATTGATTCCAGTAATTTTCCTCCGGCCTGGCCGCCAACCCCCCTAGATTAGCAAAATGAAGAGATTTGTTGGCATCGCCGCAGTTCTTGTGATCGGATTGACGGCATTCTTTTTGTTTAGCAAGCAGGGCCAGGATGATGATATTGACCGTCTCAAGCGACGAGAGGCGAAGCGAGCCAACAAAGAAATTGAACAGGATGAGCCAAGTTTCGACTATGCCAAGCTGTGGAGCGAGGGCGTCGGAAGGGTGGTTCCACGCGATCTGTTTGTCGAGCGTGACCCAACCGGCTATTTCTTTGTTGGCAAGCAAGGATACCCGAACGTAGGTGTGGAGGTTCCGTTCATTCCTGCATCGCTCCCCAAAAAACCTCCTGCTGATCTGAAAGAATCCGGCGACAACCCTGGCTACGTTGGTACAGCGCAATGCAGATCATGTCATCAAAAAAAGCATGACTCATTTGTCAACACTTCGCACTATCTGACCAGCCAGCCATCGTCGCCGGAAATGGTTCGCGGGTCGTTTGAAGCTGGTTCCAATGTAATGGAGACCTCGAGCAACGAAGTTAGTTTTCGGATGGTCACGCGTGACGGAAAATGCTTCCAGCAAGTTGAGTTCTTTGACTGGGGATTCGAAGTCCCGTTTGACATCACGTTTGGGTCGTCCAAGATGGCGCAGACCTATTTGTATTGGCACGGCGAACGCCTCTACCAAATGAATGTTTCGTACCTCACAAGCGAAGACGACTGGATCAACAGTCCCGGTTTCTTGGATGGAGATGCTGCCTACGCGCGACCGATTCCGCAGCGATGCGTCGAATGCCACACGACGTACATTGATTTTCGTGAACCACCGAATCACTACACACCGCAGACTGCGATCTTTGGAATTTCGTGCGAACGTTGCCATGGCCCTGGCGCTAAACACGTTGCCTACCACAAAGCTAATCCGGACGAAAAGAAATCGAAGCACCTTGTCGTGCCAACAAAACTTTCTCGCGAACGCGAACTGATGGTGTGCAGCCAGTGCCACTCGGGCGTCAACCCAAACGTCACTCCGCCCTTCAGTTTTAAACCGGGAGACGACTTGGCAGAGCATTTTCAAGTGTCCGATGATCAATCCAAGGCCAATAGCGTCCATACCAGTAATCAGTTGTTGCGTTTGTCGAAAAGTGGTTGCTTTACGAAAACGCAAATGACCTGTGTTGACTGCCACGATCCACACCACTTGGAGCGCGGCGACATGAAATTGTTTTCAAAACGCTGCTTGAATTGCCATCAAGTTTCTCAGTGCGGCAAGCACGAGCAGCTGGGCGAGTCCCTGGCTGACAACTGCATTGATTGCCACATGCCCAAGCGAGCGGGCGACCATCTGCGGCTTGATACAGCGGAGAAAAGTATCTTTCCCAAACTCCGTGACCACCACGTCAGAGTCGACCCCAAAGCAACAAAGGAATTCCTGGAGGCTTTGAAGGCAAAGGCGAACGGACAGGATCCTGGCCAACGAGAATAGCAAGCCTTTGATCAGATGGCCGAAAATCCGGCATTCTGTAGAAGTAACGACCTCCAAGCTTGTAAATAAGCTATTGCGACAGATTCGATATTTTGCGAGTCTGCGGTCTGCTTCAGTTTGATGACATACGTAAATGGAGATACGTATCGTGGCCCGAATAATGATCGCTTTGCTGACAGTTTCTTTTGTTTCTTTCGGTATCGCCCAAGACGATGCCGCTACCTACTTGTTGCGATACAAGCTCAAGAAGGGAGAACAAATTCACTACGAGGTTACTCACGTCGCCAAGACGAAGACTCGTGTGCAAGGAACGGAGGGGATTTCACAAGTTCACACCATCAGTAAAAGACACTGGGATGTGACCGAGCAACAACCTAATCAGGTTACCTTTGCTCATGTGATCGACGAAGTTCAGATGACACAGCAGAAAGATGATGAAGACGAAATTCGCTGGTCTAGCAATTCGAAGGACGACGTCCCCAGGATGTTCCGAAAGGTTGCCGATCAAATGGGAAAAGAACTTTCAACCCTGACGATCAACTTGACCGGCCAAGTTATCAATCGGAAAAGTTCGGGCGGCACAGAAGCAACCCTCGGAATGGGGCCAATCACCCTGGCGTTACCAGAAAAGGCATTGAAGATCGGTGATCGCTGGAGCGTTCCGCGCGAAGTCAAAACACGAACCGAAGACGGTCTTGTAAAACCAATCAAGATTCGCGAAGTCTACAAGCTTGTGAAGGTCGAAACAGGAGTTGCAACTCTTTCAGTAAAGAGCGAGCCACTAACACCAATGGATCAAGAATCGGTGCGTGCTCAAGTGGTCCAGCAACTCAGCAATGGTACGATCCGATTTGATATCGACAACGGCCGTATGCTGAGCAAGCAGCTTGATTGGGACGAAACGGTTGTAGGTTTCAGTGGCCCAAATACGTTGATGGAATACCGATCAAGAATGACTGAGAAAATCGTCGATGACGTAAAACGAACGGCCAAGAAACAATAGAACATCGGCGCTCACGCTTCGCCAAAAGCGCGGCGTTTTCTGCTTTCTGGTGGCTGATGCCACCAGCTACGGCTTTTCAATCACGTTCAAATACGCTTTGAGGCTCTAGCGTATTGCCAGCGCAGGAATGATGCGCTGCGGCGCGGTCTTGAGCATTTCGCCCATGCCGTTGTTGTGAGATGTGATCGCGATGATCAAATCCAGTTCATCAATCATCATGATGAATTGACCACCAGCTCCGCGGCCTGATTTCATGTCGTATGCCTTTCCATCGACAATGACTTCGTTGCGCCACCAAAAGAATCCGTACGAAGTGCCTTGCCGGTTCGTGTGGATTTTGGAAGTCGCTTTTTGGATAAATTCCGCTGGCACCAATTGCTCGCCATCCCACTTTCCGCCGCTCTGAACCAGCATTCCCCACTTGATCATGTCGCGTGACCGCATGCTGCTGCCAGCGGCAGACTTTGGCAAACCGCTGACATCATCCTGCCAGCCAAACTTCGAGACTCCCAGCCGCGCCAGTAATTCCCGTTTGATGAATTCCTCAGCAGGCCCAGGCACCACCGTTTCAATCACTTGCATCACAATCGATGGGTCGGATGACTGGTACTTGTATTGCTTGGACTTTGCGGTGATGGGCGCCGTGTTTTCAAAGTAGGCCTGGATCTGACCTTGGCCCTTAAGCTTGCTAGGTGTTTGACGAAGCTTGTTGAACGTTTCTTTGTCAACGCGAATCCCTGAGTGCATATTCAGCGCGTCACGCAACGTGATCGTGTCACAGCCTGCCGCGAGTTTCCCCTGATCGACATCCTTTAGAAACTCGAGTACAGGACGATCCAGATCCGACATCTTCAGATAACCCAACTCAACGCATCGTCCCAGGGCCAGCGCCGTGTACGACTTGGTGATTGACATTTGGTAATGGGGATAGTTGGCCCGTCCGCGACGGTAGTATGACTCAAAGATCAATCGCCCATCGTGGTGAATCAACAAGCTGTCAACTTGGCCGTGTTGGCCGGCGGCAATTTCTCTGGCCAGCGACAAGATCGCTTTTTTGTTGCCGCTATCACTCCCAAACTCACCTACTTCGATACCATCCGCCATGTCCTCCGGCGCGGTATCGAGAAACGGCTCCTTGAGATCGGCAAGATGCTGCTCTTTGGCAAATGAAATATCTTCGGACGACAAGTCGATGATTTCCGGAGCGAGTCCATTGGATTCCTTCAACGCAGCGGCGTCCTCTGCCTTCATGACTCTGGCCGGCGAATTCTTCTTCCGTTCAGCGCGTTTTGCGGCTCGGCTCGATTTGCGTTTGGCCGATTCGGCTTCGGTCAGCTTTCCTCTTTGGGCGGTCTTTGCAACTGGTTCGCGCGGCGGCTTGAATTCATCCGTCGTGAAGCTTGATGCAGGCAAGCCAGCTGAGTTGACAAGACTGATGGCGGAATCAGGCTGCGGTTTGCGAAAAAGGTAACGCACAAATTTTGGATCGCTAATCTGCGAACTCGTCACATGTACCTGGTCACCAACGATCTTTGCCTCGGCGGAAACGTACTTGCCATCTTCGCCAGCGATCTCAAAGAACTTGAGGTCTGAGTCGTCGCCACTTGGATTCCTGAGTCCGTCAGCGATATGGTCGAAACGCAGTTCAGCTGTGCTGCCACGGTACGTGACGCCCTTGAGTAATGGTCCGGAATACTGCAGCTTTGTTCTGCCGTAGTCTTTGGCCAGTGCCCAAAGGGCTAGCCGTTGCCCTGCATGGTGTTTGTCGCGTGGATGCAGACTTGGGCCGTGATCATAGAAGACCGCCATCCCGGTGTTTTGCGTTGTCGCAAGCACGCGACGCATGGAGTCGCGCAGCCAAGGCCACTCGCCACTCGCCTCTTGAGTTGGCACTTGAACGTAATAGAAAGGAAACTTTCGCACTGGTGTTTTTGCACGATCAGCAAACAGTCGTCGCCAATTATCGATCATGAAAGGCAACAGTTGCCGGTATTCGTAGCTTGTCTGTGTTTTGGCGTTGCGTTCGCCTTGGTACCAGATCACACCGCGAAAACAAACGGGTACGATCGGTTCAATCTTGTCGGCGAACTGAACGCCAGGGTTACGGTTTTCAGCAGAATCATTCCAATCTTTTGGAATGCCAAGCCGCTTTCGAATCACTTCCGAGTCGTTCTTGGGAATCCACGCCTGAATCGGAGTCCCGGAGTTGTAACGCAGGATCAGACCGACCGGTACATCCAGCTCTCGATACAATTTTTCGCCAAAGTAGAATCCAACCCGCGAGACCGTTCGTTGTGTTTTTTCGTCGATCCCCGTCCAGCCTCGCCGAGTAGAGACTCGCATGCGAGCCAAGCCTTTGTCGAAATATTTTGGTTCGATAAATCGATTCTTGCTTGAGTTGAACGAATCGGCCATGTTCGACTGGCCGCTGCACAACCAAACTTCGCCGACCAACACGCCGGTAAGCTCCAGTCTGTTGTTTCCTTCAACCAGCAACGCTTGTTCTTGGTTGGATGTTGCCAGCGGATCTAGCAAGATCATCCACTTGCCAGCGGAGTCTGCCTTTGCCTGTTTGGACTGGCCTGCAAACTTCACAGAGACCTCTTCGCTTGGATCAGCGGTGCCCCAGATCGGCACGGGCAATTCGCGCTGAAGCACCATGTTGCTTGAAAAGATCTGTGGCAGCGTCACGTCTGCGATCGCCGGCCCCGGCGTCAACAAAATAGTCAACACAAACAGCAAGATGGCGAGCGGGGTTGTTCGATTCATTCTGGATCGGCCTGTGGTTTGCGGCTGACTATGGTCACTCCTCTTCCGGATACGGCACGCTGCGCCAAAGTCATGTTTGACAATTTACTATCAATCACGCGCCAATTGAAACAAAACAGAATGCAATCCATCGGCGACTTTCAAGAAAAACGCGCCAAGTGCGCTGCGACTCACTGAATTGGCAAAAAAAATGACGGGCGAGATTGCCCGTCATGCGTTGAAGATCAATTTTCGCGAACGCGAGAGCTAGACTTCCTCGGCGTTTTCCACAATCTGTGGTGCGTTTAGCGGTAGCGGAGCAGGCAGCTCAATTTCTTCCACCGCACTATCTTTTGCTTGTTCAATGTCAGCCGCAGAAGAATCGCCTTCGGTTTCCAAAATTGAGTGCGTGCCTTGTTCGATCACTGCTGGTGACGGTTCAGCAGCTGGAGTTGGGCTGCCGTAACGAACTGGTTCGGTTGAAGGATTCGAGATCGGTGCAGGGGCGTTGGTGCCAGGTTCCAAAAACGACCCTAGTGTTTGCATTGTCTCGTTGAACCCAGGCAGCGACGAAATGCGAGCGAGTTTTGGGTTCGCAGCAACGCCCGTGAACGCCATTGCAAGTCGATTCAGCGACGTCTTGTCTCCAGCCTCCATTGCTCGAGCAACCTGATCTGGTTTCAAGTAGTCCATCCACACGTCGGCATCATCCAACCCACGGATACTGTCGGTTAGCAGTGATGTACCCATTGCAAATTGCGGTGAGCCGTTTGCTTGCTGTGGCGCCGGAGCGGATGGCGGCCTTGCAGATTCAATCCTGTTTGCAGATCGTTCTCGTTCAAGTTCAGCTCGCAGTCGTAATTCTTGAACTAGTGCCAACTGTTTTTGGTTTTCCAGATCGCGAATGTACGCTTCGTTGTTTGCACTGGCTGCGTTGTAGTAAGGGGCAGCATAGCTTGGCGTTGTGTACACACCCGATGGCGAACGATAACTGTAGATAGAAATCCCACCCACTGACGGAACGTTCGAGTACCTGATGCTAGAGCCGTAGTACGGAGAGTTCAGCGATGTGCCAAACGAGTACCCGCGTGTATAAATCGACGAAGACGGGTAACGCAAAATCGAAGCCCCACTCAAAGGCGAGCGAACACCGATCGACGGACTTCGCTGTCCCCGGTAACTACCCGCTCGTGACGGAAAGCTGGAGGGCGTGCGGAACGCTGAACTCGGTACTGAGAACCTTGATGATGGCACTCGCGAAATGGAGGACGGTACCCGCGAAATGGACGATGGTGCTCGGAAGTTTGCTGACGGTGCTCGAATCGTTGCTGACGGTGCTCGAAACGTTGCAGACGGCCTCCGAATGGTTGACGATGGTGCTCGAAAGGCTGACGACGGGACTCCACGCGTGATCCCTGATGAACCACGTATTGACGGCGCCCTCGTCACGCCCCTTGCTCCTCGAATGCTATTCGCGCCAGACAATCTTGCCCCTCGTCCTGAGACCTGCCCCCACGCCTGTGAAGACGCCACGACAATGACCGCCAAACCCAAAGCCATTATTCGAACCATCCAGACTGCCTTTTTTACATTCATATTCATCATTTACCTGCCCAATTGCGTAATCGAGTCTCCTGGGATAATCATAGCACCGGTTACTGCCAGAACATGATTTTCCGCAGCCAACGGCAATGTCTTGCTACAATAACCTGCGTTTTAAGCCGAAAAATCCCGCCACACCAATCCAGGTGACCAAATGTCTGACCTGAAAAAGAGCAAGCCGAACCGCCGGTCCTTCCTGAAATCGTCCTCCGCAGCAGGCGGATCCTTGATCCTGATGGGGACTCGTGCCTCAGGTCAGATCAAGGGAGCCAACGATCGAGTTCGAATCGCTGTCGCCGGATTGAACGGGCGCGGGCAAAGCCATTTGGGCGGATGGCTTGGTGGAAAGAACGTTGAAGTCGCTTATACGATCGATCCAGACTCGCGTGTCTTGTCGCGGTCAATGAGTGGATTGGAGAAACGCACCAAAGGCAAGTTCACCACAAAGGCTGCCTCGGATGTTCGCAAGGTCTTGGAAGACAAATCCTTGGACGCCATTTCTGTAGCCACGCCCAACCACTGGCATTCACTGATCACGATTTGGGCAGCCCAGGCTGGCAAGCATGTGTATGTCGAAAAACCAATGAGCCATGATGTCGTTGAAGGACGTGTTTGCGTCGAGGCACAAAAGAAGTATGGCGTTGTGATTCAACATGGCACCCAACGACGCAGCAATGCGGGCATCGCGGGGCTGCATCAAATGCTAAAGTCCGGCAAGCTTCCGCGTTTAAAAATCGCCTACGGTTACTGTTGCAAGCCGCGCAGCGGAATTGGTCACAAACCAGTCGAGGCGCCTCCCGCGCATTTGGATTGGGATCTTTGGAAAGGCCCCGCGGTGATCGATCAATACCACGCAAACTACGTGCACTACAACTGGCATTGGTTTTGGGAATCCGGAAACGGCGACCTGAATAATCAGGGCACACACCAACTGGATGTTGCGCGATGGGCGATCGACGATGACCAAACGCACCCCGTCCGCACTGTCGCTCTGGGAGGACGTTTTCAATGGAACGATCAGGGCGAAACGCCGAATACGATGTTCGGAATGGCAGAGTATCCAAACGGCCAGTACGTGATGTTCAATGTGCGAAACGTGAACTACAAAGACTACAAACGCCAAGTCTTCAACGAGTATTACTTAGAAGACGGGAGCGTGATCACGGGCGAAGGCAAATACCAGATCTTGCGTCCAGGTGCTTCCGAACCCGAGAAACTTGATGTGGAACCTGGGGATGTAACACCAGGTGGAAACTGGAACGCGTTCTTGGCGGCTGTTCGCGCAAACGATCCTAGCATGGCGAACGGCAATGTCATGGACGCTCACTATGGCTGCGTGCTTGGCCACTTGATGAACAACTCCTATCGCTTGGGCAAAGAAACACCGTTCAATGCGAAAGCGGGACAGTTCGGTGACAACGCGGACGCGACCAAACATTTCTTGAAACTTCACGCAATGATGAAAGACGGCGTTGGCATCCCAGAGGACAAGGCCAATTACATGGTTGGTCCAGAGCTAACGTTCGATCCGAAAACCGAACGTCACGTTGGCAAGTTCGCAGAACGTGCGAACGTGTTGCTCAAAGACCCCAACAACCCCGACTTTCAAGTTCCTGATCCAACCAAGGTCTAAACCACCTCGGGAACAACCACCGTCGCTTCGATCGACCTCACGGCGGACTTAAAAAAACATGCTTAGCCCAAGAACCCTGACTCAGGATTCTTGTCTCGGCTTTGCAGTACTCTGCGGCCTGTAGAACCTTAGAGTAAAACAAGATTAGACACTTTTACCTTTCACCTTTTACCAAGAACATTCATGACCCGGCTACTTTGCATTGCTTCCCTGTTCATAATCTCCATCGGCACTTGTTACGCAGCTGACAAACCGAACGTTGTGATCGTGATCACCGATGACCAAGGCTATGGGGACCTTTCGTGCCATGGCAACCCGACCCTAAAAACTCCCAACTTAGACGCGCTGCATGGCGATTCGTATAGGCTGACGGACTACCACGTTTCGCCAACTTGTTCGCCCTCACGGTCGGCATTTCTAACGGGTCACTGGACCAATCGTACTGGCGTTTGGCATACGATCATGGGACGATCAATGCTGCGAGAAAATGAGGTCACGATGGGCCAAGTTTTCAAGGACGGCGGCTATGAGACGGGCATGTTTGGTAAATGGCATTTGGGCGACAACTATCCGTATCGTCCAGAAGACCGTGGTTTTACCGAAGTCATGCGCCACGGCGGTGGCGGTGTCGGCCAAACGCCCGACTACTGGGACAACGCGTACTTTGACGGCAGCTATTGGCATAACGGGACGCCAACGCCTGTCAAAGGATTTTGCACGGACGTGTTTTTCGATTACGCAAAACGGTTTATCAAAGATTGCAAGTCGCAGGACAAACCATTCTTGGCATACATTGCGACCAACGCTCCGCACGGTCCAATGCACTCGCCGGAAAAATTCAGCAAGCCGTACTTGGATGACAGCAAGAACGTCGGTCTCGCAAACTTCTTTGGCATGATCGCTAACATTGATGACAACGTTGGGCGATTACGAAAGTTTCTGGACGACGAACAACTATCTGAGAACACGATTTTTATCTTCACAACCGACAACGGCACATCGTCTGGCGGCAATGTGTTCAACGCTGGCATGCGTGGCAAGAAAGGTAGCGAGTACGACGGCGGTCACCGTGTCCCATTCTTCATTCGCTGGCCAAATGGCAAGCTGGTTGGCGGACGTGATGTCAATGAAATCACGGCACACGTCGATGTCTTGCCCACGCTAGCTGAATTATGCAAAGTCAGTCCGCCCCAAGGCGTCAAGTTCGATGGAACCAGCCTCTCCGCTTTGCTGAATGACAAACCCAGCGATGACTGGCCCGATCGCATTTTGATAACCGACTCTCAACGCGTTAAAGATCCCATCAAATGGCGAAAGAGTGCCGTGATGACAAAGCGATGGAGACTGAACAACCGCAAAGAACTTTATGACATGAGGTCGGATCCAGGACAAAAAGAAAATGTCTTCGACAAACACCCCGAAGTCGCCAAACGCTTGACTGCATTTTACGACGCATGGTGGACAGAACTCTTGCCGTCTTTCAAGAACGATACTGCGATTTATCTTGGCCACGCTGCGGACAATCCCGCCCGCCTGACCTCGCACGATTGGATCACAACAGGTTCAACTCCCTGGAATCAATCGCATGTGCGTAAAGCGCAAAACGGCGACAAGAACACAGGTTTCTGGAACGTAAAAGTAACCGAGGCGGGCGAGTACAAGATCAGTCTTCGGCGTTGGCCCGAAGAATCCGATCTGGCAATCGACGCACCGCTTGCCGCAGGCGCCGATGTACCAGGTGTGACACCTTACCGAGCAACGGTTGGCAAGGCGATTTCGCCAGTCAAGGCAACAATCAAGATCGGTGATGTTTCAGCCACCAGCGACGTCAAACCTGGTGACAAACACATCGATTTCATCCTCAAGCTGCCGGAATCCAAGACGCGAATGACAGCACAGTTTGTCGGCAGCGACGGCGAAATCCACGGCGCCTACTTCGTCTACGTCACAAAGATGTAAACGCGATGGATTGCGGATCGACCTCGGCTACTTCAACGGCAGCCGATAAGCCGTTGCCGCGTTTTTCCAGTAGTACAGCTCGCGGGCCTCTTGGCCTTGCTTGCTGATTATCTTGTCGACCAGAGTCACGAAACTCTGGTAGCTGCCTGTGTGTTTTGTGCACGGCCAATTGCTACCGTAAATCAGTCGCTCTTTTCCAAACGCGTTCCAGATCACGCGAAGTGCGGAACCATAATGTTCAGGATCCAGCGGAGCCGGCTGCGGAACGCTGCGCTGAAACAGTCCCGAAATCTTGCAGTACACATTCGGGTTCTTAGCAAGTTTTGCAACCGCCGCATTCCACTGCTCGCTCGTCTCTTTTCCATCGAAGTTGTATCCCAAACAGTGGTTGGCAACGATGGTCAATTCCGGAATCTCGCGAGCCAACCGATCGATCTCCATGACGCCAACTGTACCAGCACCGTTGCCCAAGTAGTCCATCGTCAAATGGTGCTTCGCCAACAGTCGAAGGTTGCCAAGCACTCGCTGGTCTGTGAAGTCAATTTTCTTGGCACCGCGTGCTCGAACGCCGACAAACCGACGGTCCTTTTTTAAGCGAACGATGTGCTTTTCAAAATCGTCCCGGTAGACATCAACATTGCCGACCAATCCAACATAAAAATCATCGCCCTTGACCAAATCTAACATCCAGTCGTTGTCAGAAAGATGGTCACTGGCTTCGACAATCACAACGCCAGTCACACCAGCAGCTTTTGCAAGCGCAGAATACTCAGCCGGCAAATGTGGTTTGCGAAGAACCGTGTCACTCTTTGGCGGCCAACGCATCTCAATGTCACGAGTCGTATCGTACAAGTGAATGTGAGTATCAATCAGATGCTTGACAGGCTTGAATTCCTGCGCCCCGCATACGGTGACGGCCAAGGAACACAGAACCGTGATTGCAATCAAGTTTTTCATTTCTTGTCCGTCTTTGCGTTGGGACCAAACAAATCGGGATACATTTCCGCAAGCTTTTTACGAAGCTCAGGACGATTCTTCAAAGCCCTGGATGCTCGGCTGGCTCGCTTACGATCGCCGATGCCACCAATTTTGGCGTCAACTGGCATGATCGCAGTCTCCCATCCAGCTAGGTCGGCGGGCTTCACATGCTCGTAGAAAAACGATCCGTTGCCATACGGCGTGGGGCGATAGTCACCGACAAACTCAACATTCAAATCGTCTTTGATCGCCGACTCCCAACCGCCAGCCCACAAACACGCGTTGACCAAAAATCGTCGACCGTCTTCGGACAGCAAGTCTTCCGAAGCGCCGTATGAAGTGTAAACAACTCGTGCCGATTTCTTTGCTCCCGATGGAGCGATGTACGAATCACGCGACCAGCCAGCGTTGACAATCGGTTTTTCTTTGTTGATGTCATCACTGGGCCCAAATGTATTCAACACTTGGACGTTCAGCAGCGGCGTGGCATCGGCAGGCGGCGGCGATTTGTAAGCGCCAGAAAAACCATGGATTTGCGTGACGCCAGCCAGAATTGGATGGTCCTTTGATTCAGCAACCGGCGTGATCCGGCTGCCCATCGCGTGGTTCGATCC
Source organism: uncultured Pirellulaceae bacterium (assembly GCA_964398215.1). GTDB lineage: Bacteria > Planctomycetota > Planctomycetia > Pirellulales > Pirellulaceae > CAYNNP01. Next base: position 2,529 of record CAYNNP010000004.1, on the reverse strand, counting down.
GTAGTGCGATTGCCCACGAGACTTATGCCAGGTGATTCCAAAAATCTGTTCGCCCAGCCCACCCAAATAATCTTTCCCTTGATAATTGTAGTTCAGCTTTCCCCATTTGCCTTTCTGCCCATTGAAGCAATGCGTCGATGTGCGAACACCCACCACCGGTCCACCACGCTCAAAGTACTCGACCAACATGTCGGCTTGGCTATCGGGCAGTTTCATGAACCTCGCAAAGAAGAACAACAGATCAGCATCCTTCAATGAATCCAAATGTGGCATCCCAGCTCCGCCCGATTGGATTTCGCCTGCATCGTTGACACCAAACAAAACGGTGCAACGAAAGCCAAATCGTTTTGCCAAAATCCTGGCAAGTGCTGGGCAACTTTGCTCTGAACGGTACTCGTGATCGTTGGCAATAAAAACAATGTGCTTGCCTTTTCCAAAGCCGCTGTCGCCCTCGTAGACCAACTGTGCGGAGACGGGTTCAATGGCGGCGACCGCCAGGAAAAGTGCGAATAGACGTTTCATGCTTAAGATTTCCAAAGGGTTAAGAAGGTCGCACGATCATAACCCAAGCTTTTGGTTGTCACACTCAGACGCAATTATTTCTTGTCCGCAGCCCGAAAATCCTTGGTCAAGTGATTACAATTCGCAGAACTGACTTCCCCATGGATCTACCAAGATGCGACATTTTTTGACTCTCGTCCTGTTCCTGGCTTCCACCGTTTGCTTTTCGCAGGACACCCCAGCGGACCCCAAAACGGCGAAGAAGGACATTAGTTTTTTGGAACAGTATCGTGAGGCCGCAACCCAAAAGTGGGAAAAGGCGATCGTCGAAATTGAACAGCGCGACCAATCCGAAGTCGATCCTGACGACGCGGTCTTATTCATTGGCAGCAGTAGTATTCGTCGTTGGGAATCGATCAAAGACGACATCAAACCGTACAAACCAATTCAACGAGGATACGGGGGCGCAAAGTTCTCGGATCTTGCGATCTATGCCGAACGGATCATTCAACCGCATCAATACAAAGCACTGGTCGTTTTTGTTGGCAACGATGTTTCAGGTCGCGACTCGGATCACACGCCTGACCAAGTCGAGAAGCTTGTGCGTTACGTGATCGACGTTTCGCAGGCTCACCAACCCAAGGCTCCTATTCTGATCATCGAAGTCACGCCAACCTCGAAACGCTTTAAAGCTTGGCCAAAAATCCGAGAACTCAACGCGCGTCTTCGCGAAGTAACATTGACCTCCAACGACACCTACTTTTTGCCAACCGCCGAATACTACCTCGACGCAAAGGGGAAACCGAAAGACCACCTGTTCGTTTCAGACCTACTGCACTTGAATTCAGACGGCTATAAACTGTGGAGCAAGTTGATCCGCAAACGACTCGGCGAAATCGTTGAAAAATAATCAACGCACTTTCCGTATGGGCGGATCTTGTTAATGCGAATGAAACAAATTTGACCTCTCAAGGAAACCTTCTCGAATGTCGCAGTTCATCGCGGTATCACGTGCGATTTTTACCACCGTCTGCATCATCGTTGTGTCAGCACAGACCGGGTCCGCGCAAGAGGCAACCGGCAGTCCGGCCAAAACAAAGGTGGTGTGTTTCGGTGACAGCATAACCAAGCGAGGCTACTCCGAAGTGCTATCGAAGACTTTAGGAGTGGAAGCGATCAACGCTGGAGTTGCCGGAAACTCCACCGCACAGGCGCTGCGTCGATTATCGTCGGATGTCCTTGCCCACTCGCCTGACATTGTCGTGATTCTGTTTGGAACGAACGATCTGCGCGCGGATGCCGAGCGCGTTTATGTGCCCGTGGATAAATACAAATCGAACTTAGAATCGATGATCGCGAAATGCCGAAAAGGAGGCTCACGCATCATCCTGTGTACACTTCCGCCCATCCAGCACGATGCATTCTTCACACGGCACAAGCGCGAGCAATTTGACGCTCTTGGTGGGCTAGGAAAAATGATCGAAAGCTATCGTCAAGCCGCGCGTCAGGTCGCGGCCCAGCAGAAAACAAAACTGGTCGATCTAAACGACCTGCTCGCCAAAGAACCCAAGTGGCTTAGCAAAGACGGCGTGCATCCAACCACCAATGGCACAGCGATCATCGCAAAGCACATAGCCAAAGCCATCAAGTCATTGGCACCCGCCAAAAATCGTCAAGATCCTCCGCAGTAAAAACGCCAGCCCTGCAGTTGCGCATCTACGTCTAACCAGCTGCTTCCCAGCTGGTATTCTTTGTCAGGCATTGGTTTTTGGTAACCCGAAGCGTAAGCGAGGGACCGAGTCAAGATTGCCCCTCGCTAACGCGTTTCGAAGTTGCATTAAGCGTCGTTGAAAGAATCTTTCGCCAAAGAAATCGTGTGATAACGCGTGTTTACGCATCGTATGAATATCGATATTGCGGCAGCGAAAAGACAGCCACGGAGTGGCGACACAACCCTAGCCTTGGGCGTCAGCCTTGTCTTTACCCACAACTTTGACCGCAACGTTTTCAATTTTTGCGGCGTGAAAC
>CAYNNP010000003.1:27627-69608 GCA_964398215.1 uncultured Pirellulaceae bacterium | reverse complement strand
GATTTTGTTGCCAGCGGCATCGTAGGTCATGCTGGTTGTGACATTTGCTGTATCGGTGCAGGAAAGGTAGCGGCCCAGGGCATCGTAGATGCAGTAGGTTTGAGTCAAGCCAATCTTCCAAAGCCTGCAGGTCTTGCCCCAATCGATATCGGATGCGTTTGCTCGCGGCGAGCAAAGAAAAACGGGCCAAAGGATTGCTTTGACCCGTTTGTTAGTTGGCCACCAGACTGGTGGCTATTTCATTGTTCGCGATCGAACTTTTTGCGAGCTTCAAACGGCTTGCATGACATCCATTTCTTTTGCAAGTCGCTTTCGAGCTACGTGCAAACGTCGCTTGATCGTTCCGATGGGCGCGTCGAACTCGTGGCTCATTTCGATCAACGAACGACCTCGCAAGTAGAACGCCTTCAACGTCTCTTGATCAAGAGTACCCAATCGATCGATGCTGTCACGAACGGCCTCAGCGCTTTCGCGGTCTTGAGCAACCTGATCAGGCGTACCTTCTGCCAAGCAGGTTGCTTCCAAGGTTTCTGGATCGCAAGCAACAGCGTTCTTGCTGCGCGTCATTCGGTTGATCGCCATGCGGTGCACGATTCGTCGCAACCAACCTCCAAACGCTTCAGGAACTCGCAGTTGCTCGATCTTTTGCATCGCTTGGATGAAAACATCTTGAGCCAGTTCTTCAGCTTCGTCGGCATTTCGGACGCGGCGCATTGCCAGCGCAACGATTCCAGGTCGGTAACGCTCGAACAACAAACCGAACGCATCTTTGTCGCCAGCTTGTGCAGCGCGGACCAAATCGGCAACGGTTCGAGTTTCAGTGATGTTAGTTGTCATAGTCATAGTTCTTTTCTCCCGAAAGCCGATGGCAGCAGCACAAAGCTCCTTGATCTGATTGCCAATCGGGGCGCAATCGAAACCTATCGATTGAACCGGGTTGTGTTCGGATTCTGGGTGTCGCAAAAATCCAACATCGAGCACAGGTGCTACGAATCAGAACTTTGGACAAATGTTTCGCTAAATCAGGAGGCTCGAAAACGAATCGCAATATGCGAGAACGTTTGGTATCGAACGTGATTCAGCTTCTGGTCAAGGCGCCGGGCAACAGGGATTTTCTCTCTGTCTCCTGGGCATCAACCGTGGAAGGCTACGGGTGTCAGACCGCCGCGATTCCCGCTGGACAGCTCGCCGTCAATCTCGGTGATTGATGCAAACTGCCACGTTTCATGCCGGTGGAACCCGGATTTATCCCTAAACCACCTAAGGCGGGTGACGGGAGGAAATCCAAATAAACCGACTTACCCAGAGGCTCTGACGCCAGCCATTCATGGAGCCGCATGAAATCGCTAGATACGACGCCACGGACTTCACGTGCTTGGGCAATGGCCAAACGTGCGATAGTTGTGATGATGTGATCGAAGCGCATTTCAAACCTCCAAAGCACCTTTCGGCGCGGCGGCGGAGCACAGAAAAAAACAGAACAACGCAATTGTTCCAACAAAGAACAACGCGTACCTACAGGTAAGGATACCCCAGGAATGTTCAAAAAGCCAGAGAAAGAGAACCTTTCCCTTCTCTGCTTGACTGTATAGACGCTTATCGAACGTGCGGGTTCGCGGATAAAATAGAAATTCTAAAAAACATTTCTACATTAAGAACCTGCTGGGACAAACGGAACGAACCTTGGTCATTCACAGGGCGATTTATCAGCCATGACTACGAAAACAGCTGGCCGAAATCCAATGTTTTCGTTGGGAAAAATCCGGGAAACGGCCAAGATTGGCGCGTTGGCGTTCACCAATTTGCTGCTGCCGCCGGTCTGCCGACTTTGCAATCAACCGGTGCCCTGTGAGCAAGATTTTTGCTTGGGCTGCGAAAAAAAGCTGACACTAAGCGAACCTATGATGGCCGCTGCCTGCACGCGTTGCGGGCGACCACGACCGCGTGTCCCGGTTGATGGCGAGGTTTCAGCCTCTGAGAAATGCGTGCAGTGCGAGAAGGAAAAGCTGCGTTTTTCGTCGGCCATTGCACTTTGGACCTACCAGGACCGAGTTCGTGACGCGGTTGTGGCGGCGAAGTTTGGACATCAAATGCCCCTTGGAACAGCGCTGGGCAGAAGGCTTGGACAAAAAATCGTGCAACAAGTGAATTCTAATGCGCCAGCAATTCCAGCTCCTCAGATTGTGACTTTTGTGCCATCTCATCGCCGCAGGGAATCTCAACGTGGCGGCAACGGGAATGCTGCGATCGCGATGGCAGCATTTCAGGAAATGAAGCCGCGAATCAGCACTGTTTGCTTCCGTAGTCTATTAAGAACCACACGCGCGACGAAAAAACAAGCTTGGTTGGACAATAAGAGTCGGGTCGAAAACGTCCGCGATGCGTTCGCGTTAAAAAAGGGTTATCCTTTTTTTAAACAACCCATTCAAAACCAACACATTTTGGTTATTGATGACGTCCTGACGACTGGTGCGACGGCGAATGAGATTTCGCGCGTGTTGCTGGAATCTGGGGCGGATCGAGTGACATTGGCGGTTGTCGCGAGAGCCATCCAGACTTGATTATTCGAATGGACCCACGGGTCATCCACTTCCAACTTTGCCCTGCAGCCAATGACATCCGACGAAAAACAAACGATCGCTGAACCCTCCAAGCGTAAAAAGAAGAGTAAGAAAGCAGGCTTTCGAAGTGCTATTCTTCGTGGACTGGGCGTCGTGCTGCCTCCGTTGCTGACGATCGTGGTCCTGATTTGGGCTTGGAATACCATCGAGAGCTACGTGCTCAAACCGACCGAGTGGGTGATCCGAAGTGGTTTGGTGTGGTACAGCGAGAGTAATGGTGGGACATACGCTGAAGTCCCCAAGGGCGCAACCGCACTTGACGGCAAAAAACTGTTGGAGGGATTTACATACGATGGTTTGCGATATCAACCAGACCCTGGCAACGGTCGACGATTTCTACCTGAAAATGTCGTCAAAGTTGTTGATAACAACGCGGACTATTTTGGCCCTGATGCTTTACAACCCGCCAGCGCAAACGCCTACTGGCATCGATACGTTCAATTGGAATGGATGCCACGCAGTTGGGTTTTGCCAGTATTCCTAATCGTGTTTCTAACGGTTCTGTATTTTCTGGGGCGGCTATTTACGTTTGGGATTGGACGCTGGTTGGTTCGACAGTTTGATCGCGCGATCATGCGGATCCCGCTCGTCAACAAGGTTTATGGAGGAGTCAAACAAGTCACAGATTTTGCCTTTGAGGAACGCGAGATCGAATTCAACCGTGTGGTTGCAATTGAATACCCGCGCAAAGGGATTTGGTCTCTTGGGTTTGTAACCGGCAATAGCATGAAAGAAATTGCAGAGTTCACAGGCGAACCGATGCTAAGTGTGTTGATGCCCACAAGCCCCATGCCAATGACGGGCTTCACGGTCACCGTCTCACGAAGTGAAGCGGTCGACATGGATTTGACGATCGACGAAGCAATTCAGTTTGTGGTTAGCTGCGGCGTCGTTGTTCCACCGCAACAACGAGTCGACGCGATTGATGGCAAGATCACAAAACCGAAACCAAGCACTTTGCCTGGTTGATCGCGTCCTGGTCGCACAGAGTTTGGCATTCGCGTTCTGCGCCTATCGCAATGGGTTGACGATGTGCCAAGTGGGCGATTCTGTTTGGCAAGATTTTGGTAGGAAGATAGGGGCAGGAAAATGAGTGACCGGCAAGAGATTTTCCTGCCCTCATCTTCCTGCCAAATACAAACGGGTGCATTCCCATTTAGTTGACACTGGACGCATGCAAAATTCGGAGAAAATGTAATTCTATGTTCTGGTTTCAAGTCTCCGACCAGCCTGGCTTCGCTAGCAATGCATCTGGCGATGGCGGTTGGCTTCGCCAATCATGGCGTTTGTGATGAGCTTGAATTTTGCGATGGTGATTTCACGTCAACTAAATGGGAATGCACCCATACAAACCTGCCTGAGCGGTTCTGGATATTCGCCAAGGACTGGCAGCGACTAGACAAACTGTGCGACGGGTACGATCCAGATCCAAGCCGTTGCTTCTTTATCAAATCCGTGCCTTTGCACAAACACGATTTGGTCATGAACTCGGCAGAAGGTTGTCCAGTTCATCGACTTGTTAGCCAAGTTCGGATCGTTGCTCCAAGAACACGCGTCGTCATCCAGTTTTACTTTGACTGTGCCTTGCAGTTTCATGGAAGACAGATTCAGCACACCCAAGATCGAATCATCGTCCGAGATCAATGCGCGAGATGAATCTAGATAGGCGATCGAGCTCCCGACGCTTGAGTCTTCGCCGGAATACTCACTCAGCGCTTCATCCAGATTGTCGGTGTAGTCATAGGGGCCAATCTCTGGATACCCGTATCGCACGATCGCCGAATGCCCTTCGTTGACCAGGAACTCCTTATCATCGGGCGAAAACACTGTGTAGCGACCTTCGCTAATGTCACCGTTCTCGAATGAAATTCCGTTCTCACGATTGAGAATCAGAAACGCTTCACCGCAACCGCCAGTCGTTAGATCCAGGCCAACGATGCCTGGTTGATAGGTATGATGAAACGTCTGCCCACTATGGTCTTTCATCGGGTCGTCGATGACGCGCTGTGCAACTACTTGCCAGGAATTGGTGTCAAGAATTTGAATTTCAAATTGGTCACGGGACAATGTTGTGCTCAGCCACAGTTCGTTTCGGTGTGGATCAAATAAACTGTCGCCAAAATAATTGGCACCTTCTGGCGCGCTGCACTGAAACAGAATGTTCCCTTCAAGGTCGACCACCGTCAGTCGATTGCTATGCCGAATCGCAATCCGAACGTCTTCGTCCGGATCGTTGCTTGGAAGGATTGACGAACCGTACAGCCTGCCGCTCCACTTGCCAGGAATTTGGTGCGATCGAAATTGTTCGTCGATGTACGAAACCTGGTCTTTGTACGCGCAAACACAAAACCCAAAACGTGTTGTCGCAATCGAGGTCCAATAAGCACCGTGATCAAGCTGAACGAGAGCGGTTGGTTTTACGGTGGTCGTCATGTTGGATTTCTAGACATCGAATGGTATGAAAAATCTTGCGTATCAAATGAGCGTTTCTACAAGAGACGCGGTTGCCGATCACGAGCATGCGACAAACGCAATTCGAAAATTGCGGGTTCCATTTGATTGAAAAACCCAGTCGAACTCCATCGATTCAACTTGAACGCGACGAAAGCTCTTGTCCTTGGGTTGATGCAGTTTCTGAACATGAAATTTCGCGAATTTGCCTTTCGCGGTTCGTACTACATAGGTGTGACCTTCCGCAAGAATTGGATACTTCGAGAGTGCAGGCGGGGCTTCTACGTCGAATCGCAGCAGCGGGCTATAGCCCTTGCCATCATCGAACGCCGAATACTCGGGCGCTTCGGTAACTTCGCTCAGAGGAACTTTACCCATGTCCAGTATGCCTCCCTGCCCAAACCCAAGTTCCCATCCATCCTCGAATTTTGTATTGCAGATCAAGCCGTGAGTCGCATCGAAAGCCAGGTCGTACAAATCGATAACTTCATTGGTCAATGCTGGATCCGATTCGATAGCCCTCTGAAGTGCTCGCCCATCGTTTGATGCAATTCCATTTCTGTTCTTGAATTCACTTATCCAACCAGACTTTGACAGTGTGTCGTTGCGAAAACAGTACAACCATTCGAATTCCTTTGCGTCAATCATCCCATCGATCAATCCAACCAACACAGTCGATCCGTTCCGCAGAGAACTCTGCTGCTCATTGGCAGTGCTTGCAGCCGAAGCCTCCTTGGTTGGCGCCGGATCGTCTGATTGATTCTCTCCAGTCTCCTGCCTTGAGCCGCAACCCGCGATCAATAAAAGCGCAGCGATCGCAACAACACGAAACAACTCTGATGTCTTGTTCATTACATTCCCAACTGACAAGGATTTTTCACAGCGAATAGTTCTGACTTTGTCCCGGTGAAGCCCCCGGACTTGAACTTGCTGTCGCCAATTTGTTGCAACAGATCCGTTGACTTCGCGAACGATTATACGGACGCCACGGCCCGTGACCTAACGTGTCCCACTTGTGGCGAATACTAATGTGACGGACGAAAGGCTCTCCAAAACTACCCAGTTTCGATTTTTCTTTCGTAGAACCAACGGATTGACTCTTTCACGATCATTTCGTTGGTTGTGACCATTTCAAAAACCACTACCATATTCCCAGTACAAAACTGGGCACCACAGTATTTACCAAAACAAAAAAGGAATGGGCGATGGCCAAAAAGAAAGCTGCAAGTAGCAAAAAATCATCTAAAGTCGATCCCGGTCTGAAGGCCGTTTTGGAACTCGAACCAGGCCTGAAGACAACTCTTCAGCAAATCGAAAAAACGTTTGGTGACGGTGCCATCATGCCGCTGGGTGCGTCCCATAAGCTGAGTGTTGATGGAATCCAAACCGGTAGCTTGAGTCTCGATATAGCACTTGGTGGCCAAGGTATTCCACGCGGCCGGATCATCGAAATTTACGGCCCAGAGTCTAGCGGTAAAACGACATTGGCATTGCACTGCTGTGCGGAGGCTCAGAAGGCCAGCGGCATCGCAGCGATCATTGATGCTGAACATGCCTTTGACCCAAGCTGGGCAAAGAAACTGGGCGTCGAGCTAGATACATTGTTGGTTAGCCAACCAAGCAGTGGCGAAGAAGCGATGCAGATCTGCGAAATGCTAGTCAAGAGCAACGCAGTGGATGTGATCGTTATTGACTCTGTTGCCGCTTTGGTTCCAAAGAAGGAACTGGAAGGCGAAATCGGCGATAGCCACGTGGGCTTGCAAGCTCGTCTGATGAGTCAAGCTCTGCGAAAATTGACCGGTGCAATTGCCAAGAGTAAATGTTCGGTAATCTTCATCAACCAGATTCGCGAAAAGATCGGTGTGATGTTCGGTAGCCCCGAAACAACTCCTGGGGGCCGAGCACTGAAGTTCTACAGTTCATGCCGAATCGATGTTCGCCGCATCGGTGCCCTGAAGGAAGGCGACGAACAAGTCGGCCAACGTGTGAAAGCCAAGATCGTCAAGAACAAGGTTGCACCACCATTCCGCATCGCTGAGTTCGACATGATGCACAGTAACGGTATCAGCTACGAAGGCGACTTGCTGGACCTTGGTACCTCGCACGATGTGGTTTCCCGAAGTGGTTCTTGGTTCAAGTATGGTGAAACTTACTTGGGGCAAGGCAAAGAGAAGGCTCGTAATTTCTTGATCGAAAACACCGAAATTACAGAAGAGATCAAGCAGAAAGTCATGATCGCCGGTGGGTTCGCCGTCGCTCCTGAAAAGTCTGAAGAAGGCGAAGCTACAGCAGATGACAAAGAATCTGCTGCCGAAATCGCTAACAGTTAATCGCCCCTTGGGCCGAAAAAATCTTGCCAGTGACTCGCCTGTTGTTTGCAACACAACGGGCGAGTTTTTTTATTGCCCCGTCAATGGCTCGAAACCCGTGCGAACACGAACTACAAAAAGCAAACTCTCCAGCCAGGATCGACTAAGTTATGTGAACTGATTTTGTCGCCCTTTCCAACCAGACTCGATAACAATGAAACATCTATTGCTACTTGCCGTGATGGCACTCTGCGCTCCATTCATCCAAGCCGAAGATATCAAGCACTCGTTCTTTGTTGCGGGACCGGACTTCACTGGGATCGTTGACGAATCTGGCAAACCCACATGGGATTCGGGGCGTAAATCTGCGCGTGATGGATGGGTTCTAGAAAATGACAACGTACTGATCGTTTGGAACAATGTCGTCCGAGAAATGACACCGGACAAAAAAGTTGTTTTCGAGTACAAGCTTGATTCAATCAACAAAGAGCTTGGCACTGCTCAGCGACTAGAAAATGGCAATACGCTCGTCACGGAACTTGGAAAAAAACCAAGGCTATTGGAAGTTGACGCGTCTGGAAAAATCGTTGTTGAGTGTCCTCTAAAACCAGAGACAAACAACGCCCACATGCAAACTCGAATGGCACGGAAACTTGACAACGGCAACTACCTAGTGCCACATCTTTTGGCCTTCAAAGTCAAGGAGTACACACCTGATGGCAAGGTCGTCAAAGTGTTCGCAACGGATCTCAAAGAATTGGGTGGTCGCCCGGCTGAGAACTGGCCCTTTACTGCGATTCGACTCAAGAATGGTAATACTGTCGTCAACCTAACCCATGGCAACAAAACCGTGGAATTTGACCCCGACGGTAAAGTTGTTTGGAATGTCCAACAGGCAGACTTTGAAAACAAACCGTTCGATGACGCATGTGGCGGTCAGAGATTGCCCAATGGCAACACAGTGATCACCGCCTACCATGCCAAGAAAGGAGTCAAGCTCTTTGAAGTAACGCGAGACAAAAAAATTGTCTGGACCTACGAGGGGCCCTATCGTGCGCATCACTTTCAAATTCTGACCACAAACGGCACAGCGGTCCCGAGAAACGCGATGCGGTAATCGCGAGCTTGTCGCGGCAGTCTGCCGAGTTTTTCTGAACATTCGATTCTGGCTGCCAAGACTTGATCGCGGTCAACGAATCACTAGCAGTGTTCGTGCTAACGACACAGACTGGCCGCCGGAATTCAGCCATCGGCGGTTAGTCTTTTTTCTTCGTGTTGCTGCAAAAACTGAGCCCACGTGATGCCAAGCAAACCAATGACACGCAACGCTTGGAAACAAGTGCTTGCCTCCACAGTCGTCGCACTTTCGATGGCTTCGACTTGTTCCGCACAGCAAAACGAAATTTTTGAAGTCATTTCACAGCACTACGAAACTCACGATGACGGTAATTTGACACGTGCAAAACCATCGTATGAACGTTCGCCAGCAAGCAAGCCTACGGCTTCAATTCTAAGTCCAAATAATGCCAGCGAAGCGATACCTGATCGCCGTAAGCAACTCGCAAAAGCCGCCCGATCAGAAAAGCAGCGCCATCGAACACGTGCACGCGCTTTTTTGTAGGCCGGACCGAGCAAACGCTGCAATTGACCGAACTTCGGACACAAGTCAAATGGTCATTCGTGGCATAGTCTTGGCGACACAATGGACGCGTTTGCGCTGTTCCGGCACACAGTGCGCCCTGGTCCCGCCTACAACTCCGTTTGTCGAAACGAATTTAGAACGATTACCTGCCTGCTAAGGCTTCTGCAAGCTGTTCGTAGGTGCGGCGACTGTCGACTTTTGTGCCTCGATTGTCCAACGCGATTTGATACAGGTGTTGTCCGCACTCGGTCGGATACTTGCCAGTCACACAAGCTCGGCATAGATGGTCTGGTGGCAAACCAATCGCTCGGGCGATCGCCTCGACGGGCAGATACGTCAGGGAATCCGCACCAAGATCATCAGCCAATTTTTGCTGGGTCGCGTCGGTCAAAGTCCCTTCAACGCCAAAGTACTTTGGAGCGATCAATTGGTCGATCGTGCTCATGTCGATGCCATAGAAGCACGGAGCAACGATCGGCGGGCAAGCGACTCGAACGTGGATTTCTTTGGCCCCGCCGACTTCCCGAATTCGGTCCAGCAGTACATTCATGGTCGTGCTGCGAACGATTGAGTCCTCCACCAAGATGACACGTTTTCCTTCCAGGACCTCGCGTAGCGGTGTGTACTTGGCGGCCGCTTTGGCTTTGCGTGCTCGGCCCCCTTCGATAAATGTACGACCAGCGTAACGATTTCGAATCAAGCCTTCACGGCACGGAATCTTTAACTCGTATGCCATTGCATCGGCAGCTGCTTTGCTGGTGTCGGGAACAGGAACGATGATTGTGTCGCTGTCCTCCAGTGGAACGCGTCCTAGTTCACGTTCGGCTGATGCGAGTTCTTCGCCCAACCGAGTCCGGCTCATGTAGACACTTTTATCGTCCAGGGTACTGGCGACATTGGCAAAGTAAATCCATTCAAAGAAACAGTGCGATGGCGTTTGTTCTTCTGCGAACCGTTCAATTCGAAACCCGGTTTCTGGGTTAACAATGATCGCGCAGCCGGGAGCCAGCGATTTGATCTGGTCATTGTCAAAACCCAAGTTTAATAAAGCGACACTTTCGCTTGCCGCGGCAAACAATGGTCCTTCGTGAACGTAGCACATTGGTTTGATGCCCAGCGGATCACGGGCGACAATCATTTCGCCTTCGGCGGTCAATAGTGCCAGCGAATAGGCGCCATCGAATTCCGCGGCCGTCTCGCGCAGCACATCGATCCACTCGATGCGACCAGGTGCGTTGCTCAGTACGCGCCCGAACTCGTGCAAGATGATTTCTGTGTCAGTATCGAGCGACAAGTGATGATCGCCATCAGCCAGCAAACGTTCTTTCAGTAAGCCGTAATTGGATAGCTGACCGTTGAAACAAAAGTTGAACCACTTTCGTTTATGAATGTGCTTTCGTTCGAATGGTTGCGCGTAGCTACGATCGTCTTGGCCACAAGTTGCATAGCGAACGTGGCCAATCGCAGCGCGGCCCGTCAACGACTTCATCAACGATTCAGCTTTCGCGCGATGATTCAGTCGAAAGACTTCGGTGACAGTGCCAACGTCTTTTCGTGTGGTCAGCAGTTTTGGTTTTTCTGGATCGTAGGCCGTCATTCCGGCCGCCAGTTGTCCGCGATTCTGGATATCCAGAAGCATTCGCGGCAACAGTTTGGAGATGTGCCTTGGTCCCTCGTCCGTGCACAGGGGGCTGCGGCCCCGTCCCGAGAGATGGTAGATGGCCGCCACACCACACTCGTGATGTATTTCGCTCATAAGGGCAATGTCTTGGTTGAATGCTGGTCGCGAAAAATAGAATTGATGGTGTCCCGAAAATACATACAGGCTCACATCTGCCCCAAAGCCTAGGTGCTGAGCAGATAAGAATCAAGGACGTCGATTCCCCCATGACATGATTGGTGCAATGACGTCACAATGGTTGAAGTTTCCTAACAAAAAGGCCACAAAGTCTCGTGCCCAAAACATCTCCTGTAAAAGCTCGGCAAAACGCTATCGCCAACGCTCAAAGTGTTGTTGTCAAAGTCGGTACGCGCGTTCTGACCGGCAGTGACGGCAAACTTGACCGACGTCGCGTGGACGTGCTGGCGGCCGGACTGTGCCGGATCGCGGATTCTGGGCGGCAAACCGTGATGGTCAGTAGCGGGGCGGTGGGGGCTGGCCTCGGAAAGTTAGGTTTGTCCAGCCGTCCTGCTGGGCTTGCACAGCTTCAAGCCGTGGCTGCTGTCGGGCAAACCGATCTGATCCAAGCCTACGAATCCGCTCTGGCCAAATCGGGACGCCATGCTGCGCAGGTCTTGTTGACTTTGAATGACTTGCAGCACCGAAGCGCATATTTGAATGTTCGTAACGCGCTTTCTGCGATTCATCAGTTTGGTGCGATCGCTGTTGTCAACGAAAATGATTCGGTGGCCGTCGATGAATTGATGACCACGTTTGGAGACAATGACCGCATGGCCGCTCAGGTCGCGGGGTTATTGAGCAACGCGCTGTTGATCATTTTGTCTGATGTGGATGGGCTGTATGACGGTCCACCCGATCACGCAAATTGCCAACGGATCGATTTAGTTACAAAGTTGGATGACAAAATCTATGGACTTGCCCAAGATCACACTGGCGGAGTTAGCAAGGGTGGCATGTCCAGCAAGTTGGATGCCGCCAAGATTGCGACGTCTCATGGGCATCCAACGATTATCGGGCCAGGGCGTGATGATGATGTCTTGGACCGGATTATGAATTGTGACGATGTGGGCACGTTGTTCTTGCCACCAGAAAAATCTATCCGCGGACGACGTCGCTGGATCGGTAGTTCCGCGCGAGTCGAGGGATATTTGTATCTGGATGACGGTGCCGTGGTAGCTGTGACACAGCAGGGCAAGAGTTTGCTGGCCATCGGTGTGACCAAAGTTGATGGCCAGTTTGACGCCGGGGCCGTGATTGCCGTTTGCGATGCCAGTGGAAATCAGATTGCAAAAGGTCTGACGAATTATCCGTCAACGGAAATTGTAAAAATCATCGGCAAGCCAAGTGATCAGATCGAAGCGGTGCTTGGGCACAGTCCCTACGAAAGCGTCATTCATCGCGATAACCTCGCAGTCGAGTAAGGCGCGGGGCCAGTCTGTTTTCTACAGCGTTCTTGTAGGCCAGACCGAGGACGCGATACGTGCCGGAACAGCGCAAACGCTTCTATTGTGTCGCAGAGATTACACTATCAACGACGTTTCTAATTGCGCCCGAAGTTCCGGCAATCGCAGCGTTTGTTCGGTCCGGCCTACAAGAGCGCAGCTCCAAAACGACCGTTGGTGGTGCCGGTTTTCTGCTTGTTTCATGCAGTCGATCAAACGAATCTCGATACATTTTTGTAAAAGCGCAACTCCAAGACTGACGCGTCGGGTTACCATTTCTTCAGGCATCTCAGATTGAAAAAGTGATTTGCCCTGCTCAAGTAATCCTCCTGATTTCGATTCTTTAAATGAAGCTCTCTGCCGTTTTTGTGACTCTGTTGTTGGTACTTGTTCCAGGTGCCACTCAGGTCCGCGCGGAAATTTCCGCTGATATTGTTGTTTATGGTCCGACCAGCGCCGGAGTCATCGCTGCGGTCCAAGCCAAACGCATGGGCAAGTCAGTCGTGATGGTTGGTCCTGACAAGCACCTTGGTGGTTTGTCCGCCGGAGGACTTGGGTGGACCGACACCGGAAAGAAGGAAGTCATTGGTGGACTGTCGCGAGATTTCTACCACCGCATTTGGAAGGAATACCAAAAACCAGAGACTTGGAAGTTTCAGAAACCTGCTGATTATGGTGGTCGTGGTCAGGGAACAAGAGCCGTCGATGGCGTCAATCGGACGATGTGGATTTTCGAACCAAGCGTTGCTGAAAAGGTGTTTGAAGATTACGTCGAAGAATTTGACATTCCCGTCTATCGTGACAAATGGTTGGACCGCAGCGATGATGGCGTGCAAAAATCCAATGGACGCATCCAAAGCATTCGAATGCTGAGCGGTGAAGTCTTCGTGGGCAAGATGTTCATCGATGCAACCTACGAGGGCGATTTGATGGCGGCAGCCGGAGTTGGATTTCACGTTGGCCGAGAAGGCCGCGAGGTGTATGGCGAAGAGTACAACGGCGTGCAAACAGGAGTCTTGCATCACAGCCACCACTTCAATGCGATCCCTGGAAAAAAACGTATCGATCCTTATGTGGTTCCCGGTGATCCAAGTAGCGGCGTGATTCCAAGGGTTAGCCCTGACCCGCCAGGCGACAAACATTCTGGTGACCATCGTGTGCAAGCGTATTGTTTCCGAATGTGCTTGACGAATGATCCTGACAACCGAATTCCATTTGCAAAACCTGACGGCTACGACCCCGCACAGTACGAACTACTCGTGCGAATTCTGAACGCGGGTTGGAAGGATGTTTTTCACAAATTTGACCCCATCCCAAATCACAAAACGGATACGAATAATCATGGCCCGATGAGTACCGACAACATTGGCATGAACTATGACTACCCAAACGGTAGTCACGAAGAACGCAAGCAGATCATTCGTCAGCACGAACAATATCAAAAAGGTTGGTTGTACTTTTTGGCCAACGATCCTCGGGTGCCAGCCAAACTGCAAACCGAGTTTCGCAAATGGGGATTGCCCAAAGACGAGTTCGTCGACAATGGGCATTGGTCGCATCAGTTGTACATTCGCGAAGCCCGACGAATGGTCGGCCATTTTGTGATGACAGAAAACGAATTGCTGCAACGAAGCCCGACTCCCAATTCAGTTGGCATGGGCAGTTACACCATTGATTCGCATAACGTGCAACGATACATCACCCCTGAGGGATACGTTCAGAACGAAGGCGACATCGGTGTTCGCTGCAAACCCTACAAGATTGCTTACGGATCGCTATTGCCCAAGAAAGAACAGTGTCAGAATCTGTTGGTGCCTGTCTGCGTTTCCAGTTCACACATCGCGTTCGGGTCGATCCGCATGGAGCCTGTGTTCATGATTTTAGGACAAAGCGCTGCCACTGCGGCTTGCCAATCGATCGATGCCGGCATTGCCGTTCAAGACCTACCGTACGAAAAGTTAAAAGACAGGTTGTTAGCAGACGGCCAGACGCTTGAGTACGAGCTGACGGTCAGTGGCAACGGTATCAACCCTGCGAAATTGGATGGTGTGGTTGTTGACGAAACGAAGGCTACACGGACTGGCAAATGGACCGAGAGTACATCAGCACCAATGTATTTGGGGATAGGCTACCATCACGACGGAAAATCTCAGGATGGCAAGTCAAAAGCATCGTTCAATGTCAGTCTTCCGAAGGCGGGTTTGTATGAAGTTCGCCTAGCGTATCCTCACCACAGAAATCGGGCCACCAACGTTCCCGTGTCGATTTCGCACGTCGATGGTGTCTCGGTTGTTAAAGTGAACCAACGGCAAAAGCCACCGATTGACGGTCTGTTTCTATCACTTGGCACCTACCAATTTAGTGAGAAAGCTCTGATCGAAATCAGCAACAAAGAAACGGATGGATATACGATCGCAGATGGAGTCCAACTGGTGCCCGCAGTAGACAAGCCATGAACTCTTGCCGGCCGCAGCGCATGGGCAGCGTGGCAAGAGTATACTTTTGATTTCTGCACTGCTTTTGCGCCGTGCGATTCGCACTCGATGGGATCAATTTGGAGTCTAACCTTGGGCACTTGGTCAGCCGCCTTGTTTGGCAACGATATCGCGATCGACGTTCGTTTCAACTATATGGAATACTTGCGTTCCGGAATGTCCAACGCAAAGGCTACTCGTCAAATCATCGCTGACTACGAAGACGAACTGGCCGACGAATACGAAGCGTCGATTGTGTGGTGCGCTCTGGCGGCGACCCAGTGGAAAGTCGGGCGTCTTCAAAAAAATGTCCGCAACAAAGCCTTGCGAGCCATCAAAAACGGCGGCGACCTGCCACGCTGGGAAGAGGAGAATACGCCTCGCGAAGTCGCCAGTCGCCGCCGAGTCCTAGCCGCGCTCCGCAAAAAACTGGAAACTGATCCTCCAGCCGAAACCAAAATTCGTATCCAGAAGCCAGCTCCGAAGCCCGCAAAGCAAAACGATACTCAACCGCCATGGAAGAAGGGCGAAATCATTGCGTTCGACGTATCGGCCGGAAACGTCGCTCTGCTTTTTGTCGAAGGCAATTTCAACAATGACGGGCTCGGTCACGAAACCTTCTTCACCGTCATGGACTGGAACGGCAAACGGATCCCCGCCGCAAACGAGTTGCAAAAATTGAACTTGTTACTGGACGCTGCTTGTATCTGTAATCGTGAAAGCGATCCAATTCCCTGGGATCGAATCAAACGACTGAACGTCAAGCGTCGTGGGCGCGGCAATATTTTCATTGGCGAACACGGTGTCGGTGGATTTCAAACGGATTGCACTTGGCAAGAGCTTCCGAAATGGATCAAAAAAAATCGCACCAAAAAACATCAAGCTTATCTGGAACTCCTTAGCTAAAGTTGCTGACGCCGACTTACGTCAAATGGTTCAATCCTGAATCATCTACCCTTGTTTTCGTCGAGACGGCTGGCCAGAAAATCAACTGCCGCTGCGAGGTCGGGGTCTCGGCCTTCAATCAGATCCTGCAGAGTCCAAGTAATGGGAATATCGATCGGCACTGATATGCCTTCGGCCATTCTTCCGCTTGGCGTCTTTACCTGGATTGTGCAGAATCGGATACTCGCGCCCGTCCGAGGAAGCTTGAAAGATCGTGGCGCTCCAGTCCCGGCTCCATTGGGGCGGCCAACGAAAGTCACATCGGGATGCACATCTTTCAAGCAGGCAGCAACGTTGTCGGCCGTGCTGAAAGTGTACTCGTCGACTAGGCATACGAGCGGACCACGGAGCCTGTTGCTTCCTGCGGAAGGTTTCGGAGAGACATCAAAAAATTGCCACTGCCCCGAAATCTTGGATCCGAGTTGGAAGTAAACGTAGCCTGGATCGACCAGCCGATCGACCAGAAACTGTCCCAACATGTCGGTTCCGCCGGGGTTGCCACGCAGGTCCAGTATCAATCCGTTTGCCGATTTAAGTTCACCGATGATTTGATCAAATTCCGCATACATGTCGGACATGATTTGGTCCCTCAGGTCCGGCCGCGTTTCCCAATTCTCATTCGCTGGTTGAACGAAATCTCCAGGCCGAAAGTATCCGATGTTCTTTTCGAGCATTTCATGTGCGCGATCCACCGACAGTGCTGAAGGGTTTTCCAATTTCAAAATGGAGATGTAAAGCTTGAATTTGAACTTCAGTTCGCCTTTACCGGGCCGATTGAAAATGAATTCTCGCTCGGGCATATCATCGAAATGTCCCAGTTGCTGGATCGCGCGGCGTCGACGGGCTGGCGCGGTTGAAGCGAAAACGTAGTCTTGTGCCTCTGTGATCCAGTCTTCGATGGGACGCCCAGAAACGGAGATCAAAATGTCGCCTCTTTGCAGCGCGTCCTTAGGTGCTTCTCCCGGTTTGGTTACGGGCAAAATATTCGGACCCCAGCTTTCACCGTCCGCTTTCTCAATCAGATTCAGTCCGTCTACCACGACGCCTTCATCAACTTCGACCAAGTTGAATGGCCAGCGGAACGGTTTCGGTTTTATATATTCGCTTTGACTTACATAGCCATGTCCGTCACATAGGCCCGCGACCAGAAGCGTTAGTGCCTCGTTGAATGAAGCTGCATTTGGTTGATCGCCAAGAACGGTTTGGACGCGTTCTTCCAGGCGGTCTAAATCTAACTTTGATTTCTCTTGCCGATATTCAAGGTAACAAAAATGTTCGGATATCAACTCGATTGCTGCTTTGATATCCGCACGAAAGTCATTTGGTTCATCCAGAACCGCAGAACTGAATTCAAACTGAGCGGATTGCATGTCTGTTTCTGCGACCAACTCTACCGGCACAGCAATTGGCTTCATTTTCTTTAGCAGCCACAGTGTCGTCGAGAAAGTAAGCAGGCCAAGCAATCCAAGGACAATAAAATCTCGTGCGCTATACTTTTTGCGTTTGTTGTTCATCGATACCAGCACATGAGCTTTAGATAAGATTTACATATTGAACATGATAATAAAACCGACCATCAAAAATGGCTTGCCCGTTTTTGCGGCTGGCGAAATCGCGTTGAGGATTAGCTGCGAGGTTTCAGGCCGTTGTGTGTTGCTTTTGCACTTGTGGGGTCTTCGGGCCAGTGGTGTTTGGGGTAACGGCGGCGCAGGTCTTTGCGTACCTGAAGATAGGTTTCCTTCCAAAAATTCGCCAAGTCTTCGGTGATCTGTTGAGGCCGGTAATTTGGGCCCAGCAAATGTAGCTGAACAGCGACTTTGCCACCGGCGACTCTTGGCGTTTCTTGCCATCCGAATAGCTCTTGAATGCGAACTTCCATGATTGGTGGTTTATCGGCAGCGTATTGAATACGGATTGAATTGCCGCTGGGTACTTTCATGCGTTCGGGGACCAACTGTTCAAGTTGTTGGAGCTGTTGATACTCGAACCGAGATTTTAGGTGGTCATACCATGCAGCCTTTTTCAATTCGGAAAACGATGTGCAGCCTTGGCACACTTGATGCAGGATCGCACTCAGGTCCTGAGCTGTAAGTGTTGGCAGCGGATTGTTGGCCAAGTGTTTGGTCAGAAATCGAACTCGACCGATCAACGCCGCCGCTTCTTTGTGGTCGCCGGGCAAGAATCGATCGAGGTGCTGCAGAGCATTTTGAAAAAGAATATCTGCGACTTGGGGACTGGGCAGGCACTCGATTGGGGATTCGTCCAGCATCAGGTCTTGGAAGTAGCTGCGTCGCCGCGCCACAACGGCTTCACTTGACTTCAAAAAGAATGGTTCGTCCACGGTTTTGATCAATCGGTCGTCCAGCCATTCGCGGTCAACACTTGAAGCTGCTCGGACGAGAGCTTCGCCGTCTTTGGCGTCGGTGTCGATACACAAAAACAGCTCGCCTGAGCGGACATTGCTGCTGCGATCCAACCGTACTCCCCGGCCGCCAACCATCAATGCACGGTCACTATCATTGCTTCGCCTGCGGGCCACTCGATCAGGATAAGCCGCCAGCAGAGACCGCATCAGATGTTCGTCACTCGTGTCGCTTTTGTGTTGCGACGCAGGGACGTGTCGGCGCAATTGGTCCGCCACCCGCATGATGTGCTTGACCGCGGCCGGGTTTGCGGACGAGTGTTTGGACTCTAGTTTTTCGACTCGATCCAAGACGTCACTAGCGGAGTCGGCGGCGCTGCGGTGATGGCGGTGATGTTGGCCGCGAAATGGATCGCGTTCCGTCAGCAGGGCGGCGGCCAAGCATGCTCTGTCTTGAACGCCATACTGGGCTGCCGCGACTAGAAATCGAGCAACGCGCGGGTGCAGCGGGATCTTGAGCATCTGTTGGCCAACTTCGGTAATCGCCGAATCGCGATCGATCGCACCCAAGCTGATCAGTAGCGATTGGGCGGCTTTCACCGAGGTCTGCGTGGGAGGTGTGAGCCACGGAAAATCCATCGCGTCTTTCTCGCCCCAAGCAGCAAGAGTCAACATTGCTGAACAAAAGTCATTGCGCAAAATCTCGGGTTCGTCGCGCTGCGGTCTTGCTCGATGCATGTTGGCTGGCCACAGGCGAGTGCAAACACCGGGCTCGGTTCGCCCCGCTCGACCGGCTCGCTGTTCTGCGGAGGCTTGCGAGATCGGTTGCAGGCGAAGTGATGGCATTCCCACTCGCGGATCAAATTGCATGACTCTTGCTTGTCCGCTGTCGATGACGGCAGTCACACCGGGAATCGTGACCGAAGTCTCAGCAACATTGGTAGCAAGAATCAGTTTTCGTTTTGGTGATGGTCCAAGCACAGCATCCTGATCTTTCGGAGCAAGGTCACCATACAGTTGCATGATCTGCACATCGGAGCCGAATCCGGCTTGCTTCAATGTCGTCTCGGTGCGTCGTATTTCTCCGACGCCTGGCAAGAACACCAAGACATGACCGGGAGTCGACTGCAATGTTTGTTTCAGGACGCTCGCGATTTGTTGATCAACCGGATTGCTTGAGTGCTGTTGGGTGTGGCTGATCGTGACTGGAAACGATCGCCCTTCGCTAACAATGGGAATGGCATCGCCCAGAAAGTCCACGATCGGTTTTGGGTCCAGCGTTGCCGACATGACCAACACGCGTAGTTCCGGCCGTAGCGTTTTACGAATCCTTTGCAGCATTCCCAAAGCCAAATCCATCTCCAAGCTACGTTCATGGAATTCATCCAGTATCACGCACCCGGTTTCTTCCAGCAAAGGATCCGAAGCCAAGCGACGTAGTAGAATTCCAGTCGTGATCGCGATGACCTGTGTTTCATTTGAAATTTTTCGGTCAAAGCGAACTTGGTAGCCAACGCGTTTGCCAAGTTCAGTATTCATCAGTCCCGCCAGACGGGCTGCCGCGCCACGAGCGGCCAACCGTCGTGGCTGAACGAGCAAGATTTGCTGGTTGGATAGGCTTGGGATTTTTGCGATCGCCGGTGGTACACCCGTCGTCTTTCCGGCACCCGGTGGCGCTTTCAAAACGACAGAGCTACCAGCCGTCGTCGCAGCGACAATTTCGCCAATGCACTTTGTGATCGGCAGTTCATTCATGGATACAGGCGACGCCTCCCTGGGCTCGGCAAAACCACGCGGTTCGTTCTAACATTGCAAACATCGTAGCGAGTTGTTTGCGAATGCTAAGCCGTCTGTTGCAATCTGATGTGACTGGTGGCTTGTGTGTTAGAATGTGGCCTGTGTTCCTTGGGCGGTCGTTTTTCCTGGTTGTATATGATTTCGCGAATTCAATCCGTTTTGATTGCTGTGGCGACTATCGCTGCCTCAATGACGCTGGGGTGTCAGCGCAATCCGCCAAGCGTTGCTCCCGTCGCTTCGGCATCAGATCTAGCTCGCAGTGCTCGTGTTTACTTGGAACGAAATGACATTCTTCGTGCGGAAAAAAACATCCGCGAAGCGTTGTTAACAGCACCCAAAGATCCGCTTGTGCTTGAAATTGCTGGCGACATTACCTCCCATTCGGCTGAAGCGGAGAGTGCTACCGAATTCTATCAAGCCGCTATCGAGCAAAGCGAAACACCCAGCGCCGGTTTGTTTGAGAAATTGGGTGAGCAATTCATGGCGCTCGGTCGCCCTTTCGAGGCTTTGCAATCACTGCGAGAAAACGTTGCAGCGCACCCAAGCGAGGCGAAGGGCCGAGAGCTTGCTGTGGGAATGATGACACGATTGGGGTTGGAGCGAGAAGCTGCTGCCCATTTGAAGTGGTTGATCCAGCGTGGACATGGAAACGCCAGTCTGCTGATCATTATGTCGGACTTGGAACGTCCACAAACAAATGTCAACGTTTGCGAAAGAGCTTTGCAACGTTACAAAGATGACTTGCGACCGTTGTATTCACTCGCGCGGATCGATGCCTATCGCGGTAAGTGGCAAGAGGTCCACGACCGTTTGGTGAAGGTTACTCGTCGGCACCCAGAATTTGTCCCTGGGCAGGCGTACTACATTCGAGCATTGGTCGAATTGGACAAGACGGATGAAATCAAACGTTGGCTTCAGAACCGCCCAGCAAAGGTCGAAACGCATCCTGAATATTGGATTTCCGCCGGCACGTGGGCCGATCGGCGCGGCCGTACCAATCAAGCCGCGTATGCGTTCGCTCGCGCTGTCGAACTAGATGAAAACAATTCACAATCGCTTTCGAGTTTGGCAGGGCTATTGAAACAATTGGGACGTGATGCGGAGTCAAGCATCGTGGACCAGAGAGTGCAGAAGCTGTTTGCGGCCCGCGATGCGATCGACCAATACTTTGCTCTGACAAAAAATTCCCAAACCTCAATCGTTGCGCTCAGTCGAAGTCTGCATAGTCTTGGTCGGCCTTGGGAGGCAACGGTTTGGTTGCAAGTCGGTGCCAAACTTCCAGGGCAACCCGATCCTAACTTGAATGGATTGTTGAAAACGTATCGTGACGGTTTGACGGGAAAGACGCCGTGGCAAGAACCTGACCAATTGGTGTCGGCCCGAGTCGATAACACGTCGCTGGAAAAATTCGCTTGGCTAACCGGTCAATCAACACAAATCCATCAGGAAACGAATTCCAGTATTGGCAGTGTTCGATTTGTGGATCGCGCCGCCAGTTACAACTTGGAACACTTTTGCCGAATCGATGTTCCCGATTCAAAGCAAGCTGGGATCACGATCTATCAAACTGGCGCGGGTGGCATTGGGGTTGTTGATTATGACCTGGATGGACAACCTGATTTGTATTTGACCAGCAGTAACGGGCGCCCATTGCAGCAAGATTCTGCAACAAATCAGTTGTATCGAAACATCGGTTCGAACTTCGTTGAATCCACAGACGAAGGGGCGGTTAACGAGAAGGGATTTGCGCAAGGAGTCACCGTTTTTGACTACAACCATGATGGATTCAGCGATCTGTATGTGTCGAACATTGGGCAGAATCGCTTGTTCCGAAACAATGGCGATGGGAGTTTTTCGGAGGCCGATGAAGCCTTCAGTTCACCTCTTGGCGAATGGACGACTTCTGCGGCAATGGCGGACTTGAACGGCGATGGGCTAACGGACTTGTTTCAAGTTTGCTATTGCGCGGGAAACGATCCGTTTACTCGCGTTTGTCTTGACAAAACGGGAACCGAAACCAGGCCTTGCATACCGGTCGCTTTCGAGGCGCAACAGGACCGGGTTTTTCAGGGGACGCAGGATGGGTTGTTCAAGGATGTGACTGCTGAATGGTTGAGCAAGCATAGCAGCGGTTTTGGGTTTGGGATCGTTGTGGGGCAATTGGATGACCAGCCTGGCTTGGATGTGTTTGTTAGCAACGACACGAAGGGAAATCATTTTTGGTCCCGCACACAAAAGGACAGTTTTTCATTCGCCGAAACGGCCACTGTACGTGGGCTTGCCTACAACGCTCAGTCGATTGCACAAGCATCGATGGGGGTCGCGGCGGGCGATGCAGATCGTGATGGTGACATCGACTTTTTTGTTACAAACTTCACGAACGACTATCACACTTTTTATGAACAAGTACGACCTGGGATTTGGTCTGACCGCACCACGCCGCTGGGATTGGCAAGACCCACCTTCGACCTGCTTGGCTGGGGGACTCAGTGGTTGGATGCGGACAACGATGGAGTCAATGAGCTATTGGTCGGCAATGGCCATATTGATGATTTGACGGATAACGGTGAAGCGTTTCGGATGCCGATGCAGTTGATACATCGTGATGAATCAGGAAAATGGAAGGAAGTTTCCAAGCAGCAGTTGGGTGGCGTGTTTGTTCAGCCAAATCTGACACGTGCGGTAGCAACGGTTGACGTCAATCGTGATGGAAAGTTGGATGCTGTTGCGACGCGTCTTTTCGATCCCGTGATGGTGTTGGTGAATGAATCGGAAACCAAAAATCAATCGGTCCGCTTGCATTTGCGATCGTCAATTGGTGATCGCAATTCGATCGGAGCGAAAGTGAACTACGTCTTGGACGGTACGAAAAGAACGGCTCAATTGCTGGGCGGTGGCGGATTTCAATGCAGCAATGAAAATGTGGTTCACATTGCACTTGGCAATCAGAGTTCGATTTCGAAAGTCACGGTCCTCTGGCCAGGCGGCCAAATCCGATCGATCGGTAAATTGGATGCTGGTAAAGAATATTTGATTGTTGATTCCGAACAGGATGCGTTTGAGCTGCCGAAATGATTACTACGACTTTGGGACGGACTGGTCTGGAGGTGACCCGGCTCGGCTATGGGAGCATGGGGCTGCGTGGTCCAAATACATGGGGAGTTCGCACCGTTGCAGAACAGGCCGCGGATGATTTTTTAAACCGAGTGCTCGATTCCGGGATCAACTTCATTGATACATCTCCCGACTACGGAATCGCTGAAGAAAGGATCGGAAAGTACATCTCGCATCGTCGCGATGAGTTCTATCTAGCCACCAAGTGCGGCTGCGTTTACACACAGCATGATGATCACTTGGAAATCGATCATCATTGGAAGCCGGATGTCGTTCGCAGCAACTTGGAAACCAGTTTGCGGCGAATGAAAACGGACTACATAGACTTGCTGCAGTTTCATGGTGGTGAAGCCATGACGCTCCAACAATCAGGCTTGTTGGATTTGGTGCAAGAATTTCGCGATCAGGGTTTGGTGCGATTCATTGGCGTGTCCAGCAAGCTACCAAACCTGGAACCGATGATCGACCTGAATGTCTTTGACACATTCCAAATCCCCTACTCGATGCTCCAGCCAGAGCACCATGAACTGATTACAAAAGCCGCCAACACAGGCGCGGGTGTCATTGTCCGAGGTGGGATTGCCCATGGTGGTCCTGACGCGGAAATTCAACGACAGACGCTCAACGAAGTGTGGACCAGCAAGCAGATCGATCAACTGCTGCCCGAAGGAATGGCCAAAGCTGAACTGATACTGCGGTTCACGCTCAGCCATCCTCACTGCCACACAACGATCGTCGGGACTTGTAATCCCGACCACATGCAGCAAAACCTGCGATCCGTCGATGCAGGACCGTTACCAAAAGAACTGTATGCCGCTATCTGCGAACGAATCGCAGTAGTTTAGCACGCAGCGAGGCGATTCTTACGGCACCAAGTTTGATTCAAGGACTTGCTGTGGATCGTCAAATCCAAAGTCAACGGTGCTTTGAAAACCAGACCACACACCGGCTCGAGAGATCACATCGATTTGGTCGAAAATGGAATCGCCACCCAAGCTTTGGTATTGAACACGGGCTCGCTCCAAAACGCCAGGCAATGCTTCGGTCAGGTTGTTGCGCTCACCTGGATCGTTATCAATGTCGAACATGGTTTCTTCAATTCGATCAAGTTGGTTCCAGTCGGCATCCCAGTAGATACGCCGAGTGTACTTTCGCCATCGCCAGATAACGACGATTCGACCAGAGTAGGAAGCTTCGGGTACAGTATCATTATTGAATGCAAACTTGATCATATACGGAATCAAGGTCTGTCCATGGCGACGAAAAACAGGTCGATTGGAATCAATGGCGTGCAAGATAGTGCCACCGTCAATTTCCTCAGGAATCGAAACCCCTGCTATTTGCATGAAAGTAGGAGCAAGGTCACCGATCCAAATTTTGGAATCAATGACTTGACCTGGTGCGATTCGACCAGGCCAAATTGCAAAGTTTGCAACCCTGATACCGCCTTCTGCGTTTGATCCCTTTTGGCCGCTAAGAGGAGCGGACGATCCGACTAGGTTTGGTGTGCGGTATCTGGACGATGGATCGTATGTGTATGAAACCCCGTTATCCGAAGCGAACAGAAGCAGCGTGTTGTCGGCCTCACCTTTCTCTTCTAGTTTTTGATAGATGTCGGCGACTGCGTCATCAACAGCGAATACGGAAGCCGCGTACATCAGTCTGGCCGTATCATGTACGTCTTGAGGTTTCGACTGGTCCGCAGTCAAAATATCGCCGGGTATTTCTTGCAGCTTGTCGATCAAACCCGGGTCGAAATCGCCTGTTGCAAAAGCTCGATCAACGTATTCTCTTGGAGCAGAAAATGGCCCATGAGGAGCGTTGAAAGGCACGTACATGAAAAATGGCTGGTCGCGCTGGGATGCTTTCTCAATGAATCGAAGAGCACCATCACGGAACAAGTGAGTCGAATACCGTGATGTATAAAGAGGCACTTCGTTGATCTGCATGTCATGCATGCCATGGTGGTCGTGTCCCACATATCCATTGGCGTGCGGGAATCCGTCTCTCAGGGTCCCGTAGCTTGTGATGTGTCCGCCAAGTGTTCCAACGAATTCGTCGAAGCCGCGTCGCGTGGGCCACTGCCATCGATCTTGCCAACCCAAGTGCCACTTGCCAAAACAACCACAGTGGTAGCCTGCGTCCTTGAGATGAGTAGACACCATTTTTACGTCGGTGGGCACACCCTGGTAGGTAGGCGGCGGATAAACGCTAGGGATGTTGAAGTCGTATGGGTAACGCCCAGTCATCAGAGCCACTCGAGTCGGAGCACAGTTCTGGTGGGTGTAGAGATTTAGCTGAGTACCTCGTTGTGATAACGCAGCTGTCTTTGGCATTCGCTCTGGGCGAATATCCGCATACCCCAAGTCGTCCACTAGCAGTACGACGATATTTGGACGGCTATCCGCCCGGCATTCGCCGCAGGAAAAGATCGGTCCGATCAGAAGGATAGTGAACAGAATACTGAAACGAATCATTTGCAAACTCATCAAAAAAAGAACATCAAAATGTCTTATCGACTGTTGCTTGCAATCAACCACAAGATCATTTGGATAGGGAGTAAACGCCGCACTTGGCTTGTGATCCAGGCAGGCTATTCGCATTCTGCCACGCTTGCGGGTTGCGATGCTATGGCACGACATCCGTTTCCAGAATAGGCGTTGAACTATCGAATCCGAAATCCAAGGTGCGTTCAACGGTGTGCCAACCACCGGTAGGGATTAGATCGATTTTGTCGAACAGTCCGTCGCCTCCGATCCCTTCGTAGGCCCGGCGAGCATTGGCAAGCACAGTTGGCAAAGCTGCGGCCAAATTAGTGCGTTCGCCAGGATCATTGACGATGTCATAAAGTCTCTCGTTCAGGCCAAGGACAAGTTCGCCATCAGCGTCAAAATAGACTTGGCGAATATACTTTCTCCACTTCCAAATCATGGCAATCTGCCCAGCATGTGTGACTTGCGGCAAATCTGCTCGAGTTGTTCTGAACTTGATCATATAAGGCACGATGTGCCGCCCGAATTTGGGACGCACTAGCGAAGCCCCCGATTCAATGGCTGGCATTATGTTGGCACCGTCGATCGACGATGGAACGCGAGCACCAGCGAGGGTCAAGAACGTGGCCGGCAAATCGCCAATCCAGATATTGGAATCGACCTTTTGACCTGGCGAGATCTTTCCGGGCCAGATCGCAAAGTTGGCAACTCGGAAACCAGCTTCGAAGACGCTTCCTTTGGCGCCGCGAAGCGGCGCAGATGATCCAACGGGCACCGACACCCGCCGGGTAGCTGACGGGTCGAATGTGTAAGACACACCGTTGTCAGACGCAAAAATAAAGAACGTGTTGTCGGCGACACCCGTTTCCTCAAGTTTGCGGTAGATCGCATCAACGGCTTGGTCCAGCGAAAGCACCGCTGCGGCATACATCAGCTTGGCCGTATCGTGAACGTCTTGAGGGTTTGAGTAGTCAGCGGTAAGCACATCGGCTGATCTGACAATCAAGCGCTCCTTTAGCGATGCATCAAAGTCACCGGTTTGGATCGCTTGGTCGACGTATCGTCGTGGCGCCGAAAATGGCCCGTGCGGAGCATTGAATGGCACGTAAAGAAAAAACGGTTGTGATTGTGATGATTTCTTTTCGATGAATTCCATCGCGGCGTCGCGGAAGATCTCGGTGGAATATCGCGATGTGTAAAGCGGCACCTCGTTGACTTGCATATCATGAAAGCCATGGTGGTCGTGACCGATGTTCCCATCGTCATACGGGAAGCCGTCTTTTTGTGTTCCGTAGCTGTTGATGTGGCCACCCAGCATCCCGATGAACTCGTCAAACCCGCGACGGGTTGGCCAAAGCGATCGCTCTCGCCAGCCAAGGTGCCATTTGCCATACATCCCACATGTGTAACCAGCTAACTTAAGACGATCCGAAATCAGCCGCTGATAGTGAGGCAAGCCAGGGTTCAACGGTGGCGGATAGACGCTGGGAATGTTGAACTCGTACGGGTATCGACCCGTCAGCAAAGCCACTCGTGTGGGCATACAGTTCTGGTGGGCGTAAAGGTTTAACCGAGTTCCCCTGGCCGCAAGCGGCGTCGAAAGCGGCATCCGTTTGCTGGTGATGTCCCCAAAACCAAGATCATCGGCCAGCAATACGACGAAATTCGGTCGTGCAGCATCAGCGGTCGTTGTCGACAAACACGCAATGGATAAAACAACAAGGCAAATTAGTCGGGACATTCGCTTTCGCACGTAGGATAAGTCGGTTCAGGAGAAAGGCCGCACAGCCCCACGGTACTCTAGCACCCCGCTAATTCAACGACTTTGCAATCAGCGGTTGAATTAACGCTTGTTATTGTTCAAATGAAAGAAAGGGTTGTGCGGCTCGTGGAGCCGATTTGATTTCCCCCTGTTACCTGAATTCCTACAAATCACGTTCAATGCCAAAAGACTTCTTGAAAGACGCTGCTGACTTTTATGATGTGATCGTCATTGGAAGTGGGCTGGGGGGTATGACAAGCGCCAATGTGTTGGGCCGAGCTGGGCACCGTGTTTTGTTGCTGGAACAACATTACAAACTTGGCGGCTTGGCGACCTGGTTCTTGCGTCCAGGCGGGCACGTGTTTGATATCTCATTGCACGGATTCCCGCACGGCATGATCAAGTCCTGCCGTCGCTACTGGACACGCGATATCGCTGATCGAATCGTTCAACTAAAGAACATTCGTTTTGACAATCCGCAGTTTTCTTTGACGACGACATTCAACCGCGAAGACTTCACCCGTTTGCTGACAACGGATTTTGGGATCGCACACGAAACGGTAAATGATTTCTTTGATACCGCGCGCGGAATGAATTTCTACGACGATCAGCAACTAACAACGCGTGAGCTGTTTGACAAATTCTTTCCTGGTCGCCCCGACGTTGTCCGGCTGCTGATGGAACCAATCACGTATGCGAACGGTTCGACACTGGAAGACCCCGCGATAACGTATGGCATTGTCTTTAGCAACTTCATGAACAAGGGTGTGTTCATTTACGAAGGTGGGACCGAAGATTTGGTCGGCAGGATGAAAAAAGAACTGGTGAAGAACGGAGTCGATATTCGAATCAATTGTGGCGCGGACAAGATCGAAACCAAAGATGGGCGTGTGTCGGCAGTTGAAGTCAATGGACGACGAATCGGTTGCAAAGCAGTTGTCAGCAATGCAAATTTGAAGACCACGATTTTGAAGATGGTTGGCAAAGATCGATTGGATCAAGACTACGCCCAACGCACCGAAAATGTCCGGCTCAATAACAGTAGTACTCAAGTCTATATGGCTTTAAAAGAGGGCGAATCGATCGACGAATCGTCTGGAGATTTGTTCTTTACCAGTACAGCGAACGAGTTTCGTACAGACCTCTTATTGAGTCGCGACATCACATCGCGAACATTTAGCTTTTACTATCCACGGACTCGGCCGCAAAAGAAGAAAGAGCGCTACGCGATTGTCAGCAGTACGAATGCGAATTGGTCAGATTGGGCCGACATGAGCGATGAAGACTACGCGGCTAGTAAAACAGAATTGGTCGAGACAACGATCGATGCGTTAGAAAAATACATTCCAGGAATCCGGAACAAGATCGATCGTGCCGAAGCGGCTACGCCAAGAACTTTCAATCACTACACCCGACATGAACTTGGTGCCAGTTTTGGTACTAAGTTTGAAGGCCTGGGGGTTAGCCGTGAATTGTCCCAACAGGTTGGTGGAATGTACCACGCTGGCAGTTGCGGAATCATCATGAGCGGTTGGCTGGGCGCGATCAATTACGGAGTCATTGTGAGCAACGAAGTGGATCAGATGCTGACAAGCGAAGCGTCGCCGGTGTAACGGTTTCTCGGCCGCGGTGGATTGTGTCGCTGCGTCACTGAAGCAGATTCTGCGGATCGAATCGATGCCAGAAATGAACCAGTTGAGCCCGCATCCGTCTCATATCGTTCAGTTTTGCTGCCTTTCGTAAAAGAGGTGGCTAGCTGATAGGGTTCGGTAGACCCAAAAAGTCAGTGAATCGCGGAATCCAGCAAAACCGCGACAGAGGCTACCGTTTGCGACAAACACGCCCTGTAAACTGCGTTGAATGCAGGCTCAGCGAATGAGCGCAAAAGGCTTTGGTACCCAAAGAAACATTGACTTTTACAGGCATTCTAGTACCCTCTGTGTACCACTCGAGATTGAATCATCGCTTGAAAAATCTCGCAAACCCTGCCCCGCATGCGTCGGACATTACGCCCATTTGGCGACGATCTTTCCGATCAATCAGTGCTCCTTCCTCCCCACCGAATCGAATGACAGATTTCCTGCTTGGACATGTGAAGAACGCAGTTTTGTCCATGGCGATAGTTTTGACGGGGATCGCTACTTGTGCGAATGCACAACAGCCACCTGTCGACAATGCGCGGATCGTGCAGTTTTCGTTTGATGGAACGCCTTGGCGCGAAGTAATCAAGTGGCTGGCAACCGAAGGAAATTTTGCGCTGCACGTAGGAGATTTGCCAACAGGCAGTTTTACCTATTCAGACAATGGCAAATACACTTTGGACCAAGCCATTTCACGAGTGAACCTGTTTCTTGTGCCTCAAGGTTTCACGCTCATTCGAAGTGGTCGCTTGTTGTCCGTGATCAACATGAGTGATCCTCGTAGCCTGCAACAGCTTGATGCGATGGTTGACTTTGTGAAAACCGATGCATTGAAGACGCGAAATAAGTTTGATGTCGTCAAATGCATTTTCAAGTTAGATGACGAGATTGAAGCCGACGAAGCGGTCCAAGAGCTTTCAACCCTGAATCTGATGATCACTCCGGCGATCCTTGAGCGGACCAATCAGTTGATCATCACCGAGACAGTCTCAAAACTTCAGAAAGTTCAAGCGGTGTTGGAAGCGTTTGACAGCAAGAATCCAGATGTGCCAGTGGTTGATAGTTTTGAACTCAAGCATTCCACGGCAGAAGAAGTTCTGACAGCAGTTCGGCCTCACATCGGGTTGGCGACAGGCGAGTTCATCGGGATCGATATTAGCT
This sequence comes from uncultured Pirellulaceae bacterium, assembly GCA_964398215.1. Lineage (GTDB taxonomy): Bacteria > Planctomycetota > Planctomycetia > Pirellulales > Pirellulaceae > CAYNNP01. Next base: position 39,715 of record CAYNNP010000003.1, on the reverse strand, counting down.
TGTCAGCTGATCCGCTGGGTCAAAAGATTTTTGTCACTGGGCTCGAAGACAAAGTCAAACTGTTAAAGAGCTTGATCGAGCAGGTCGATAAACCGGATGAATCGGACGAAGACTTCATTGAGCCGTCGATCGTTCAGTCGCATGAAGTCAAAGGCGGCAATCTGAAAACTGTCTACGATGTTTTGCAAACGCTGATGTCCGGAAAGAAGACCATTCGAATCTCGATGGATGAGGATTCCGATGCGATTGTAGCGCTCGCACCGCCAAAAATTCAGGCACAGATCGCCAGTACAGTCGAAGAAATCCAGGGCTCCCGAGAGAGCTTTAAAGTGATTCAGCTTCGCACTGCTGATCCGTTCGTTGTCGTCAGTCTATTGGAAGAAATGATGGACTTGCCGGATCCACTGGACGACCCCAAGGATGTCGATCCTGATGCTCCAAAGATCGATGCCGACCCAGCCAACATGCGTCTCTATGTTCGCGGAAAGAAATCCAAGATTGAGGAAATCGAGGAGATCGTTGAAGGACTTGATTCTGCGACAAACGGATCGGTAGATGAAAACAGCACCATGCGTCTGTTGCCACTCAAAGGCGATGATGCCAGACGCGTGCTGGAATCTGCTGTGAAATTCTGGCGAGAATCCAATCCTGTCGTCTTTTATGATGCTGATCCAGCTGAAGAAGCGGTTGGGGAACGCGTGATTGGTGAAGCCCCCAAGCCTAAACCGGATGTGATCAAAAAAACGAAATTGCTGCCGCCTCCAGTCACATTGACTTCGACAAGTTCGGTATCCAAAGCACCTGTTATCCGGTGCCAGCTAACAAGTCGTGGACTGATCATTCAGTCAGAAGACACCAAGGCTCTTGACCGGTTCGAGGAACATATTCGTATGATCGCGGGTCCAATGGACTCCAATCCTTCGAAACCAATCGTCTTTTATCTGAAGTACACCAAGGCTGATGACGCGATTCGAATGCTGGCAGAATTGATCGATGGCGGCGACACGGTGGAATCCGAAACTGGGTCTTCACTGGTCAATGGGTTTGTTTCCTCCGCTGGCGATAGTTTCTTTGGCAGTCTGCTGTTGTCTCGCGAGGGAACGATGACGCTGACGATCGATTCGATGACCGTCGTCAGCGATTCACGGCTCAATCGATTGATCGCCCAAGGTACTGTGTCGGAGATCGATCGAATCGAAGGATACTTAGAGATCATTGATCGTGACAAAAGCATCACGGATATTGAGACGTATGGAAAGTCACACATTATCGAACTACAAAACGCTAGAGCGAGCGAGGTCGCTGACGTGGTTCGCGAAGCCTATGCTAGCCGTGTGGCAAAGGGTACGCCAACGGCAGCTGCCACACCGGCAAAGCCAGGTCAGAAGCCGCAGCCTGGTCAGGGGGATCCGCGTCAAGCTCAGGCTGGTGACAAGTCCAAAAAGCAACAGCCGCAACCAAAGCGACAACCCACCAAAAATCTAGAACCGACCATGACTGTCACGGTTCACGAAGCCAGTAACTCACTGATCATTACGGCTCCCGATCAACTGTTTGCCGATGTGGAAAAGCTGGTAATGTCAATCGATTCGAAGGCAGAGCAAGCTGTGGAAGTGATCGCACCGGTCAACGCAGAACTGTATGGAACATTGATCGAGCAGATCATGACGGGTGAATCCAGCAATCCTGGACCCTCGAACTCTGGGGCTCGCAGTTCATCAAACGCTGCTGGCAGAAAAGACCGATAACGGGAGACGAAAGCGTGGCTGCTATTCGAATTGGAATCGCAACTCTGTTGATCGGTTGCGTTGCGACACGCGCAGCGGCTCAAGCCGATTTACAGCAGTCGCTGCAGCGACTTGATCGCAATGAAAATGGAATGATCGAACCGAACGAGATCACTCCACTAGCACGCCCATATCTAGAGAATATAGCGAAGCCGTCGAAGCTCTCCCTTTCTGCAACGCACTCAATTGACCGATATCAGAAAGCGGCGCGTTACTATTTTGCGCTGAAAAATGGTGTCAACGGCGAACGGCTCGAACCAGATACCGTTCCGAAAAATGGAGTGGTTGAATTCGGCGTGCCAGACGGTGAACCGTACACTCCCGGTTTTGGATTGCCAGTCAAAGGAACCTACGCGGTAACGGACGATGACCGGCGTCAAGCATCTTCTATTATCCGGCGATACGACCGGGACAAGAATGGGTTTGTAACACGGGAAGAAGCACAGCGAGCAAGCTGGACGTATCGTGATCCCTTTGAATCCGACTTCAATCGAGACGATCGGCTTAGCGAACTGGAGTTACAACAGCGGTTTGCGAGACGCAGAATTCTAGCCGGCAACACATCGGCATTCACCAAGAAATCGACGCGCGATAAAGCGCTGGGACGCCCAAGTTGGACGGACCCAAAAGAGAAAGGTACACAAAAGAAAAAAGCTTCACGGCCTTTGGATACGCGATCACGAGGCCCGACCTCGCCTGGTTATCTGACGGACAATTTGCTGTCCAATTTTGATGCCAATCGCAACGGACGATTGGAGGCGCAGGAGTCAAAGGATTTGGGCTTGCCGGTTTCACAGATCGATGCCAATCGTGACGCTGAGATTTCTCGAGAAGAACTCTTTCGTTTCGTTCAGAAGTGGCAAGAAGAAACCAGCGACGAATCTTTGGATGCTTTGCCAGACTGGTTCTTTGACCGTGATCAGAACAACGATCAACAGATCGCAATGTCCGAATTTACCGACGAGTGGACAAGTGAAAAAGCGGAGCAATTCGTTTCGTATGACACAAACGGTGATGGCATTGTCACGATCGACGAAATCAGGAACTCCAAAGCGCTCTCCGGCGGTGTCTACCGCGCGAATTCTGGCGAAGTGCTTCCGCCACGTAAAACGATCGTCAGCGAAATCGAAGTCACCGACGATTTTATCGTTGGCGACTTGAACGTAGAACTGAGCCTGACGCATTCACATTGTGCGCACCTAGAAGGCTTTTTGATTGGCCCAGATGGACAACAGATTGAGTTGTTTACAAACGTAGGCGGGGGCGATGACAATTTTGATCGCACCATATTTGATGACCAAGCCGGCCCTCCGATCATCAAGGCTAAGCCGCCATTTCGAGGTTCATTTCACCCCGAGGCGCTGACGCGAAAACAAACATCTCTCAGCCACTTTAACGGCAAGACCATACAGGGTGTCTGGCAGTTGATGATTCGAGGACCCCAAAATGATCGCTTTGGGATGCTGCATCACTGGGAGTTGCATGTGAAGCCGCAAGGAGAATTTGCAGCAGAAAATGTCGTTGATGGTCCACAAGAAACGGCGGGTAACGAAGACGCGAACAAACAGAAAGCAGATAAACCAAGAAGAGCTGCTGCATTCTGGGGCAAGGGAGAGGGCCGTACTGAGGACGAAATTCGTGAAGCTCACAAAACGCGACTCGAGCAAGTCAAGCAATGGCGTGACACAATGCAGCAGAAATTGAAATCAGGTGAGATGGGTGAAAAGGAATCAGATCAGCTTAGATCGAAACTTGAAAAGTTTGATGACTTCGTCAAAGGAATGAAAGAACGGCGTGATGAGGAAATCAGGGCACTGAAAGACGGCAACGGAAAAGACAAGGATCGGACCCGGGAAGAAAAGCAGCTTGCGAAAGAGATCAGAAAGGCAGACAAAAAGAGCCGCAAGTAGATAAACGATTTCGGGGCAATCGCGACCTGAAGCGTTTTCCATCTTCAACGCTTTTACTTATAGCCGCCGTGTTCAACGCGGTTAAGAAGCTCGTCGCGTGATTTTGGCCCAAAGGAAACTGATGGCAATTCCTACCCATGTCACTGCACTTAGCAAGCCAATCCAGATGCCGGGCACAAGGAACCATGGGCAGCTGGTCAGGCGCCAATTGATGTAGGCATCCGATGGTGGATAACCCCGAGCAACAAGAACGGCCGCAAGTACATCGTGTCTGTTTAACCAAAGTGCAAACACCAATGAGATGTACAGAGTTAGTTTTAGGGCACTTGCGATCGTGAAAGCCAATTGAGTTTTCAAAGTGATGATTCGCCTTGCGAGCAGGGCGGTGGCAAGCACAAGCACGGCACTGATTCCAAAGTTCGCAGCCTTTAGCGAAATATCCTCTGAATAAGTTCCCTTTATTCCAGCAGCGACCCCAACAAAGGGCCAACCGTATCGAAAGTCAAACAACTCTGGCATGCACGCAATCATTTGCATGGCAACTAAACTGAGCGTCGTGTAAACAACCACGGTTTTCAAAGGCAACCAAGAGAACGTTCTAGGATTCGTCATTGGTTTTCCCATAGCCGCCGCCACCTGGTGTTTGGATCACCAGTCGATCACTGGGGCGAACTTGAATGGTGGTCGCAGGGGCCAAGTCGGTTACTTTGCCGTTGCGTTTCAGCTGGTTTTTGCCGGGCGATCCTGGTTGTCCGCCATCCATCCCATAGGGCTGCGACTTGCGGCGGTTTGTGATTAGCGACACGGTCAGTGGCCTTAAGAATTCGATTTCACGGATGATGCCGTCGCCACCCCGATGACGCCCATCGCCCCCGCTGCCATTGCGAATTTCAAAACGTAACAGTCGGGCTGGCAGCCGTGTTTCAAAGACTTCTGGATCCGTGATCCGTGTGTTGGTCATGTGCGTATGAACCGCGCTCGCACCGCAAGCATTTTTGGTTGCTCCGCTTCCGCCACATATCGTTTCGTAATAGCCAAAGGTTTCATCGCCGATTAACAAGTTATTCATGGTGCCTTGCGATGCCGCCGCCGCGCTGAACGCGCCAAACAATACATCAACAATTCGCTGACTAGTTTCGACGTTGCCAGCGACGACCGCTGCGCATTTTTCAGGGTCGATGTTGTTAGGCGGATTCAGCAGTCCAGCAGGGATTCGCAAATCAATATTCCGCAATACTCCATCGCAAAGCGGCATTTGTGTGTCACTTAAACATCGTAACGAGTAAAGCACGGCAGCCGTCACAATCGATGGCGTCGCGTTGAAGCATTTTGGGTGTACGTCAGCGGTTCCCCTAAAGTCAATTGAAAGTCGATCATGGTTGCGGTTGATGCTAACGCAAATCGGTGTTCCATCGTCCAACGCATCACAGAAATCGAGTGGTTCGTGCGGCAGACTTTCGATAAAGCGTGATGCGTTGCCAGCCGCGACGTCCAGAATTCGGCCCATCAATTGATCGATGATGCTGACATCGTAGTCGGCAACCAAACGCAATACTTCTTTGCTACCTTCGACGCCTGCAGCTTGTTGAGCCGCGATGTCTGCCAAGTTTTCATTCGGAGTGCGAGATGGATACGTTCCGCTTGCCAACAGATCACGAAGCTGCTCATGATTGGCTACCGAATCTCTGACCAGTGCAAAGTCACGTATAACGACCCCTTCCTCGGCGAGAGAGGTGGCGTTGGGTGGCATTGATCCAGGAGTGCGGCCTCCGATTTCCGCATGGTGGGCGCGTGAGGCGACAAAGAAATCTGGCTTGCCGCTTTTTGAATTGCAGAAAACTGGCGTCACAGCAGTGATATCGGGCAAATGCGATCCGCCTGCAAACGGATCGTTCGACAGGTAGCAATCACCTGCATGCATTGACGGATAAATATCAATCAAACGGCGAACTGTGTGTCCCATCGCGCCCAAGTGGACTGGCACGTGCGGCGCGTTGGCAATCAGCGAACCATCGCCGCGAAACACGGCGCAACTGTAGTCTCTGCGTTCTCGGATGTTAACACTAATCGCCGTCCGGCGCAGAGCTTCGCCCATCGCGTCCGCGATTCCTTGTAATCGTCGGCTGATGATTTCCAGCAGCACAGGATCACTGACTCGTGCCTTGGTCTTGGCGGTGATTGCGGATTGAACAAGCCGAATCGCTCCATTGCTTTCGACGCAGCCTGACCAGCCTGGCAACACAATAAGACTCGATTGGTCGCTGGTCACAATCGTTGGGGCCAAAATTTCGTCGCCTTCATTCAAAGATGCTCGATCGATCAGGCTCGCCGATAGTTCTTGTCCGGCGTGCCAAAATCGAACCTCTTGCTTTGCGTCTGTGGTCATAGCAGGCGGCCGAAACAGATCGTGTTCTGTCTCGATCGTGACTTCGCAGCGAATCGCAACTATCTCGATTGATCTTGATTCGGAATGGTAGCCAAATGTTTTTTGATGCAGCCGATGAAACTGGGCGGCGATGTGCGTGCCGTTGCCGCCAGGTTGTGCTTTGACCGCCAAGGTTGAATCGGTACCCACATAACGAAGCTCAATTTCAAAGTCACTGTTTGTTTGACCGCTTGTGTCTTCGTTTGTTAACTGCGCTGCCACATCAGTCTGGATTTCACTCATCCATTTTTGCAGCTGAGAGTTGTCGACTTCAGCGAGTTGGCGGTAGATGCCGCGTGTAAGAACACGGCCAATTTTGGCCAAGCCCATTCCAAGTGCGCTCAAGACAGATGAACTTGGGTGGTCGATGATTGTGTTCATGCCGAGTGCTTCAGCGACTTGGCAAAGGTGCTGTGCTGCGGCACCACCGAAACCGACCAAGGCCATCTCGCGGACGTCAGACCCTTCCGCCGTGCTAACGCTACGAACGGCTTCGGCCATGTGCGTGACTGCTATTTCCAAGAACCCTTCGGCCAGCGATTCGGCAGTACGGTTCTCGCCCAGTTCACTGGTTACGCGCGTAGCAATCTCGTGCAGCCGCGTTCTTGCCGCGGCGACATCGATGGGAAACGGAAACCGCTCGGGTCGGATTCGGCCAAGCACAAGGTTGCAGTCAGTGATCGTTGCTGGACCGCCACGACCATAGCAGGCGGGACCAGGGTCGGCGCCTGCGCTGCTAGGCCCAACCGAAAGCCGGCCGTGCTGAAATTCGCAGATCGAGCCGCCACCGGCAGCTACCGTTTCGATGTCCATCATTGGTGTGACCACTCGTACGCCGCTGACTCGCGTTTCGTAGCGGCGACCAAGCTTTCCTTGGTAACGACTGACGTCGGTACTCGTGCCGCCCATGTCCAAGCCAATTGCTGCTGATACGTTGACTTGCTGAGCGATTTCAGCCAGCGCCACAACGCCACCTGCTGGTCCTGACAAAATGCTGTCTCGACCACGAAACGAATCGGGCTGCACAAGGTTGCCACCGCTGGTCATCAGGCGAAGATGACAATTTTCGGCCCCACCAAACTGTTGCCAAACTTTGCCAACGTAACCTTGTAAAATCGGATTCAGATAAGCATCCAGCGTCGTTGTTTCAGCACGTGGTACCAGCTTGATCAAAGGAGCGACTTCACTGGAACGACTGATATTGGTAAATCCAAGTTCGCGCGCAAACGCAGCAAGTTGCCTTTCGTGTTCATCGTTCAGATAAGCATGCATCAAACAAATCGCAAGCGACTCGATTCCTTGCTGCTGCAAACTCTGTAGGTGCTGACGCGCTGAATTGATATTCAACTTGTGAAGCACATTGCCTTGAGCATCGAGCCGTTCATCGATCTCGACGACACAATTTGTCAGCGGCGCGGGTTTGCGTATCGAAAGCTCGAAAAGCTCGGGTCGATCTTGTTCACCAATGAGCAAGCAATCGGCAAAACCGCGCGTAATCAACAACGCAGTGGGAACACCCGAGCGTGTCAGTAAAGCATTTGTGCCACGCGTTGTACCCATCCGCACAAAAAGCGGTGGAAGCGTCTGGGATAGTGGGCAGCCGAGTAAAATGCGTGCGCCCAACACGGGAGCTTCAAGTCCGGTATTGATTTGCAGTGAAAACTGTTGGTCTTGAGCGAGACGATGGGGCGCGTCGACAGACAACACATTGGTTTGATTGTCGTATTCAGAAACCCTTCCAAGCGGCGTTGCAATTCCGTCGTCGCCGAGCACATCAACTTGCGCCGTTTTCCAAAAATCAGCGGGTACTTTGTAGGCTGACGATTCGATTTGGAATTGATTGTTTCCGGCGCTGTGCACCGCAAAGCGCACGAGTCCACTACTGAGCACTTTGGTTGTTTGGATTTCCCCATTCGAATTCAAAATGCAATCAGTAAAGGTCCCGCCGACGTCCGCCCAGATTCGAATCGTCATTTATCTTTCTATTGCACACCGCTACGGATTGAAGAGAGCCAAAATTTGGTCGACACTTTCTTGGTCGATCAAGGCGACGACGATATCACCAGCTTCGAGCTTTTCGTCAGCGCTGGGCACACGAATGAAACCGCCGCTTTGGACGGCATTGATCAGACATCGACCAGCAAGAGGCAGTTCCGCCAGCGTGGCTTTGCTGACCCGCGAACCTGCCAAAATCTCCAGCTCGTAAAGCCCGATATGTCCGTTTGGCAACAGCTTTCTGCTGATCACAGCGCCTTCGTTCAGATAGCCCAGGATCTGACGAGCGACAACATCGCGTTTGCTGACCGCGCTATCGATTCCAAGTTTACCGACCACGTTGGCGTAATCTGGGCGACCAACAACTGCCATCACTCGCGAAGCTCCCAACTCACGAGCTTCGACACAGGCCATGATATTGCTTTCGTCGCTACCTGTCGCAGCAATGAAGTAATCAACCGTCCCGCCACCTTCGTCTTCCAGCACGCTCCGCCGATTCGCGTTGGCATGAACCAGTGTCACGTGTTCAGGCAAGACCTTGATCAGATCACGGCATCTTGATTCATCGCGCTCCAAGACGGTAATTCGGTAGGCCGCTGGATCCAGCAAGCATGCGAGGTGAAAACCTGTTTCGCCAACACCTGCGATCATCACACGTTTAACTGCGATCTTGCCTTCTTTCTTAAAGAACGCGGATCGTGTCTTCGTCACGTTCTCTGGCATCCCAACCAACGTAACGCGGTCACCGACATGCAGTTCATCTTTCCCACTGGCAATCCACATTCGGCCTTCACGAACGATCGAACCGACACGAGCGTTGCCATAGAATTTCAGCTCGCTCAGCTTTTTGCCAGCGGCTTCTGCATTGCTGTCGATATCGAATTCGTAGGCCTCCAATTGGCCTCGTGCAAAGTGCTCAAGGGGAATTGCATCCGGATTGCGAATCGTCCTAGCCAGCTCGAATGCCAACAACTGTTCCAAACTCAAAATGCTGTCGATGCCAAAATGAGTTTCGTAATCAAACGTACTGAGGTCCGAAAACGCAGGTGCGAAAACACGAGCGATACTGCGACGTGCCCCCAGTGCCTTGGCCATGCTGGCGGCAACCAAATTGACTTCGTCGTTTCCGGTGACGGCAAGACAAACGTCTGCGGACAACACTTCAGCTTGAAAAAGAACCGTGCTTTGCGATGCGCTACCGACCAGAGCTCGGACATCAAGTTCTGAATTGATCCGGCGAACTTTCTCTGGGCTGATATCAACCACCGTCACACTGTGCCCTTTTCGGCACAACAGGTCCGCCACCCAACGACCAACCGTGCCCGCACCGAGTGTCAGAATCCGCATGAGATGAAGCTTACAAAGCTCGTGTTGAACATGGTGCTAAACCAACCAGCTAATGCCAGCCAAAATTGCAAAGATGATCGCCATGAATCCAGTGATCCATCGGGCGGTATGAAACGAATGCGAAATGATTTTGCTGGTGTCTTCGTGACGTGTTGCACCAAACACCAGCGAAATAGCGATGATCAGCGGTACGTAGTACAGCATGTAGGTCGGAGAGATCGAAAGCAATTTGGCGATGATCATCAATCAGTTTCTTGTTCGTGGTGGAGTTTTTTTCTTGTCGCACAAGCTCTGTTGAGAAGCTAGCGACAAGAGTTCGGACGGCTAATAGCTGCCAGCCGAGATAGAATCACGTCAAGCCTTTTTGGCTAGCAACGATTCATCGACGGGAATATCAGATACTGGGTCCTCGTCGGTGTCTTGTTCCTCATCATCATCCTCGTCTTCTTCATCCTTGCGCCGTCCACTGATAGGAATGGACAATGGACCTGAAAAAGCATCATAGATCACAAGGATATTTAATAACCCAGCGATCATCGTGTACCACGTGCCCATCTCGTAACCAGCCCCGTGAACTGCATACCAGGCACTGACTTCATCAGCACGGTCTTCAATGACGGGTCGAATTGGTGGCGCCATGAATCCGCCCCATTTTGGTTTATACCCACGCAGGGTAACCGGCAAGCCATTGGTATCCGCCGCAATCTGAGTCTTTTTCCGCATCAGGTCGCCCTGAACCAACGCGGGTAATGCTGCGGTACCGACGCCGGCTTGCAAAAAGTAGTGCCAGCGTTTGTCCCCAGGTTGCCACGATGCGTACACGACATGCCCGCCACCAAGGGAGAAACCCAGGATCCAGGTTGTCAGAATGCAAACCATGAACAGACTGCCCTTGGAATATCGACGCTGGTAGATATGTCCAGCACCAGGCACCAACCACCCCAAGAGAGCGGCTAAGTAACGGTTGCGGAGATCAATACGGATCTCGTCAACTTCAATGATGTCTTTGTCTGGCATGTCTGTTTCTGGCAGGCACTGGCGTGAGTCGAAGCTGTCTATTGTGAATCAAACCCATGCCTCGCGATAGGTGAATCATCATCAATCCGTAAAGGAGCGGGTTCAAGGCAAACGGGGCGCCTTTTTCTCTCAAAGATCCACTTTCAAAAATCGACCAAAGCGACCGCAGATAGTTCTCTTGACCCGGCCCGGTTTAATTTTCTATCAGTGCCATAGTCAACAGAATTGCCCGCAATTCCTTTCCTTTGGTTGCTTAACTATGTTCCGAAATATCACCTGCTTTGTAGTTCCGTTCGTCATTCTGTCTGTGGGTTGTGGCAAGTCCGATCCTGTCGCAGACAATGCTTCCAATTCGGCCACCCCAGTTGTGGCTTCGGCCACAGTTCCTGCGACTCAAGTCGTCAGTGAATTCCTGGACTTGGTTCGCCGTGGTGGAGAGGACAACAAAGCAAATTTACTGCTCACCGCGAAAGCACGGGCAGAACTGAAAAAAATCGGTCGTTCGATCGAATTAGCTGGGATTCCTAATGCTCATTACAAGGTCACACGAGCAGAAAACGTTCCAGATGAAGAAAACGCACAAGTTGTCCACACTGTTTGGACCGAGCCGCTGCCTGATGGCAAGACCGAAGATACCGAAGTCGTTTGGGCCGTCCAACTTGAGAACGGAAACTGGCGTATTTCGGGGATGGCTATGGAGCTTGCTCCGGGTCAGCCAATGATCGTCAACTTTGAAGATGGCGATATGATGGCGAAAATCCTTGGTGTTCAAAGCGAAACACCACCTGCTCAGGCTCAGGTTCCAGCTGATTCCAAGGTTCGCTAGAACCACCGAACACAGGCCATAAAGAAGGAAAAAACCACCCAATTGGGTGGTTTTTTTATGCGGTGACGGCTTATCAGTAAAAAATCCGGTTCGGACGATTGACACTACAGACACCAGCGTTATCGTATCGCCGAAACTACGTGAGCGTCAAAGACTTCGCATATTAACTATTCTTCGTCTTTGCACTCTACGGCGTTTTGTGTTCAGCCGGCACAAAGCGTTTAACTAACATCGAGTAAACGTTGGCAAAGTAGCCGCACTCGACGGTTGGGGCTGTGGAATGAGCCCAATACTACGTGCGTATCGGAACGCACTCCGAACTCTTGGAGATATTAATGAATCGGACTGTGAGCGGCGTTGCCGCATTCGCACTTTTGCTAGGTGCGAGCCTTGTGTTGACGGACTCGAAAGCAGATGCAGGCGGATTGCTGGCTAAGCTAATGAACAAGGGTGGCTGTGCTACCCCTGAGCCATGCTGCCCAGCTCCAGAGCCAGTTTGCTGCCCTGAGCCTGCACCATCTTGTGGTGGTGGCGGACTACTTGCCAAGCTGCGTGCCCGTCGTGCATCGAAATGTGCTGCTCCGGAGCCAGCTTGTTGCCCAGCTCCACAACCTGTTTGCTGCGAGCCAGCACCAGCGTGTGGTGGCGGCGGTTTGTTCGCTAAGTTGCGTGCACGTCGTGCCAACAAGTGCTGTGCTCCAGAGCCAACTTGTTGCCCACAACCAGCACCAGCTCCTTGCTGTGCACCTGCCCCAGCACCAACACCTTGCTGTGCACCTGC
>CAYNNP010000003.1:9335-27527 GCA_964398215.1 uncultured Pirellulaceae bacterium | reverse complement strand
CCTTGCTGTGCACCTGCTCCAGCAGCACCTTGCTGTGGTGGTGGCGCGGTAATGGCTGCTCCAGCATCAATCAGCTACGGCGTTGAATCTGCTCCAATGGTGGGATCAGCCCTACCTATGGTTGAATCAGCTCCAATGATGGGATCAGTTATGGAATCAGCTCCAATGATGGGATCAGTTATGGAGTCAGCTCCTATGATGGAATCTACTCCAATGATCGAATCAGCTCCTATGATGGGATCAGACGCTGGTTACAACTTGGCTCCAGGCGAAACTTTGGTTCCTGGCAGCGTTCGTACCCTGGGTGCTACTGAAGCAACCGAAGGTGCTGCTCCTTCAGCATCTGACGAAGCTCCTGCTGCTGCTGCACCTGCCGCTTCTGAAGAAGCGCCACCAGCTCCAGCACCAGACGCAAGCACTTAAGCTTTGCGTTTGAAATAGACAAAACTACGAGCCTTGTCGAAGCAATTTCGGCAAGGTTTTTTTGCGCCTTCACATGACTGGATCAGGCCGCTGAAAGAACAGATTGGGACGCGCGTGGCTACGTATCCATGAAATCAACTTGGACTCGTACGATTTCGCTGGCGCCCTGAAAGAATGCGTCCAGTACTTTGGGGTCAAAGTGTGTGCCTCGGCCCTCGGTCAAGATCTCGAAACACTTTTCGCGTGGAAGTGATTTCTTGTAAGGACGCTCCGATGAAAGTGCATCGTACACGTCGGCGACAGCCGTGATCCGGCCCTCGATAGGAATATCATCGCCCGCCAAGCCCAATGGGTAGCCAGACCCATCATACTTTTCGTGGTGTGTCTGAGCGATGCTCGCTGCCAAACGCATGAGTGATGCGCCGTCATTCAGCATCTCAGAACCAACCTGAACGTGGCTTCGCATCACGTTTGCGTCGGATTCAGCAAACGGGCGAATGATCTGTCGACCAAACTTCACGTGTGACTGAATCAGCTCGAATTCTTCCGGCTCTAGCTTGCCAGGTTTCAGAAGAACAGAATCAGGAATCGCGATTTTACCCACGTCATGAAGCTGGGCGGCCATCTCGATATCAACAACGTACTTTTCCGACATCCCCAAGTTTCGCGCGATGATCCCTGCGTAGCGACCGACTCGAATTACGTGGTTGCCAGTATCGTTGTCTCGCAATTCCGCTGCTCGGGCCAAACAGTAAACAACTTGTCGACGCGAGAGTTCAAGTTCCAGGGTTCGCTGCTGAACCGTTTCTTCTAGTTCTTGAGTGTGTTTGACAAGTCGATCATGGTACGACTTGATCTGCAACGCATTACGAACTCGAGGAGCCAGTTCCATGGGATCAACTGGTTTGACCAAAAAGTCAGTTGCGCCCAATTCCAAACATTTGAGTTTGGTTTTCGAGTCATTGTTTGCAGTCAGAATCAAAATCGGTAGGTGACGGAAGGCTGGCGTTGATTTCAGCTTATGCAGAATCTTGATGCCATCGACCTGTGGCATGTTGATGTCCAACAGCAAAACGTCTGGCCTGCTTTCGTAGACCAACGCGACCGCCATCGTGGAGTCGGTCGTTGTTTCAAATGAGCGGTATCCAGCTCGTTCCAGCAATTTACGAGCGACCAGAACGTTTGCGATTTCATCGTCAACGATCATGATCTTGCCAGGCAATGTACGTTCCGACATTTTCACGTGGCTAATGCCCGCTTCTTGGGATACTACTTGCTGTGCGCCGGGAGCAATGGGTGTCGTCATATCTATGCCTAAAGTTACTTCTCACTAACTCTTGTACACCAATAGGACGGGGCGCCGTGGTTTTACTCCCGAATCCAGTTGCCCTTGAATGCTGCCCAAAATTCGGCACAGTTGTAAGGGTTGTAGCGATAGAAATGGCTTGCCCAAAGTGGCGACGCACGGCTTGCGCGGGATTGCCATTCTTGCTCAGTTTGCAAAGCTGCGCTGATGGCTTACTGGAGCGGCTTGACGCCCAAGGTTTTTGCCCACGTCATGCGAAAGCTACCTAGGCGTTCCTTGCGTTTCACGCGCTGCAATGACAAGTACAGGCCAGAAAACCGCTCGATCCGATCCTCCAATGCTTCGGACACATATTGCTCAATTGGAGGGCGTGAATATCCGTAGCTGCCCTGTGCTGGCAAGCACTGATCGATCAGCTGGTTGCACCAATTGTCGACACCGATCGCGGAAGCCCCCAGGGCAACGAGTTTGACGGCGTCATCAGCTGAAATCTCGCCAGGCACGACCCACAGCGGCATCTGCTTGGCGCCCGCTTCGTTCATCAAGGAACGAACACGCCTGGTCAGTGCGGCCAATTGCAATCCATCCAAGTCGACTTGATCCATTCGAACGATCAACCCATCGGGCTGACTTGAAATCAACGCTGGAATCTCCTCGCCCAAGCGATACGGTCCCACGGAAACGAAAACGGCAGCACCTGGAGACAATTTCCGCAACTGATTGAGCTTCACACTCAAATGGTCAATGGAAGCCACATCGGGCGGAAAAGAAGCCGCAGGGACCCAGCCACCACCAGCCAGCGGTTGGTCTGCCGGAGTTGCTTCCCAGCGGGCAAGTTGCTCGGGTGAATACGCAAAGCGCCCTGACGCATCACGGCTCATCATCAACCGCACATCAACAATTTTTGCATTGTCAAAATCAGCTGGCGTTAGCCCATAGCGTTCTGGTCGATAGGACACCATCCGCGGAAGGAACCTTGGCTCTGGAGGGGACGAATCTTCATCCTCACTTTCGCTGGATTCATCATCAACGGATTGATCCTGATGCATCATTGGTTCGCTGTTTGGCACCGCCAAATCGCTTCTCAAACCAGATACAACGACGTTCAATTCGGCTACGGCAACCGCCAGTTCGTCGGCAATTTGTGTTGGTAATCGATACCAATGAGGGTCGAACCAAAAAAGCGGCAACTGCAATCGAACACTGGATTGTCCTTTGCGACGCACCTTGGACCGTACCGTCATCCCTTCGACGCCCGCCCAAGGCGTCGTCATCGATGGTGGCAGCAAATACAACTGCTTCAATCGTTCTTCGCCAAACTCACTCATCGCCAATTCGGATTAATAAGGCCACGTTGCGACTGTTCAAGCTCATTGACTACGTCGGGAACGATACGGCGAAACTCTTTTGCATCACCACGAATCGAAGCATTGATCAACAGCAATCCCAACCGCAATTCTTCACGTTTTCGTAGTGGCGCTTCAACAACACCTTCGGACAAACTCTTGGCTTTCCCACGAATAAAGACAGTGACGTTGTTCATCGCATCGCCAAGCTTTTCGCCAGCGTTTCCACCGATCACTATCATCCCACCAAGCGCCCCGATACCAGTTTCGTCGCCTACATCACCGCGCACAAAAATTCCGCCGCCACGCATTCCTGCGCCACACCGGTCGCCAGCAGAGCCGTAGATTGCCAAGGTTCCACCCGTCATACCAACACCCGCGCCTACTCCGGCATCACCACGAATACGGATCGCGCCACTGGACATGCCTTCGCCGGCGCCATGTCCAACACTTCCCGTCAGACGAATGTCGGCTTGTGAGTTGAAAGCGAATGGATAATCGCCCAAGTCACCTGTCATCTGTAGTCGAACGGGGTGATTCAATCGCATCAGTGCGGACTCTTGCCCATCAACGCCGTCGATATCAATCGCAATGAACTTTTCCCTGTCATCGCTAGGCTGGACACCATGAATGGCCGCGTAAAGTTCTTGGTGCGAAAGTGCGGACATGTCGAAGCGAAATTCCGCATCGGCATCCTTGTTTGCGGATGCAAATTCAGGCGTCGGTTCGAGTTCGCGTTCAGACATGCGCTGTGGGCAAATTGGTTTATATTATAAATAGCCGCTCAGGACGGCCCTGACGATCGTCTCCATCTTAACTGCCGCGGCCCGCCCTGCTTCCAAGACTTCATCATGATTCGCCTCAATAGGCCGATCAGGATTTGCCACATTCGTCACCATCGACAAACCAAGCACCTTCATTCCGATTGCAGAAGCCGCCAAAACCTCGGGAACGGTGCTCATGCCGGCCACATCGGCACCGATTTTTCGCATCATCCGGTATTCGGCACGGGTTTCATACGTCGGCCCAAAAGTGGCCAAGTAAGTGCCAGCAGTCGCCGTGAACTGATTCTCGATGGCCACCCGTTCGGCAAAGGCAGCTAATTTCGCGTCATAGACCCCACCGGTTCGCTCCGTTCGCAGTGGGGAAAGATCCCATGGCTGTGTGATCGGAATCGACAATCCGCTCATCATGTTGATGTGATCTCGGATGATTACCAGATCGCCAACTGATAGTTTTGGATTGACTCCACCAGCCGCGTTGCTGACAACCAATGCATCAGCACCAAGTCGATTCATGACAAAAACTGGAAAAGCGGTTTGGTCACTCGTCCAGCCCTCGTAGCGATGAAATCGGCCCGCCATCGCAACAACAGGGCGGTCTTCAAGTGTCCCGATGATCAGTCGACCACGATGACCACCCGCGGTGCTGCGAGCAAATCCTGGAATCTGTTCATAATCGATTTCGACCGAGTTGTTGATCTTGGTCGCCAGCCCGCCCAGCCCACTGCCTAGGATGATCGCCAAGACAGGTTGCAAATTCGATTTGCCATGAATTGCTTCCACCGCTTGTTGACATAATTCGTCACGGTGCGCGATGCGATGCTGGTTCGTGCTTGGCAACGATGTTGACATGGTACAAGGGCTTTCGCCCATTCAATGACAGATAGAATTGAAAGTGATGTTCAAGCCGCCGCCAAAAGGTTAATCCAAAATCATATCGTCCACGGTCATGCCGCCTGGAATCATTGGCAAAACGTGTTCTTGGTACGGCACTTCGACATCCAAAACATACGGTCCGGGATACTCAATCATTTCGCGAATCGCACCTTCGAGGTCCGATTTTTGTTTGATCGAGGCGCCACCGCATCCGTAGCCCTTTGCGATTTTCACGAAATCGGGATACCGGTCTTCGGCGTAGGCAAAACGATCCACGTCACTCTTGCCAGACGCTTCTTTGTGATTGATGGGGCCAAGATACGTATGGGCGCGGTTTCGCTCCATGAATCGATCTTCCCATTGAACGACCATCCCCAAGTGCTGATTGTTCAGCAAGAAGACTTTCACTGGCAACTGCTCGCAAAAGCAAGTCGCTAGTTCTTGGATGTTCATTTGAAAACTACCATCACCATCGATGTCGATCACCAACGCATCTGGAACGGCCGCTTGCACACCCATCGCCGCTGGCAGGCCAAAGCCCATCGTGCCCAATCCACTACTGCTGTGCCAAGTCCGCGGTTTGCGGAATTTGTAGAACTGGGCGGCCCACATCTGGTGCTGACCAACTCCAACAGTGATGTAGGTATTCATCTCTGATGTGATGTCGCTCAAAACCTTGACGGCATGTTGTTGCAAGATCCCGTCAAAGTCCTTGTCGTACGTCAGTGGGTATTTGGCCTTTAATTCCGTACAGTGTTTTTGCCATTCGCTAATGTCCGGTTTCTGAATGATCTTGTTCAGTTCGGTCAAGAATGGTTTTACGTCACCGCGAACAGGAATATGAGCTTCCTTGTTCTTGTTCAGTTCAGAAGCATCGATATCGACGTGAATAATCTTGGCGTCTTTAGCAAATTTTTCGACCTTACCCGTTACACGATCATCAAAGCGAACACCTAGGCCGATCAGCAAATCGCAGTCACGGACTGCATAGTTAGCATACGCTGCACCATGCATGCCCAGCCAATCCAAACTGTGTTCGTTCTCAGGCTCGATCGCCCCAATCCCCATGATCGTCGTCACGATTGGGATGCCAGACTTGCTGACAAACTCACGTAGCTCTTCGCTCGCTCCGCCCAAAATGATACCGCCGCCGGCATAGATCACTGGACGCCGCGCCCGCTTGATCGCAGCCGCAATCTGGCGAACCGTTTCATTGGGAACTGCTGGCGTGACGGCTTCGTAGCCTGGCAGGTTCATTGGTGGGTCCATATCGATTTGAACCAAGTCGCCCAACTGGACGTCTTTGGGCATGTCGATCAAAACGGGACCAGGGCGACCTGAAACTGCAACATGAAAAGCCTCTTTCATGATCCGCGGTAGGTCGGAGATATCCGTCACCAAGTAGTGATGTTTGGTAATCCCACGGCAAACTTCGACCATCGGAGTTTCTTGAAACGCATCGCTGCCAATGGCTTTGGTGGGGACTTGCCCGGTAATGCAAATCATCGGCACGCTATCAAGTTTGGCGTCAGCAATTGCGGTGACCAAATTTGTCGCGCCTGGACCACTGGTCGCCATAGCAACACCAACTTTGCCGGTCGCTCGTGCGTAACCCTGAGCCGCCAAGCCGCCACCCTGTTCGTGCCTGGGCAAGATCGTCCGAATGGAATCTCCATAGCGAGTCAGGGCTTGGTGCATTGGCATGCTGCATCCGCCCGGATACGCGAAAAGCACTTCCACGCCGTGGTCGACCAAAGATTTGACCAAAATATCTGCACCGGTCATTGTCTTGGCTTCACTGGACGCGCTTGTAGTACTCATGCTTCAAAGAGGGGTAAAAAGTAGGGATTTGGGACAAAACCTAGCCTTCAGGTTAGCCGATTTGTAACTTCAACGTCCAAGCCAAACTTGGGTGGGCACCGATCACCCCAAAAACTGACGTTTACGTGGCTACCAGAAACTTAGAACCTATCAGACAACGGAAATATCACAGCTTTAACAAGCATTGAATCAATCGGGCTGTCAGGATGACAACTTGGCTCAACATGCTCGCGGTTGCGGCCGGCGGAGCACTTGGATCAGTATCGAGATACTTGATCACACTCGGATCGGCAGCGGTCCCGGGTGGATCTTCGCTGCTGGGTACAACGATCGCCAACGTTCTTGGCTGCGCCGCAATCGGCGCGTTAGCAGTTTACGTTGAGTTCGATGGCATGATAAACGAACGGTTGTCGCTGGCGATCCGAGTAGGTTTCCTTGGCGGTCTAACGACGTTTTCAACCTTTGCTGCTGAATCCTCTGGCTTGGCGACCGACGGTCGCTGGGCGGCGACTGGCTTGTACTTGGCTGCAAACCTATTGATTGGCTGGACAGTGTTGATGATTGCGAGTGGGGCAATGAAGTCATGGATGGCGACGTGAGCATATCGATCGAAATTAAAACGACAAACTCAAATCAACTCGCGCGCACCCTCAGGCTGATCGCAGTCCTAATGGTTGCCGTTTTGATCAAGTCCAATGTTTGGGCGCAGCCGTTCTACCAACCGCCAGACTATTCACACAGCCAACAACTGCGCGGCGATGCCGCTTTGTTTGGCGTCGCCGCCGAACGCGAAACTGTACTGGCCGTTGGTGCCAATGGAACAATCTTGCGGTTGGCCCCAGAGGTAGGCGAATGGACGGTCGTCGAAAGCAGTGTGGATTGCCAACTGGACGACGTGACTTGGTTGGATGATCGCCATGCTCTTGCTGTTGGTGGTGCCTACGATCCGATCACCAATGTCAGCCGCGGCTGCGTTGTGATCACAAAGGATGGTGGGCGATCGTGGTATCGCGCCGACGACGTCGAACTTCCTCGGCTGCGGCATGTCAGAGTGATCGAAGATGGAACGATCGTTGCCAGTGGTGATTGGTCGAATGCTTCGCTGGCAGTTGTCTTTGAAAGTCGTGATCGTGGGCGCACATGGGCGGCTTCGCATGAAACGCCGTCTATTCGTCCCGAACCAACACCAGCACAAAAAGCAGCCTGGCTTAACCTTGTTGATATTTCGGTCGTGATTCGCGATGTCTTTCACGGCGCAAACCAATCCGTTTGGGCAGTCGGCGATCATGGAGTGATCATTCACCGCCCGGCCTCAGGCCAACCCTTTGTCGTGCATCGTGGCAAGGATCGATCGCCCAGCATTGTCATGGTCGCTAATGGCCAAAACGTCGCTTGGCCGCTGTTGGCGCGCGAAGCACTTGAGAACAAAAACCGAATCAGCCTTCTGCTTGACCAACCCAGTGAATGGCGTTCGGCCGATTCCACATTCGACAACAGCGACTTGATTCGCCAAGTCGCTACAACAATGGGTGTCTCGTCGGTGGATGCAATCCAATCGGCCAGCAGCAATATCAACGATGTCGCAAAAACTTGGATGTCGCTTCATCGCCCTCGCGTCATTGTCCTAGATTCAAATCTGGACGCTGACACCCGCCGCGCGTTCACTCAAGCCGCTGTGTCGGCCGGAGCGCAGCGCGTCTGTTCGTATTCGTTTTCTGGACGCGGCGACACAATACTGCATCACAGTGCCATGCTGCCACGTCTAGGCATGCTGGTCAGTGACCTCTGGAAAGACGCGTTCAGTATGCTGGCACCGCACGACCGGTCGCCCGGTACGATCGCGATCAAATCACACTACGATTCTTCTAACAGTCGATTGCGCAGCGACTCAATCACTTCTGGAATTTCGCTTAGCAACAGCCAATTGGTGTCAGCAAAGATCGAGGGCGCCTCTCGGCGACAACTGCAGATTGCACAAGCCCGTTTGCGGCTTGACCAAAGAGTATCGCTATTGTTCGAGAACAGTTCCGATCAAGACAGTTTCCGCAAAAACATTGGCACTCTGCTCAATCAAGCCGCCGCGGCCGACCGGAGTCGATTGGCATGGACGGTCTATCAAGCACTGATATCCAACGAGCAACCAGTGTTTGACGTCGCCGGTTTTCGCGAAACCATTTTGACTGAGATCATCGATCGTTTTCCAAACACTGGCCACTCGCAATACGCCAATGTTCGATTGGCAGCGATCCAAAACAGCGACGAATGGCGGCGTTTACGTCCAACACTGGGCACTTGGTCAAACCCAAGCGAAACGCAAAACGTAGCCGTCGAATCGGTGCCAATCTCTCCGTTTCAATCGGATTCGCAAGTCCGACAAGCCAGTGCGAACGTGCCCATCTTTGTCCCTCAGACCAAGCCTTCGAATGTTGTCCTGAACACGCGAAGAGGGTCTCGTGCTCGAAACGAAATCGACTTGGTGTGGGAGTTTCATCCCGCGCACCTGCTTGCAGCGGATGCACGAAAACGCCAAGCCAGTGATGGTGAACTGCAAGTGGCTGGTCAAAATAACGGCAACTTGAAAAGACTGCTTAGCTCTTCAAACGGTGATTGGGTGGGGTTGCTGAAACCTATCGGCCCAAGGTTGATCAACGCCAAGCAAACGAGCACCCGACCTCGACTAGATGGTCAACTGTCCGATGCTTGCTGGCGATCGAACAGTCGACTGCTTGGCAACACAAAGACCGTTCAATGTGCGTTTGATGATCAGTATGTCTATTTTGCAATTCGATCGCCGATCGACCAACTAACGACTCTCTCACAAGACGGTGCTCAGCAGACCAAGGTACGCGATAAAGACTTGACGCAGTGTGACCGCATCGAGCTAAGCATCGATACCGATCGAGACCTCTTTACGTCCTATCAACTCACGTTCACAGCTGACGGCCGAACTCACGACTCCATCGATTCGCAACCCGAGTGGCAACCAACTTGGTATGTTGCTTCTCAGGCGACTCAGGGCAGCATCGATAGTGAAGTCGCGATTGCCCGGCGCGATCTCGCTAGTTTGCCGATTATGGAAGGCGAAAGTTGGTTCATTCGGATCAACATCATTCCTGCCGGTCAACGATCGCCACCCGTATGCATGCCCAACCCCAACGACTGGAAACGTGTACGCTTTGTTGGCACGGTCAACCAATAGAATCCTATCGGCAGGCTGATGACGATTCAGCTTCATTCCCAACTACAGAACTCTCATCAGAAACATGCCGGATAGCGACTCATCGGATTCTCCCGACCAACACTCTGGCTACGATCCGGAACGAGGATTGCTTGAACGCACGCGAGAGTGGGTTGATCTATTTCCGTGGTTACGTCTCGGCCGAACCCTTCGCGCCGCCGCGTCGCCGATCATGGTTGGCCTGACCACGATCACTTTCGCAATCTGGTGGTCCGTGCATTCACGTTGGTTCATCCCAAACGTCGATGCAATCAATGAACATCCGGTACATCAATATCCGAGTGTCATGTCACTGGCCAGCTTGCTTGAACCATTGCAGCTACCTGGCACGCTCGGCAATCTGGTCATGGCGATCGTTTGGGCGCTTGTTTGTTGCCTGCCTTGCATCTTGTTCTTGACCCGTCAAGGTGCGCTTTTGACAGCTGGTCGCGAGATGGCGTCGCTCTCGATGGCTGGTCGTCGCTCAATTCGAATCGCGCCTACCGCTTGGCTTGTCGCCGCAGTGCCACTGATCTGTGCGTTGCTATTTGCGCTGATGGTGGCCGCGATCGGATTCTTTGTTGACTTTGTCGCCGAGGTTCCAGTTTTGCATTCCGTTCTCGTTCTATTCTTGGTGATCCTGTCATTGCCATGTGGAATCCTTGGCTTCGGATCGCTGTTCGCAATACCGCTTGGCTGGGCAGCATTGTCCAACGAACGCGACTCCGATTCATTGGATGGTCTGAGTCGTGGCTACGAATATTTGTATCGGCGGCCAATCAAAATGTTGCTGTACTTGTTCTTGATCACCGGCTTGCTGTTGGTCGTTGTTAGTTTGGCCATAGGGATTCAGGTATTCGCTTCGGCATTGGTCACATCATTTCTGGGATTCATCGGCGCAAACGCGACAGCGCATCGCGTTGCTGAAATGTTGCAGTTCTACCCTGTCGTGATGATGCTAACGATGTTTTGGGCATTAGTCGGCGGCGTGTATCTCCTGCTCCGGCACGACGCGGGCTCTCAAGAAATCGAAGACATCTGGCAACCCAAGCCCAAACCCACAACGCCGCTACCGGAACTTAAAAAATAGCGTTTACCACCTGTTGTGATGATTTGAATCGAAATTGCCAAGTATTCTGTGGTATCAACGAATAGCTAAAGATTGCCCATGGCACATGTCCTTGCTCTTCGCCCACTTCACCAACGAAAGAAAAACCATGACAAGCGAACCCGATAAGACTATCGAAAACTTAGATAACGAAAAGCTTGTCACGGTTGCCGAGCGTGCAGACGAAGGCAGTGCAACGGTACTGCTATCGGTGCTTGCCGACGAAGGTATCAAGGCGGCCGTGGTCGGAGGGTTCACGGCTGGTTTCCGCGCCGAATCACCCGGCATGGTTCAAGTCAAAACGTTGGAAAGAGACGCAGACAGGGCCCGTCAAATTATCAGCGAGCTAAAACAAGAACCGCTGGAATAGCAACCAAAAGCAAACCGTTTTTTTGTAGGCCGGACCGAGCAAACGCAGCAATCGCCAGAACTTCCAACGCAAGAAACATGGTCATTCGAGGCGCAATCTCGGCGACACAATGAAGTGCGTTTGCGCTGTTCCGGCAGCAATGCGTCGTCAGCACGGTGAATCATTTTCAAAGTAGGTTGGCACTCCTTCCTACTCCTGCCCGACTGAACTTAAAAACGATTTAGATCAGGCGAGAATGCCAATCTACAAACGACTCAGATTGAAAACGGCTCACAAAAATATGTCACGCAAATAAATCAACAAGCCCTAAAGGGCCATTGCGAATCCCTTACAATTCACAGTGGCCGTTCAAAACGCGATTCGTTGTGTTGATTCCATGATTCAATTCCGACTTAGAGATCTGTTTGCATTCGTCTTGGTTGCTGCGATAGTCGTTGCATGGATGTTCTCGGCGACGAATGGAATTTCTGCCACCAAATTGCTTGAGGCCAAGAAAATCTCGATGGCTGCCCCTCGGCCCAGTTCAACAATTGACTCCAGGCCCATCGTAGATGAACAACTCATTGAGATTCTAGGTTTGTCGGAATGGATAGAGTCTCCAGATTGGATGGGGATGACTGGTAGTCCCATGTACTTTGACAGAGGAATGCCATTAGACGTCAACGTTTCCTGGCTGGATACTCCCGTCCAGTTTCATTGGGAATGGAAAGAAGATCCAAATGATTGGAGACCAACTTATCATGTTGTCTGGACGGCAGATTGGGATGCAATTGAGAAGCGACAAAGGCTGACGCAAATACAATCGACGATGCGTGTTGTCTTGACAGGAGTTGGCGTTGTCTTCCTAGTCTGGTTGTACATCCCACGGAAAAAGCGGCAAGACGAGTCTTCACCTCTGTTCGAATCGGAGGGTTCAGCATAGTAAATCGTCACAGCATCTAGGGGAGCGATGCGGCGATTCCAGCGGCACGGCCGGTGCTAAAAGCAGCTTGAAAGTTGTAACCACCGATCCATCCGTCGACGTCTAAGACTTCGCCCGCGATAAATAGATTGGTTGCTTTGCGGCTGGCCATTGTTCGCGGATCGACCTCTTTGAGACTCACGCCGCCAGCGGTGACTTCTGCTTTCGCAAATCCGCGTGTGCCGTTAACAGGTAAGTGCAATTGCTTTGTAACCTGGATCAATTTGTTTGCCGAGCTTTTTGAAAGTTCCGCAAGACTTTGATCGCCGCCAGATTCTTGGACCAAAGATTCAGCTAACCGCGAAGGCAACCACTGCGAAACGATGTTGGTCAGTTTCTTGCGTCCACCATCACCACTGCGATTGGACAGCGTCTCGCGAAATTCAGCTTCACTGATTTGGGGAATCAGGTCCAACTGCAAACGAACATCTTTCAGGGATTCGGCTACCGTCATTTTGCCGCTTACATCCATGGCGGCAGGACCCGAGAATCCAAAGTGCGTGAACAGCCACGATGCGCGGCGCTGAATCAGCGGTTTCTGTTTTCCGGCAGTTGGAAATACACTGGCGGTACAGTCGGGCACCGTGATCCCCGAGAGTTCTTGAGTCCATTGATGTCCGCCGACCAGGGGCACCAGTGCGGGCCGCGTCCGAGTAATTGTGTGCCCAATTTCTGCCAGCCACTGATAGGCGTCACCGGTCGTCCCGCAACCTGGCCAGCTTCTGCCGCCGGCGGTAACAATGACCCGGTCAGCATCGATTTGGTTGGGCCCCGATTTGATCGTCCAAGACCCCGACTCGTTTTGCTTGAGCGAATCGACACCGCTCCGCAGGCGGATATCGACGCCAGCTTCAACGGCTTGGCGATGCAGGGCATCTCGGACTTCAACAGCCCGATTGCTGACTGGAAAGACTTTGCCAGTCGATTCGACTTTGGTGCGAACTCCCAAACCATTGAACATTTGAACAACGTCGGCTGGGCAAAACGCACCGACACTGGGCTGCAAAAACCGCCTCGCGTGTCCAAATGCTTCAGTAATGCCCTTTGCATCGGTGTTGTGCGTCAAATTGCAGCGGGTACCACCCGACATCAAAATTTTGACACCTGTTTTCGTGTTCTTTTCCAGCAAAATCACTTTTGTGCCGCGGCTCGCGGATTCCGCAGAAGCTACCAGTCCAGCCGCACCAGCACCGATTACAACGACTTGCACAACATCGCCTGGGTTGAATGTTTTTGTCCTTCAGATGTTCGCGATGAAGTCATAAAATCACTTGCAGGACGACTATGATAAAGAAATGCACGCGGTCTGGAGAGGCCGGGAGTTTTTGACTCAAGCATATTGACCTTTGTGCCCAGCGGTTCAAAAGGCTCCAAGTCGCTCAGGACAAGGATTGTTTTTGTGAGTTACTAAAGTGTAAAACGCACATGTTGATTTATGGCACGAGAAATTAACCAATCATGGCAACTGTAACCACCGACGCATCGAACGCTAGCGACGATCGCCCTGCGAGCAAGTTTTCTTTTTCAGAAGCTCGCGGTTTGATTGGAGATCTGACGAAACCGAATCCAAAAATTTATTGGGCGGATTTTCTGTTGTCCATCATTGGTGGGCACTGTGCGATCATGTTAGTCAGGTTCTTACCAGAAAAGTTTCCCCAAGCATCGTGGATGATTCCTGCGGTTGCGGTGTCGTATTTTGTGACCGTGGTTTTGTACATGCGGGCGCTGATGTTTATCCACGAGTTGGTTCATTTGCCCAAAGGACAGTTCAAGGGATTTCGAATCGTTTGGAATTTGTTGTGCGGCGTACCGTTCTTGGTGCCATCGTATTTGTACTACCCGCATGTCGATCACCATCGTCGCAAGCACTATGGGACCGAAAGTGATGGTGAGTACGTCGCACTCAGTCACTATAGTCGTTGGATGATCGTCGGATTTATCGTCCAAGCGCTGCTGATTCCTTTCCTTGCATTCTTTCGCTTTCTAGTCATCAGTCCAATTTGCTGGGTCGTTCCCGGTGCGCGAAAACTGGTTCACCGGCATGCTTCTACCATGGTTGTAGATCCGTTTTATGAGCGAACGGATGCATCGCCCGAATTGATGCGAATCGTCCTTCTGCAAGAGATCTTTTGTTGGCTTTGGTGCATCGTTTTTGTCACTCGCTATTACCTGACAACACACGAACTGTTCAATCCAATGTGGTTGGTCGCGTATGGGGTCGCGGTTGGGATTCTTGTTTTGAACGAGGTGCGGACGCTAGGTGCGCATCGCTGGACGAACAACGGCGGTGAGATGACTTTCGAGGAACAGTTAGTTGATTCAGTGAACTATCCCAACTATCCAGTGTTGAGCGAAATGTGGGGACCGATAGGAACCCGTTTTCATGCTATCCACCACCTGTTTCCAAGCTTGCCATATCACAACCTTGGCAAGGCGCATCGGCGATTGGTGGAAGGCCTGCCAGAGGATTCGATTTATCATCAAAGTACCGGTAAGAGTCTGTTTCATGAGATCGGAAGGTTGTGGCGCCGAGCGGCCGAGTCAAGGAAGCGTGTTGCCGAAGAATCGTTGGCTTAGGATTTGAGTCAGCCAGCAAGTTCGCATCGTATCGCGTCGATTGATAGTTTGCGTGGGTTTGCGATCGTGTTGATGATCGTCGATCACGTGGCCGGAATTCTTTTTGACGAGCCGCTGCTTGGTTCTCCAGTGCGTTTTGCAACACGGCTCAGTATGCCGCTGTTTTGCATCTTGATGGGTTACTGGTTGTCGCCCGAGCGAACCACTCAATGGCAACGTCCGGCGCAAGTTGGCGTTGCAGCGTTATTGGCCAATCTTGTCTTTGTGCCAGCTTATGACAAAGTCGAAATCCTGGTGAGCTTGCTGATCAGCTACGGGATCTTTGTGTTGACGGGACGTTGGTTTGTTGTGTTGGTGTTAGCAATTGGTCTTTACCCGTTGGACCAAATCTCGCAGCTGGATTATCCGATCACCATCGTCGTCGGTTTCGTCGCGCAGGGAATGGTGCTTCGACAGTTTGGTTTGCTACCGGCGATTTTATCAGGGTTGCTGTTGTCGTCCGGAGCGATTTGGATCGAAAGGCTGGAGCCGTATGGCGTGAACCATCTACTGTGCATGTTTGTTTTGCCTGCCACGCTTATGGTCTATGGTGCCACCAAGCAAACGAAGCTGCGGATTGTCCCACTGGATTGGATTGGGCAGAATCCGTTGACCATTTATGTCGTGCAGTACTATCTGATTTTTGCAATCCGTTGGATTTGGCAAACCGTTGGCTGAACCGGATAGCAAAACATTCGCTGCCGATGATCAGACAGATCGCTCGGGGCAATGCTGGCAAACTTGGGTCACTATCCCAAATCAATGGACTCTTCTGCGACAAGAATTGGGATCCCGCCTCGCACGGGATACAGCCGTTTCTGTCCAGACACCAAGCCATGCTCGAGCAAGTCGGTGATTTTCTGGTCCGCATGGTCTCGAAGCTCTCCTTGCTGAATTCGATCATTGACGGACCGAACTAACGCCTCATCAGCATTTGCTAGCGGAGTTTTATCGATTGGGCAACGTAGCATGTTCAGTAATTTGGACTCAATCATCGGTTTTTCTGAGCTTCAGATTTCGGCAATCCGAAATTGAAAAAGAGGAAGTATGAGCGGGAGAAAAATTGCTCTCACGTACTTGAATCACCACTGTAACCGTTCAGAACTAAATGGCGAGGGCTTCATGGGTATTCAGAATGATCTCAAGCGTTTTATTGGCGCGATCGTTCTCGTGACAGGAGCGCTTGCCTGTTCGAACGCAATTGGCCAAGACCAGGGTGGTTTTTTCACTGACCCACAAACCGGCCTGGTCTACCGAAAAGTCAAACGGATTGTTCATCAACCTCGTTACGAGACCAAGCTTCAAAAGCAGGAACAAACGGTTTACAAACCGCACCGTGTTGTCGACACCGCCCCGCAAACGCAAACGGTCTACCGGCCCGTTACTAGTCTTGAATGGCAATCGTACTTGGAAGGACGTTGGAATCCGTTTCGGCAACCGACCATCGCGTATCGGCAAGTAGCAAAAACACGCTGGGTTCCGTCGACACAAGCGGTAGGCACGAACACAAAAACGAACTGGGTTGCCGAAAAACGGACTGTCGAAGTACCACAACGCTTGGTGCGGATGGAACCCAAAGAAACCACACAGTTTGAACTTGTCGGCAAGGTCGCACCATCAAGGCCAGATCCAAACGTTGCAAATAACGCTATCGCTGCTCGACTGCAACCGCTGCCTAGTACCGCCGCGGTCGATCCGATTGGCTCGCGCAGCGGTGTACTACCAAACAACGGTTTTGGAACAAACTCGGCCGTCGCTGGCATTCAAAACAGCACAGTCCCAAGTGTTCCTCGACTGGCGTCGACTTCGGTGGGACGCATGACAAGCGACCCGCCGCGACGATCGGTTGGCCAAGCCGGATTACGTGCCAACGATTTGTATCCAACCAACAGCGGGATTGGGCAGCCCCTACCGCCAGCGAGTAACGCTTCTGGAATCGCTCGACTACCGTTTGGATTTTGGCGGTAATTGCTTGTGGCCGTCGGCGCGTAGCACCAGTTCGCTAAAGACTGCTCTGTGGTCAGATGCAACGGCTTCGTCCAAAACTTTGGTTTGGACAACTGACCATTGCGATTGAGGGCGAACAAAAACGAAGTCGATTTGGCGCTGTGGTTTGCTGACGGGAACCGAAGGCATCTCATCTTGATTTGTGCGTTGCCAATGCGAATCAAGTAGCTTGATCGTAGGGCTTCCGATCACATCGTTCATGTCGCCCATCAAGATCGCGGGTCCAGTTTGTCTGCGAACCAGAACGTTCAGAAACTTAGTTGACTGCACGCGCTGGATATCGTTCTTTCGATGATCAAAATGTGTTGCCAGTACCCTGAGCGGATCGGCCAATTCAGGAACCAAGACATCAGCGATCAAGACGCCACGTTGTTCGCCGTTGTCGGTGTTCGGCAAGAGATGGTTGCGATGCGACGCGATCGGAAATCTTGACAGCACAGCATTGCCATAGTGACCACCTTGAAGCTGAATGTTGGCGCCAAACGCCACATTCATCTTTGTCATGCGCGCCAAGGTTGTTGGCTGATCAACTTTTTGAGAGCGTTTGGCGGTATGATCCACTTCCTGCAAAGCAACGATGTCTGGTTTGACCGACCGAATCACGCTGGCGATCCGATCCAAATCAAGCTCACGATCGACGCCTTCACCATGATGAATGTTGTACGTCAAAACTCGTAGTTGCACGGGCAAAGGCTCGTCAGCGTACACACACTGACAGGCACCAAGAACGATCGCAACCGCAGACAGCAACTTCAAATACATCGCACTTTTCCAAAAATTGAGACACCCTGAATCGTACACGAACAGGAGCTCGATTGCAGGCGATGGTTAAATCTGTGTGTTCGCTGTCAATGGGCTCACTCACCACTGCGATTAGGCGAAAGTAGAATGAGAGGACATTGGTTTGGCTCGGCTTATCGACTCGAAGAAAACCCCGAGCCGGTCCCTTGAGCGACGGCTGTGGCGGGAAAATTACGGACTAGGCATCTGCAATTTCTGGCAATTCAGGAAATTACGCGAATCCTGGTTTACAAATTCGACTCGCAAGTCATTTCCCTATTATGAACTCCTAAGAATCGCAACATCGACGAGGAATTTGTTTTGGACCAGGGCGAGAAATTTACCCGATTGCTGGTTGGCATTCAGCCACGTTTGTATGGATTCATTCTCTCGTTGACTCATGATCGGGTGGCGGCGGATGACCTGATGCAAGAGACCTCCGCTGTGATGTGGCGCAAGTTTGACCAGTTCCAACAAGGCACGAACTTTGGCGCATGGGCAATGAAAATTGCTCGTTTCTGCGTTTTGGAATGGCGACGCCAAGAGGCTCGGGTTCCGGTCTTCAACGGCACACCGGCC
>CAYNNP010000003.1:0-9235 GCA_964398215.1 uncultured Pirellulaceae bacterium | reverse complement strand
CGGCCGCCCCGTGGAGGGTACGGATCGCGAAGCAATCGATAACGTGGTCGCGGCTGCCAAACGCGATGGAGCGACGCTGCGAAGCATGATTCAGAACATCGCAGCAACGAAAGCGTTTCAGACGAAAACGACGGCCGCCTACTGAGGCCGTGGTTGGTTCAGCCAATTATTCAACGTTGGTGGCTGCTGCTGAGCCGGCTTTGCCATCTCCCTACTCCCGCATTCGCAGCTCTAGCCATATCACTCTTTGAACGCCTAGGCAGCGGCCCGGCCATTGTGCCGCAGTCTTAGTTCTTCTTTCGCGATAACATGGCGGTGAGACTCGCCGTTGAGCGCTGCTTCGACTCGCCTGGCAACACTGCGCCGCATCGCTTTGTGGTAACCAACCGAACTAGCGAACAGAGTCATCAGGTCCATGAAATGGGTGCTCTCGCACAGCGGATGGGGCTCTAAGTCAATGTAGCTATCACTGCCAAAACTAAATAAGCGTCCATCGATTTCGCCAATTGACTGACCGTCAGCTTCAACATCAAAGTCCGCGCCGATGGAAACCCACCGCCGCTTGATCACCAGGTTCCACATTCGGCTTTCATCGTAAAAGCAAAACGTGAACACCGATGGGATGCGAAACGTACGATGGTTCTGTTGAATCGGTGTGACAAACTTTGTTCTTGGCAACATGACCGAAAACGAAAGCAACGATCGATTGCTGCCAATCGAGTGGTGTACTTCGGTGGTCGTGATCTCTTCGATCGTGCCAACCCAGCGAACACGTTCGCCCGTTGTTTTGAAAAGTTTCAACACCAAACGTCTGGCTTCGATGTCGGACGCTTTGAGTTTCATCAAATCGTCATCGGCAAGTTCTTGATCCAAACGCGTGGTCTGCTTATTACTCAGACGCCCCGAACGCTTGATGGACTTTTTGATCTCTGCACGGCGTTTGTCTTGCATGCTGCACAGAGCACACTCCAGCTCTTCATCGTCTGGTTTCCAAACATCGGTACGGATCCCAACCAAGTGAGTCTTTTCCCATTTGCCAGATTCGGAGTCCTCTTCAGACACCGTTCCAATGCAGTCCATGTGGGTAGTGAACTGGTTCGCATCAGCAGTCTTCAGCTTCTGCAGAAACTCGACATTGCTGGGGTGAATACCAGGCAACGCCCACATGTCGACGTACCGACGTCGCGATCGTGGTTCCTTTGCTGGCATCTGTCATCCTTGACCGATAGAGTGGTTTGAAAGCCTGATTTGCGATAAACGCGCTGGAGTGTATTCGTTTTTATCGTCAAAGTTTGCCAGGATCTACAGCGATTCTTCGGTCGCTTTTGTTCACTGATTGCTGGGTTTCATTCGCCGCCAGCGGCCAGCAACCAGAATCTCTGCTGCGATTGACCCTCAGGGAGCCAGATTCCTGGCGGGGTTCAGACTTTGGTTCGCCAAGCTATCCTTTATGGTTGAAATTAAATTGGTCCAGCCAGTCCTTGAGGAGAAAACGTTGGAGATTTGGCCCGCCATTGACCTTCGTGAAGGCAAGCCCGTCCGGCTTCGCCAAGGCGATTATGAACAACAGACTACGTTTGGTGACGACCCAGTGACATTTGCAAAACGCTGGCAAGCCGCCGGTGCCAAACGCTTGCATTTGGTCGATCTGGATGCTGCGCGCGGTGACGATTCTGCATCGAACCGTGCAGCCGTCGCGCGCATCCTGGAAGCTACTGGACTGCCCTGCCAACTGGGGGGCGGCGTCCGCGATGAAGAAGCCATCAAGTCGTTGCTGGAAATTGGTTTGAACCGATTGGTGGTTGGCTCCGCCGCGCTGAAACAGCCCGCTTGGTTTGCTGAAATGGCAGACAAGTATCCAGGCAAGTTGGTTGCAGGAATCGACGCGCGTGATGGGATGGTGGCGACTGACGGATGGTTGGAAACAAGTTCCACTCCAGCAGTAGATCTGGCCCAGGACTTGCGAAGCCGCACCCAGCACATTGCCGCGATCGTTTACACCGATATCGCTCGTGACGGCATGATGCGTGGCCCGAATTTCGATGGCCTGGCGCAAATGGCAAGTGCGACGGATATTCCACTGGTCGCTAGCGGTGGTGTTACAACACTGGACGATGTGCGGCGTTTGGTACAAATGGAAATGCCTGCGGCAATCGTCGGTCGTTCGATTTATGATGGGGTAATGAAACTAGAAGAAGTATTGGATATTGCCGGAGATCGTTAACCGAATGTTTACCCTGACGAACCGCCAGAATGCTCTGTGTCTGACCCTATTTGCTTTCCTATGTTGGTCGCTTGGCTCAAATGAGTCGTTGGCCCAGCAGTATAAGAAACTACCACCAGCAGGCATCGAGATCGGAGGCAAAGAGCGTGCTCAGCTTTCGCGGTCCGTCGAACAGCTGACCGATCGTTTGAACGTTGCCAAGGCAGCCTCGAGCGATCCACAAGCATGGTCGCCTGATGTCGAGGTATTGATTCGCGCGGTTGATTT
Source organism: uncultured Pirellulaceae bacterium (assembly GCA_964398215.1). Taxonomy (GTDB): domain Bacteria; phylum Planctomycetota; class Planctomycetia; order Pirellulales; family Pirellulaceae; genus CAYNNP01. The sequence continues at coordinate 6,744 of CAYNNP010000003.1, read as the reverse complement.
GGCTCTGACTCAGAATCTTTTTTTCAAGAAAAACCAAACCAAGCACGCTGCCGAACTTTTGGAACTGGCAGGTCAACGCTTGAAAGCTGCCGTCGATGGCCGGCGCGGAATGGAGTTGCTGGGGTTCACACCCAACGAAACCGAACCGCAAATGTTGGTTGGTGGATTCGTTTCGCGAATCGATGACTCGGTCCAGCCTTATGGGCTTGTCCTGCCGGCTGGTTTCAAACCAAACAATGACCAATCGTACCGGTTGGACGTTTGGTTGCACGGCAGAGGTGACACGAAAACGGAAGTGCCGTTTTTGACCGAACGATTGACCAAGCTTGGCCAGTACGCGCCCAAGAACACGATCGTCTTGCACCCATTTGGTCGTCACTGCAACGCGTTCAAATTCGCAGGCGAAACCGATGTGTACGAATCAATCAAGCACGTGAGCGATCAGTTGCCGGTGGATTCCCGCCGCGTCGCGATCCGAGGATTTTCGATGGGCGGCGCGGGGTGCTGGCACTTGGCCGCTCACAATCCCACGAATTGGTTTGCGGCCAACCCAGGCGCTGGATTCATCGATACCGTTGACTACCAAGGCTGGACAGAAAAGAAGCCATACGATTTCTCTGTTGAGCGTACCAAGCTGTTGAATCTGTACGACGTGCTCCCGTGGGTCGCCAATTTTTCCAACACCAAGATGATCGGTTACAGCGGCGAAGTCGATAAGCAACGCAAAGCAGCTGAACGAGCTCATGCGGCATCCAAATCTGCCGGTGTAGATTGGCCGCATGTGATCGGTGCGAAAATGGGACACAAGATCGATGATCCTTCGAAAGAGATCATTGGCAAGCAGCTAGACGAGTGGGCAGCAGAAGCGTCCGCTAGCGATCGGCCACGGCGAAAAATCGACTTCACGACTTTCACAACTCGCTACAGCAAAGCGGCGTGGATATCGATCACGGGCTTGCAGCGTCATTGGGCGCCGGCAAACGTGAAGGCGTCGATTGACTCTAAGGGGCGCGTTCGCGTCGCGACGAGTAATGGAGTCACCCATTTTGCACTCGATTTTTCAGAGAGTGGCTGGAAGGGTGGAGAATCAATCGACCTCGTGTTGAATCAAACGTTGTCAACAATCATGGACCAAGACCCAAAGAGGCCTGGGTTTCAAGGACACTTTGTCAAAGACGGTGATTGGGCGATCGATTCCAATCCAAAATCGCTTCGCAAGCGACCCGGCATCCAAGGACCGATCGATGACGCCTTTTGCGATCGGTTTCTATTCGTTCTACCCAGCAGGCCTGCCGCTCATGGTGTGGTTCAACGTTGGATTGATCGCGAGTTGGCGTACGCAAAGAGCCGATGGTCTCGATTGATGCGCGGCGAAATTCGAGTGGTGAATGATCGTGATTTGACGGACGAGCAAATTGAGAATTGCAATCTGATTTGCTTTGGTGATTTCTCTAGCAACAGGTTTTTGTCACGCGTCAGAGCTGATTTGCCAATCGTATGGACCAAGGACGAGATTAGGGTTGGCAAGGAAAAATTCAAACCGACGGTCAACGTGCCTGTGTTCTGTTATCCCAATCCGTTGAACCCAGACCGGTATATCGTTGCCAATAGTGGAATGACATTCCGTGAATTTTCCAACGTCAGCAATTCACGGCAGATCGCGATGCTACCGGACTGGGCTGTCTTGAAAGTGGATGGTGCCGAGGATGGAATATTCGCGGGCAAGGTCATGGCTGAAGGTTTCTTTGACGAACAATGGCAGCTCAAGCCCTAGTGAACTGTGATTGCGTGCACATCTTTTCACCAGCAGGAAAAATTCATGCCCAATAGAATCGATTCATGATGTCTTTTTGGATCCTGGGCGGTTGGATTGTGATTGCAAGTTTGATCACCGCTGCGATGTACTATCTGGACAAGCGGTCAGCTGCGGCACAGCGCAGACGAATATCAGAGAACACGTTACTGACATGGTCGGCACTTGGCGGCTGGCCAGGCGCGGTCTTGATGGGACGAACAATCCGGCACAAGACGCAAAAACTCTCGTATCGGATTTGGTTTGCCTTGGCGGTAGTAGCCAATTTGATCGCGATTTTTGGCCTATATTGGGTTCTGAATTGAACCTGAGTGCCAACGCAATCATCGCTGTGTAGACTACCTGCGGTTCCAGTTCCCCTTTAATGATAAATGATGATGCAAAGAAAGCTTGTGTACCTAGCGGCAGCCATGTTGGTTGGGTTTCTGATTGGCGATGTTTCGGCACAAGAAAAACCGGCTGCTCAATTCGTTTTGCCGGAAACCGACGAGGGGTTGGCAGGTGATGGTCCCATTCGGCGCTACCCTTGGTTCCAGGATGTATGGAATGAGCGCCGAACCTCATTTGCAAAAAACGCGGAAGCCAAGAAAGGGTCCGTCGTGTTTCTTGGTGATTCGATCACCCAAGGTTGGTCGGACGATTTCGGTGGCGCGTTCGCTGGCATGAACGCTGCCAACCGTGGCATCAGTGGCGATACAACACGCGGAATGCTGCTGCGACTGAAAGAAGACATTTTGGATTTGGAGCCTGCAGCGGTCGTCATGCTGATGGGAACCAATGACTTGGAAGAGAAAGCGGAACCTGAAACGATTGCCGGCAACGTACAGTTGATCATCGGAGCGCTAAAGAAGTCCAATCCAAAGATGCCAATCATTTGGTGTCACGTTTTCCCAAGCAGCGCAGGCATGCGACGACCAGTAGAAAAAATCAAGAAGATCAACCAGCTGTGTGCTGCCGCTGTGAAAGGCGATTCACAAATCACAGTCTTGGACACATGGACGCTGTTCGCCAACAAAGCTGGCGACGCAAAAAAAGAGGAGTTTCCGGACCTACTTCACCCAAACAAACTTGGATATGAAAAGTGGGAACTGGCACTAAAACCGGTCTTAGAATCCAAAGGGCTGATGCCAACAAAAGCTGACGACTTTCAGTGCGAGCAAGGCTTTGAAAAACTGTTCAACGGAGAAGACTTGGATGGTTGGGGCTACCGACGCACGTCGGATCAAATGCGCAAGTCGGCCGCCCGTTGGCAAAGCCGCAGCAAGGATGCACCCGCTTGGCCGTTTGTTGACGAACCAGTCATGTTCGATGACAAAACGGTAACACCAGAGGGTCGCTATCTAGCGAACAATGGCAGGCTTGTGGTGATGACGCCTCCCGAAGGCCGGAAGATCCAACAGATTTGGACGCAAAAAGAATTCGCCGGTGACTTTGAATTGATTCTTGAGTTTCGGGCAACACCCAACGCCGACAGTGGAATCTTTCTGCGTGGACCTCAACTGCAATGTCGTGACTTTGCGTTGGCAGGTCCTTACAAGAAACTAAAAAAATACCGTTCCGGTCACTGGAATGAGATCATCATCAAAGTGAAGGGCGAAACAGCTTTGGTCACCTGCAATGGAGAAGTGATCGAAAAAGCGATGAAGGTACCCACCAAGAAGGGCCCCATTGGCTTGGAAGGTGACCGAGGACAAGTCGAGTATCGTCGGATTCGAATCAAACAAGCGGATTAGATCAATCAATCAAAACCTCAACATGAGAGTTTACAAATGAGACAGACAACAAAACTTGGCGGCCTGTGTACTGTCGCCTGTTTGATGGTAGGCGGTGTCGCATTCGCGGACGCCACTCCAAACCAATTGACAGAAGCCGAACAGCGCAGCGGATGGCAATTGCTGTTCAATGGCGAATCATTTGATGGCTGGCGCAACTATAAAAAAGACGCCGTTTCAGATGGCTGGAAAGTGGTTGATGGTGCAATGGTTCGAAGCGACCGTGGCGCTGGCGACATCATCACCGACAAAAAGTACAGCGATTTTGAATTGCTGCTGGATTACAAAATCAGCAAGGGCGGTAACAGCGGCGTCATGTTCCACGTCCTCGAAGGCGATGGCCCGCCGTGGCGAACGGGGCCAGAAATTCAAGTCCAAGACAATGTCGATGGGCACGATCCGCAGAAAGCTGGTTGGTTGTACCAGCTTTACCAGCCCGTTGCTCCCAGATGGGCTCCTCAGAAAGGCGAGATAGATTCGACGCGTCAGACTGGCGAGTGGAACCAAATGTACATTCGGATTTCCAAAACCCAACAGTGTGAAGTCTGCATGAATGGTGTGCACTATTACGGGTTCAGACTTGGCGACAAGAACTGGAATCAACGTGTGGCAAAAAGTAAGTTTGCCAAATTCGAAGGCTTTGGCAGTGCCGGCGAAGGACACATTTGTCTTCAGGATCACGGCAACTTAGTTTCGTACCGCAACGTCAAGCTACGCGTCCTGAATAAAGATGGATCCGTAAAACAACCTATCGACGGCAGTTTGGAAATGACCGGCGAAAACGCTTTTCCGAATTTGAAGTGGGACAAATGGTCGGCCGTTAGTGAGGACGGGAAATTAAGAAAGATGCGAATGATAGAACTTACACCGTCACGTGATGGTACGAATCGTTTGTTCGCAGCATCGCAGTACGGTGGCATTTGGTCGTTCAAAAATGAACCGGGCGTAACTAAGTCACAGATGGTTTTGGACCTTCGTGAAAAAGTATATGACTGGCGTGCACGAGGTGCGAACGAGCAAGGACTGCTGGGCCTGTCGCCGCATCCGAAATTCAAAGACAACGGATTCTTGTATGTCTATTACTCGCATCCGGACAATAAGCGTTCGATCGTTTCGCGATTCACAGTCGGTGATGACGGTGTTGCGGATCCCGATTCAGAGCACATTCTGCTGGACATTGCCGAGCCCTATCAAAATCACAATGGTGGTTCGACTGAGTTTGGTCCCGACGGTTACTTGTATGTTGGAGTTGGTGACGGTGGCCTACGCAATGACCCCATAGGTTCCGGGCAAGACCTGGGACAGATGCTAGGTAAGATACTGCGTATCGATGTCGACAACCCAGCGGACGGAAAAAACTACGGTATACCCAAGGACAATCCATTCGTTGGCACACCAGGAGCTTTGCCTGAGGTCTATGCACTAGGAGTTCGCAATCCATGGCGGATCGCGTTTGATCGCAAGACCAAGGACATGTGGATGGGCGATGTCGGTCAAGAACTTTGGGAAGAAGTCAATGTGATCAAGAAGGGTGGGAACTACGGCTGGAGCAATCGAGAAGGTTCGTACGCATTCGGAAATCGAAAAACGATTGACGGACTACCGCCGACAATCGATCCGATTTGGGAATACGATCACCGGATCGGGAAATCGATTACCGGCGGACGAGTGTATCGCGGAAGCCGCCTTCCCGGCTTGGTTGGCAAGTACCTGTACGCTGATTATGTCAGTGGCAAAATTTGGGCTTTGACCTACGATCGTCAATCAGGCAAAGCGATCAAGAACGAGCAGGTATTGCCGAACAATATCCCCGTTTTAGCCTTCGGTGAAGATGAAGACGGCGAGATCTATTACTTAACCGAAAGTGCACGCGGAGAATGCATTTACCGGTTTACAAAGCCGTAACTTTAGCCGGGCGCACCGTAGCGAAAGGCGCCAGGGCTTGTTGATTTTCTGAGCCGACGGCGCTAGCCGCGGGCCTTGTGGTGATAACGCAACTCTTCGAGGCCCGTGGCTAGCGCCAACGGCTCACAAAAATATTCCCTCAAGACGTTCGGCCATTTCAGCCTATCGCCGAAAGTCTTGACGACATTCGCCAGGTAGATTCTCGTCTTGGAGGTTTGGTGACAATGAAAGTTTTAACGTCCGCAATCTTGTTGGCATGCATGTGCGTTTCGGTCGGTGCTTCGGCTCAGGAAAAGAAACCCAAGACCACAAAGAAAAAGAAGAACGCTCCCTTTCGCTGGGTCAATGAATCGCCAAAGTTGGCCAAGAGCTTGAAGCACAAAACGTTTCGCAGTTCGACGCTAGGCGTCGATGTTGGTTACTACATTGTTTTGCCACCCAAGTACCACTCGGACAAGAAACGCCGCTATCCAGTGGTTTACTATTTGCATGGTGGACGCCCTGGCAGTGAAGCGAAGGGCGCACCGATCGGCGCAATGGTTTTCGATATGATGAAGACCGACAAGCTTGCCCCAGCGATCTACGTTTTCCCAAACGGTGGTCCGGTCAGCCACTACAACTTGCCCGATGACCCAAGTGCTCAGGGGGCAGACGTGTTTATCAAAGAACTGATTCCGCATGTCGACAAAACGTATCGAACGATCGCGAAACGTGAGGCAAGAGGATTGGAAGGGTTTTCCCAAGGTGGGCGTGCAACGATGCGGCTTTCATTGCGATACCCAGATCTGTTCTGCAGCGCCGCGGCTGGCGGTGGCGGGTACGCGACAGAGAAACGAATCAGCACTGAAAACGGATACGAAAATCCCAAATTACATTTTGCCAAAGGTGACAACGCCTGGGATTTAGCACGGCAGTACGCCCAAGCAAAATCTCCACCAGTACGTTGGATGATCTACGTAGGCGACAAGGGATTCAACTACGAAAACAACTTAGAGTACATGAAGTTTTTAACTGAAATCGGGATCAAGCACGAAAAGATCATCGTGGCAGGCGTGTCGCATTCGGCAAAAGGCGTCTACGAAAAAGAAGGCCAGGCCATCGCCCAATTTCATGCTAAGAATTTCGAGCGAGCCAAAATGAGCAACAAGCCCAACGCGGCCGCAGAAAAGTAATCACGGCATCGAAAACAGGTATGTGGAGTTCGATTATCCGAACGAATCCGTATCAAGTCGTAGAACATGATGGCAAGCAGCC
>CAYNNP010000002.1:33702-72300 GCA_964398215.1 uncultured Pirellulaceae bacterium | reverse complement strand
GGTAGCCGTAGGGGAACCTGCGGCTGGATCACCTCCTTTCTAAGGATTCTTAGAATATAGTGAGTCGGGTGACTGACTCACTGAATCTGTGGAAGTGGTCTCGTACAACAGTTAACAGAGAAGACGTCTACGGACCGAATCCATCACTAAATCATCAACGAATGACCCGCTTTGGACTGTCGCCAGCCAAAGCGGGTTTTTTCGTGCGCGCTCACCAATCCCGGCCTTGGGTCGAGATGTGATCACGTCTTGGAAACTCACGAGTTGAACGTGTGTCGCATGTTCGGAAGACTCCGAAAAACTGCTTCTTAGAACAAGAATGGGCTTGGAAGTTGCCGTGTCATGTATTTCTATCCGTAGATCTGGTTCAAGTGAGCTTCCGTTTTCAGATCGGAAACGAAGTCGCCAAGACTTTCCCATTTCGCAACGATGGAATCTTCGAATTCATATTCAGTTGACCACGATGGGGCCATTAAAAACACATTGCCGCTATCAAGCGAAACAATCCAAGGACCGCCTGATCCACATGCCCCGAAGTTGAAGTAGTTGCCTTCAAACATCAAGTCACCAAAATCTGTTTTTGTATAGTTGTTGATGATGTAGCCAAGAGGCATTCCGTTGACGCCAGTTGCGATCGGCAATTCAGCCGTAACACCGATGTCTTCAATCCAAGTTCTCGGGAAGTCGTTTCCTTCAAAGAAGGCACGAACTCTGTCGTCTTGGATAGTTTCCAGCTTGACGCCAATCGTATCGCTGTACTTCTGAAAGTTCGAAATGGCAAGATCTCGAAGTGATTCGTAATCTTTGTTGAGGGTATTCATTTTTCGATACCGTTTGTTCTTCTGCAGTGCATACGTCAACATCCGAGTTCTTCTTCGGGCAGCAAGATTTCATGATTCCAATTTCGATTCAACACCTTCAGGATTGTGGCAATCGAGTTCGTGATAACAACGTTCCATTCCTCTGGGCTCATCGACCTCACCGGGCGGTATTTTCGCTTCGATCCTACCCACAATCCGCACCAACAGGCCAATACGGCCCCAAATTTACGGCCCATTTCGATTTGATCCTGGCTTTCTGTTGACGCCCAATCCAACCAACATTAACCTGTTTATAGGTTGCAAAGTTGCCCAAAAGTAGTGATTTGTGACCTCCCGCCTGCCCGTGCTTGGGCTACCCGCACCGTTTGGTGATGGATTGGCGTGTCGGCCTGATTTATTTCGGTGATTGGCCTGACCAAGACCCAATCGCTCCGACTCTCCCCAAAAAATCCGTAGAGCGTCTGTCCGTGTCAATTCAACAGCTGTTGCGTTATTCCCTGCTGCCATTTCTGTCCGTATGGCTGATGCCAGCCTTACTGGTTGCTGATGATTCCAAGCAATCCGAATCGGCGAAAGCGGTTAGCTATTCAAAAGATGTTGAACCGATTTTTCGCCAAAATTGTTTCGGCTGCCACCAGGGGGCAAAACAACTTGGCTCCTACGTGATGACAGATTTTGAATCGCTGCTTAAAGGCGGCGAGACAGAGATGGCTGCAGTCGTACCAGGCAAACCAGGCGAGAGTTTTTTAGTTGAACAAATCAGCGGAACGAAGCAGCATCGTGCCGAAATGCCCAAGGCTCCGCTGGAACCCTTGAACCAAGTCGACGTAAAAACGATTCGTGATTGGATCGCGCAAGGCGCCAAAGATGATTCGCCAGCGGAAACGGGACCAAAGTACACCGCCGACAATCCTCCTATCTACAGCGGAGCGCCCGCGCTGACTTCGATCGATGTTTCTCCGGATGGAAAGCTTGTTGCCGTCGCCGGTTTTCACGAAGTCATTTTGTTGGACGCAAAAACGGGTGATGTAAAGTCACGATTGGTTGGTCTGAGTCCGCGAATCAACGCGGTTCGATTCTCGCCAGACGGCAAACGGCTAGCCGCGGTTGGTGGTACGCCTGCTGTATCCGGGGAAGTTCAGATTTGGAATGTAAAAACAAACAAGTTGGCATTATCGCTTCAAGTTACCTATGACGCCCTGTTCGCTGCCAGTTGGTCACCCGATGGAACAAAACTCGCTTTTGGTGCCGCAGACAATGTGGTCCGTGCAGTTGATTCATCCACCGGCAAACAAGTTCTGTTTCAAGGCGCGCACGAAGATTGGGTTCGCGACACGGTATTCACTCGCAGTGGCAAGCACTTGATTAGTGTTGCACGCGACATGTCCTGCAAACTTACTGAAGTCGAAACAGAGCGGTTCGTTGACAACATTACATCGATTACTCCCGGCGCTTTATCGGGAGGGTTGAATAGCGTCGCGGTTCACGGTGATCGCAACGAAATTCTTGTAGGCGGTGCGGACGGTGTCGCCAAACTTTACCGAGTATTTCGTAAAACAGCTCGCAAGATCGGTGACGATGCAAACTTGATTCGAGCGATGCCAAAACTAAAAGGCCGGATTTTTAGCGTCGCCATCGGTCGGGATGGAAATCGCCTAGCCGCCGCCGCAACGCTGGATGGAAAAAGCGAGCTGCGAATATGGAAATATAACTTCGATGGCAAACTAACCGCCGACTTGAAAGCCATCATCGCCAAACGATTGAGAGATCGAAAGCCGGAGGAATTGAAGAAACTCGCTGAATACCGAAAGCTGGATACGCCGCAAATCGCTGCAATCACAATTGACGATGCGTCCGTCTATGCGATTCGATTCGGTCCCGACAACTCTCTGTTTGTCGCAGGAAATGATGGCAAGGTGCGACACTATAACGCTGATGGATCTTTGAATAAGGAATTTGTTGCGACACCGACCAGCAAAGACGCAAAACTCGCAACACGTTCATTTGATGCCAAGGCATGGGCGACAAAAAACGCCAGCAACGAATCACTGCCAGATGAATCCAGCGTCGATGCCAAAACGGTACAGAGCTTGGATATTTTGCCAAAAGAGATCCAGCTAAATTCGCTGTACGACTATTCGCAGCTCATTGTTTCGGTGAAAACGAAATCGGGAACAACGGTCGACGTTACTCGTTCGGCAAAAATCACCGTTCCTGATTTCGTAACGATAACAAAGCATGGACTTGTTCGCGGAATTGCAAACGGCAGCGGACAAATCGAAGTCAGTTTCGCGGGTAAAAAGCGGTCGATTGAACTTGCCGCGAACCATCTCTCTGGCGAAGGCCCAGAGCATGGAGCAGTTGACTTTATTCGCGATGTGAATCCGATACTCAGCCGACTTGGGTGCAATCAAGGGACTTGCCATGGAGCCCAGAAAGGCAAGAACGGATTCAAGTTGTCACTGCGCGGCTACGACCCTGTGTATGACATTCGCGCGTTAACGGACGATTTGGCTCAGCGACGAATCAACGCTGCATCGCCTGAAGATTCAATGATGTTGAGAAAACCGCTGGGCCTAACGCCACACCAAGGCGGTGCGTTGATGACCGCTGGCGATCCATACCACTCGGTTTTACGCCGGTGGATCGCCGATGGAAGCAAATTGGACTTGAGCAGTCAGAGTGCAAACCGCATTGAGATTTTCCCAGTCAACCCCATCGTTGAATCGACAACCGCAATACAACAAGTACGCGTCGTCGCCCATTTCCCAGATGGTTCCAAACGCGATGTCACTCAAGAAGCGTTCATCGAAAGTGGCAACACAGAAGTCGCCACTGCCAACACGGGCGGTTTACTGCAAGCCGTGCGCCGCGGCGAGGCACCAATTTTGGCTCGCTACGAAGGTAACTACGCAGCGTCGACGCTGACCGTGATGGGCGACCGCACTGGCTATGCAGAATCGTCACCCGAATCGTGGAGCAAAATTGACGAATTGGTCGCCGCAAAATGGAAGCGAGTGAAGGTCGTGCCCAGTGGATTGTGTGACGATGCAAGCTACCTTCGGCGTGTCCATTTGGACTTAACGGGATTGCCACCCAGTAGCCAAGCGGTTCGCGAATTTTTGGCCGACAAGACACCGACTCGCAAAAAACGAGAACAAGTCGTCAACAAACTCTTGGCCAGCGAGGCTTATACCGAGTACTGGACGAACAAGTGGGCGGATTTACTACAAGTCAACCGAAAGTTCTTGGGAGTTGAAGGTAGTAAGAAGTTTCGAGAATGGATTCGCGCCGAAATCGCTGCCAATCGTCCCTACGATGAGTTTGCTAGAAGCATTTTGACGGCGAGCGGATCGAACAATGACAATCCTGCTGCATCGTATTACAAGATTCTGCGGAATCCTGAAGACACGATGGAGAACACGACGCACTTGTTTTTGGGGATTCGCTTCAATTGCAACAAATGCCATGACCACCCGTTTGAACGCTGGACTCAAGACCAGTACTACGAAATGTCTGCGTTCTTTGCCCGCGTGAAGCTGGAAAATGATCCCATTTCCGGCAAGCGAAAGGTTGCTGGTACGGCGGTTGAAGGCGCAAAGCCGCTGTTTGAGAAAGTGGTCGATTCCAAATCGGGCGAAATCAAACACCCAAAAACGAATGCCGTGGTCGCACCAACATTTCCCTTTGAAACGGAACATGAATGTGCAGACGATGCCACTCGACGACAAAAGCTGGCGAGTTGGATGACGGATCCTGATAACCCGTACTTTGCTCGCAGTTTCGTGAATCGACTATGGGGCTATTTGTTTGGCACGGGTTTGATCGAACCAATTGACGATATTCGGGCAGGCAATCCGGCGACCAATCCTGAGCTACTCAAGTATTTGACAAACTCGTTTGTTGATTCTGGATTCAACACACGTGAAATGCATCGCCTGATTTGCAATAGTCGCGTTTACCAGCTGGCCGTTTCCACCAATCAATTGAACGAAGACGACCAACTGAATTTCTCGCACGCAATTCCACGTCGGCTTCCTGCAGAAGTCATCTACGACGCGGTGCACCGACTGACTGGCTCTAAAACCAATATCCCAGGAGCCCCAAAAGGAACACGTGCTGCAGCATTAAACGATTCGGGCGTTAAACTTCCCGATGGCTTTCTGCAAAACTTGGGGCGGCCTGCGCGTGAAAGCGCATGCGAGTGCGAACGTTCATCTGAATTGCAACTCGGGCCCGTGATGGCTTTGATCAGCGGCCCAACCATCGGAACTGCAATCGCAGACCCAAAGAACGAATTAGAAAAAATCGTTCAAAACAATCCGAACGACAAAGACGTGGCAGAAGAGATTTTCTTGCGTGCGTTGGGTCGACCGCCAACGAAATCTGAGCTGACGGCATTCGCAACCATGAACCAATTGATCAAAGCTGATCATGATAGTCTGACTAAGAAACTGGCAGCCGATGAAGCCGATTGGAAGACGCGCAAAGCAAAGCTTGAAAACGCACGAATAGAAAATCTCGCTACCATTACCAAGCAAATCGAATCTCGAAAAATAGAAATCAAACCTGAACGGGAACGTTTAGCAAAAGAACGAATGGACCGTATCGCTGCGGCCAAGAAAGTCTTGGACGCTACGACCGCCAAGCTGGACAAGAAGGTTGATAAATTCATTGCTGAGAATTCGAAAAACTTGGTCGAGTGGTATCCACTAGCTGCGACAAAAGCGACTGCCACGAATACAGCAAATCTGATTTTTCTGAACGATCGGTCAATCCTGGCCACAGAAAGAACAGGCAAGTGCACTTACACGGTCGTTGCACCGACGCAGCTACAGAACATTACTGGATTCCGCCTAGAAGCTCTGACCGATGACAGCTTGCCAAGCAAGGGGCCAGGGCTTGCTCCGAATGGTAATTTTGTAATCACTGAATTTGAGATAAAAGCAGCTCCCGCATCTGCGCCCAAAAAGACTGCAGGAGTGAAGATCAAATCTGGTGTTGCTGACTTTTTGCAGCCTAGCTTCAGCGCCCCAGCGACTTTCGATGGTAACACCAAAAACCAACGTGGCTGGGCGGTGTCCGGGGCGACGGGCCAGGAACATTGGATCACCTATCAGCTTGAAAAACCAATCGATCACAAAGACGGCACCATTCTGACTTTCGTGATTCATCAATTTCACAATGCTGCAGAACATCGCTTGGGTCGTTTTCGAATCAGTGCGACCACACACACAGGCAAGACCATTCCGCTTGGTTACTCAGAGACGCTTGCGGCAGCTGCTACGACCGACAGAGCAAAGCGAACGGAATCTCAAAAGAAGCTTCTTTCAAAGCATGTTGGGTTGAATGACCCTGAGTGGAATAAAGCTGTCAAAGGGCTAGCCACTGCCAACAAACCTGTGCCTCCCGATGACAAGTTGACCAAGTTGCAAGCTCGCAAAAAATCACTCGAGCAGCCAACAAAAGACACCGCGAGCATCATCCGTTTGCGCAGCGATGTTGGCGAAAGTAAAAAACAGCTCAAGAACTTGCGACTCACGGCAGCCGAAGATTTAACTTGGGCTCTCATAAACAGTCCCGCATTCTTATTCAATCACTAAGCAAATCACTCAATCACCTCTCCGGAGATTTCGGCATGTTGTCATTCAAGGGCTTTAAGGCCAAGGATCTATGCGACTCGCACCTTGACTCCTCCCGGCGCACGTTTCTTCGTGTCGGCGGCGCGGGGATGCTGGGACTCTCTTTGCCCTCACTGTTGAAACTTCAGTCCGCGGGTGCCGCCGACGTGGTTGGAAGCGGTCCCGGTTGGGGAAAAGCCAAGAGCATCATCTTGGTTTACCTGCAAGGCGGGCCTAGCCATTTGGATTTATGGGATCCAAAAGAGAACGTACCTGACAACGTCAAAAGCGTTTTCAACCCGATCAGCACAAAGATTCCGGGCATCAAGTTCACTGAGAATTTGCCAAAACTGGCTGAGATCAATGATCGTTTCACGATGATCCGCTCGATGTCTTACACGCCAAACGGTTTGTTCAATCACACCGCGGCGATCTATCAAATGATGACGGGTTATACGACGGACAAAGTCAGTCCCTCGGGCCAACTGGAACCGCCATCACCAAAGGACTTTCCAAACTTTGGCAGCAACCTGATCAAGATGCGTCCGGTCGAAGAACCGATGCTGCCGTTCGTCATGCTGCCCCGGCCGCTGCAAGAATCCAACGTGGTTGGCAAAGGCGGTTCTGCTGGATTCTTGGGAAAATCGTTTGATCCGTACACTTTGTATCCGTCCGGAGACGACCTGGATATGAACAAGATGGATCGGATCAAAATCGATGACTTGCGATTGCGACCTGAGGTGTTTAGCGTTCGCTTGCAACGCCGCGCGAAACTTCGGGACCTTTTGAATCAGCAAATGCCTGACATCAACAAGGCCGTCGAGTCTTATGAATTGGACGAGTACTATGAACGTGCTATGTCGCTGATCGTTTCAGGGCGAGCCCGCGAAGCGTTTGATTTAGCAAGCGAAACCGATGACACGCGAGACAAATACGGACGCAATACGTTTGGCCAAAGCTGTTTGTTGGCAAGACGATTGGTCGAAGCCGGTACACGTGTTGTGGAAGTCATCTGGCCGAAAGTAGCCAATAGCGACAACCATTCTTGGGATCACCATGTCGGATTAAGCAAACGGATGAAGACTCAGTCGGCACCGATGTTGGACACCGGGCTATCAGGGCTGATCAGCGATCTGGACGACCGTGGCATGCTGGAAGACACATTGGTGCTGGCTGTTGGCGAGTTTGGGCGAAGTCCACAACGAGGTGTCAGCACTAGCGGCAACAACAACACAGACGATGGCCGTGATCACTGGCCATATTGTTACACAGCCGTGATGGCCGGTGCCGGTGTTCGGCGCGGCTACGTGCATGGCAAAAGCGACAAAACCGCATCCGCTCCACTGGAAGACCCCGTCCATCCGGCCGAACTACTGGCGACAATCTATCATAGTTTTGGAATCCACCCTGAAACGATTGTCTACAATCACTTGAACCAACCGCGCGAGCTGGTCAAAGCAGAAGCGATCACAAAATTGTTGAGCTAGCATCTTTAGGGTTCAGTCCGTAGCCGGAGTCACCAGACTTCGGTTTTCACCAAGTGGCCTGAATTCTGGCGAATCCAGCTACTCAAAAATCAAGTTTAACGCGGTCTTTTTGCATCGACGAAGGCGCCAAGCCTGCGCCAAAATCCAGTCGATTCCTTGCTAGGTTGCTAGCGAAATAAAAATCATACTCGGCAAAGTTTCTATCCTTTTAATCTTTACGCCTGTAGACGCGGCTGACACAATCCGACCTAATCGAAGAGAAAGGGTTTCCTCCCCGGGATCATCAATTCGTGAATGAAAAAAGAAAGCGACGGATGCTGACTTTTTTACGAACAGGTGATTTCATACGCACCTAATTACGCAAGGAGAGCGGACGTGCGACATTTTCGCAAAACTGCCACAACGTTGGCAATCGTATGCATGAGCGTTCTGGTTCCAGCAATTGCATCAGCACAAGAATCGGCTCCTCATCGACTTGCAGTCGTTGATGTTGCTTACATCTTCAAGAACCATCCGTCCATTAAGCAACAAGTTGAGCAAGTCGAAAATGCTCTGAAGAGCTTTGACGGCGAATTGAATACAAAACGAGAGCAAATCAAAGCTGCCGTTGCTCAACTCAAGGTCTTGAAGGCTGGTACGCCAGATTACTCGGCTCAAGAAGAGCGGATCGCAAGCATGGAGTCAAAACTCCGGCTAGACATGGCTCGCAAACGCAAGGAACTTGCGGACTCCGAAGCACGTATCTACTACGACAATTATCAGCAGATCGCTGCCGGTGTCAAATTCTTGGCTAACCACTACAAGATCAATTTAGTGCTCCGCTACAACAGCGAAGACATGAATCTTGAAGAAGGCCAGTCCGTCATTCGTGGCGTGATGAAGAACATTGTCTACCATGACGAAGCTTTGGATATGACCAAGGGTGTCATGCAGTACCTGGATCGGCTGGCTAAGAAATAGCCACTGTATTCAACTGTATTCATTACCTCGCGTATGAAATCGTGCGCGAGGATTCGTAGACTGTAATTTGATTGTCCATCATTGAATCTGCTTTGAAGGATCAAAGTACGCAATGGTGGGCAGGCAGGGAGGCCGCAGCGTGAGAGCTGCACGCAACGAACACACAATCGCAGTTTCCTGCCACGTCAGTGGCAAGGGCTATTGGACAGGAAAACATGTCAATGTTGACATCCTTCCAGCTGCTGCCGGTACAGGCATCCAACTTGTCCGCACCGATCTACCTAGTCATCCAAGCGCCCCAGCAAACGTTTCACACCGTACGGACGCGCATCTTCGTACGATCATCCAATCCGGTGATGGCCGGTTTGAAATGATCGAACATGTCATGGCAGCGTTGTACGCTCTGGAAATCGACAACTGCATCGTTCAAATCGATGGCAAAGAATTTCCTGGGCTCGATGGCAGCGCCAAGGCTTACGTGGATGCACTCAGTAACTGCGGTTTGATCATTCAAGCCAAAGCTCGTGAGCGCGTTGTTGTTACACAACCCATTCGAATCGAAGCCGGCAGCGGGTGGATCGAAGCCACGCCTTCGGTCAATGGTCTTAGTCGCTTTGAGTACCAATTAGACTTTGACTCTGATACACCGATAAATTCACAAACTTTCTCCATAGAACTAACGCCTGATCGCTTTCGACAAGAAGTTGCGGCGGCTCGGACCTTTGTGACACTTGAACAAGCCCAGACGCTGCGTGCACAGGGCGTTGCGTCGCACGTAACGAATCAAGACCTACTGGTGTTTGGGGATGATGGTCCCTTGGACAACGAGTTACGATTTCAAAACGAATGTGCTCGCCACAAAGTCTTGGACATGGTTGGTGACTTTGCGCTCGCAGGGGTTGAGATCATCGGAAACATTGTTTCCTATCGTGGCGGCCACAATTTGAATGGGCGCATGACGAGCAAGCTACACGAGCTTTTAAACGAACAAAAAACGAATCAGGTGAATTCGCATAGACGCGCCGCCTGAGAAATGAGAAAAGGAACAAGAGATCCATGAAAAACCCGCATCGGATCGCTTGTATTTTGAACCCATCTATCACCAAAAGCCGGAGGCAAACATGGGTGTAACAATCGCTCAAACTGCCGTCGTTGACCCTCGCGCCAAGCTTGGTAAAGACATTCACATTGGTCACTTTTGCGTGATTGGTGCTGAAGTCGAAATTGGTGACGGAACACGCATGGAAGAACATGTTGTCGTTAGCGGCCGCACGTCGATCGGCGCCAACAACCACCTTTTTCATGGTTCTGTGATCGGTGCCGCCCCGCAAGACACGAGCTACAAGGGCACGCCAACACGAGTAATCATCGGGGATGGGAATGTGTTCCGCGAACACTGCACTGTCAACCGAGCCACCGAAAAGGAAGACGGGATTACCAGTGTAGGCAACGACAACTTTTTCATGGCCAACACCCACATAGCCCACGATTGCAAATTGGGCGACAACATTGTCATTGCCAATAACGGCATGCTGGGTGGACACGCCCGCATAGGAAACAACGTCACAATCGCCGGTGGTGTTGGCATTTCTCATTTCGCCAGCATCGGACAATTCAGCTTTGTCAGTGCGCTGAGCTTGGTGCTACACGATGTACCGCCATACATGATCGCCGATGGGCGGCCAAGCAAGCCACGAGCAGTCAACGTAATCGGCTTGAAACGTAACGGGTATGTCAAAGAAGACATCACTGCATTGACCAAAGCGTTCAAGCTCTTGTATCGATCTCGAGTCGGTATCGCGACCGCACGAGAACAGATGTTGAGCGTTGGGCCAATTCGCCCAGTGATCTCCGACCTGTTTGACAGTTTGGACTATTCCAGCGGCGGCCGTCATGGACGCGGACTGGATCGTAGACATCAGCAACAAACACCAGAAAAGAAAGTCGCATGAGCCTTCGAGTTGGAGTCATTGGTGCTGGACACCTAGGACGAATCCACGCCAAGTTGATTGGCCAGGTGGACGGAATGGAATTGGTTGGCATCAGCGACCCGTTCCAGGCCGCTAGGGCTCGCGCCAATGAACTGTTTGATGTCCCAGTTCATGCCGACTACCAGGAAATGCTCTCAGAAATCGACGCCGCTGTTGTTGCTGCGCCGACTGATTTGCACTTTCCAATCACAAAGGATCTGTTGAAGGCCAATAAGCATGTGCTGGTGGAAAAACCGCTGGCCGACAGTAGCACGCATGCGTTGCAACTGGCAAGAATCGCGGAAAGCCGACGCTTGACTTTGCAAGTCGGCCATGTTGAAAGATTCAATCCAGCGTTTACAGCACTTGAGCAACTAGGCGTTGACGTAAAGTACGTTGAAGCCGTGCGAGCCTCCAGCTTTCCCGGTCGTTGCCTCGATGTTGGCGTTGTCATGGATTTAATGATCCACGACTTGGACCTGGTTCTGTCCATGACAGATGCGGCTGTTAGCAATGTATCAGCAAGCGGGCTTGCAGTTGTAAGTGACAAAGAAGACATCGCCGAAACTCGCATCGAGTTCGAATGCGGCATGGTGGCTAACTTGAAAGCTTCGCGTGTCAGTCCGTCTCCTGCAAGAACCATGCAGATCTATGGCGCAAATGGATTTGCCGACATTGACTTTGGCAAACCATCATTAAACGTTGTCAAAACCAGCCAACAGATTGCGCAGCGCGATTTTGAGCTGTCGCAAGAAACGGACAACCCGCTGGGTTACTCAGAAACCCTATTCGCCGAACACCTACTCTGCGAATCTCATGAGCTGCAGCCAAGAAACGCGATTTTGGACGAGCTTCATGATTTCGCAATCAGTGTCGAATGCGGAATCTCACCGACCGTCAGTGGAATCGCCGGCGCGCGAGCCGTCGAAGTTGCCGATCAAATCTTGGTAGCTATCGAAAAGCGTCGCTGGTACAGCGAATCATGCCCGTCCGAGATTGGCCCAAGAGCTTACTCGCGCGAGCGAATCGATACTCCCAACCGGACACGTCGGGCACGTCGGGCAGCCTAGTTGGCAACGGCAACACCTATTCGGCCAATGGAAAAAGTCGCAGCGCGATTCGAACTCAATCTGCGTTCTTCTTGCCGCCTTTTTTCTTGTTCTTGTTCTTCTTCTTTTTTGCTGCTTCGTTCTGCACCCAGTTAGCAAAGCGTTCGGGACGAGCATCGGTGTACTGCTCCAGGGCGGCTTTCAACATCGCGTGAACCTGCTGCGCATCAGCACCCAGCTCAGCAACAGCCAGCGATTTTTTCTCCAACACATCGCTCTGGATGTCAAAAAAATCACCGTTGCGGTAAAGTTTGTATCTCGCATTGCGAGTAAATTCTTTGCCCGTTGGTCCGCCATTTCTAGCGTACCAAATGTAGATCCATTCTCGCGGATTGCCAGATTTCCCCAGTGCTTGTGGCAAGAAGCTACGCCCGTCCATCTCTGGAGAATCGGGCAACGTCACACCAGCGGCCTCGCACATCGTTGGTAAAAAATCACTGAAATCGACCAAGTCACTACAAGCCACGCCCTGCGGCGATCTTCCCTTCCACTGCACGATCATTGGAACATGGGTCCCACCATCGGTTGTCTTTCCCTTCGCACCAACGACTCGGCGATCACCCATCATCGAAACAACAGGCGTGTCGGTTCCATTGTCTCCTGTGAACATCACCAAAGTGTTTTCACGCACTCCGGCTTCGTCCAACTTGTTCAAAATCTTGCCGACAATTTTGTCCATATAGCCGACCATGTCGCCAAAATACTTTGCATCGCCCTTGTAGGTCTTGCTGCCAGGATCGTTTGGATCCCAATCAGCCGAGTCGGGCGTCGGCTCAAATGGACAGTGCGTCAATATCATCGGATAGTACAGTAAAAACGGTTGCTTGTTCTTGCCGCTGCGCTCGATGAAATCCAAAGCGTAGTCAGTAACCACATCGGGCCCGTATCCGGGTTTGTAATCTTTCGCGACGCCGTTGACTTCCAGCCCAGGGCTCGGATATCGGCTAGGGAGACGAAACAATTGCCACAAGCAGTGTTCATCAAAGCCAAATTGTTTTGGCAGCTTCGCGTTTCGTCCCAATTGCCATTTGCCGACAATGCAAGTCTTGTAGCCAGCTTCACTCAGGATGTTTCCAAATGTGCGTTGGCTGGTTTCCAAAAAACCGAACTTTGCGTAGTTACGAACGTTATACAAACCAGTCATCAGCTTGACTCGAGACGGTGTGCATATCGGTTGAGAATAACAATGATCGAACCGAACACCCTGCAAAGCCATTTTATCCAAGTTGGGTGTCTTATATGATGTGCCACCATGGGCACCGATGCATTCGTAGCCGCAATCGTCGGCCATAATCATGACGATATTCGGTCGCTCAGCCGCGGATGTCGCTTCAAAACAGAATGCAACGGCAGTCACCAAGCAAATCCATTTTGCGGTCTGTTGAAATGCCATAGAAAAATGCCTGCGAATGGAGGGAGGGGAGGAGCGAGACATAAACGATAGTTCAATTCACGCAAAAAAACAAAACCCCTGCTTCTCTTCATCAGGGTGAATCGCTTTTCCAAAGTAGGTTGGGCATTCTTGCCCGACTGAATCGAAAAACGCTTTGAATTAGGTAAAAGTACCGATCTACCAACAACTCAGATTGCAAAAGTGATTTGCCCTGCTTCTCTTCATCAGGGTGAATTACTTTTCGAACCTACAGAACTTACAGAACTTAGAAGTTCGGCCGCGCGTAGTTGAAACCGAAAAAAGCTCGGCTCCTACAGCGACTGGAGGCGTGTTGAGTCGGCTGCCCCACGCAGCATCCGCAGTGGCGCCAGTACACTATCCAACAATGGGACGCGGCTGCTTGTGACTTTGAAAATGATCACGGTGCGATCTTCGCATGGCTGAGAGTTTCCGCAGACGTGACCAATGATTTCTTTCGCGGTATCCATTGGGTCGTCACCGGTCCGTTGATTCGCGAGCTCCACAAATTTTTGGTGATTGGCAAGCCCGCCGCACGGCAACGCTGACTGTGTAAACCCGTTGCCCATCAACAGAACAATGTCACCCGTTGAAAGCCTCACTTTCTGGTGTCGGTATTCGGACAGATTCAGTGTTCCACCCTGAGCCGCTTGCCACTTCTGCGGCTGCGGCTCACCATGCAGCACCGACCACTGCTGAGTTCTTGCTCGATACATCAGCGGCGGCGGGTTACCTGCATTGCATATCGAAAGAGTTCGCGTCGGGGCAAAAAACGTCGCAAGCGATGCCGACGCATAACATCCCTGTTCAGCAAACTTTGCCAACTGTTGATTCGTCCGTTTTACAATTTGGTTGTGCCAAATCGAGTTGATTTTTTGAATCAAATTACGCCGCAACGTCTGAGAAACGTTATGGAACAGTTCTCTGGTAGCGCAGATATCAGCCAACATGACCCGAGTAATGCGGCCAGATGCACAAGCCGAAACGTAGTGAACTTCGCCACCGCCTTTCAAGTTATTTTGGGCGAGTTGGCTTTGGATTTCCATTTCCAATCGTGGCATGACATAAGAGCCTTGGAACGACTCTCGGCCGCCAAGGATTTCCATACACTTCTTTTTAGACTTTTCAACGATTCGCATGAAGCCACATTCACTGCGTCAATGAACACCACTGATACCCAGAACTATAGTAGCCAGGCAAACTCCGCTATCGCAAAAACTGGCAACTTGCCTTGCACGGGAATGCTACTAGCCCTTGGCTTATGTTACGCTCTCCCGCGAATCGTTCCCTCATGTTCTCACGAAAGAAATCCAAAATGACTGACGCTATCCTTGAATGTGCCGTCCAAGCCGCACGGTTGGGAGGTGGGATTCTGATGAATTACCTCGAAAACGGGGTCGAGATGCGAGACAAATCTGAGGCCGGCGGAAAATCCTACGATTTGGTGAGTGACGCCGATATCGAAAGCGAAAAGGCGATCGCCGACTTTATCCGCGACTCGTTTCCCGATCACGAACTGATGGGCGAAGAAGGCTTGCAAGGTGATCCCAACGCAGAACATTTATGGGTCATCGATCCACTTGATGGAACCAACAACTACGCGCATCAGATACCGCACTTTGCCGTATCAATCGGCTACTTTCACCATGGCAAACCAGTGGTCGGTGTTGTGTTGAATCCCGCCCGCGATGATCTGTTCACGGCTGTAGCTGGACAGGGGGCTCAGCACAATGGCCAGCCGGCCAGTGTCAGTAGCTCGGATACGTTGTCCAATGAATTGATCGGCTGCGGTTTTTACTACGACCGCGGCAGCATGATGCGAGCAACGTTGTCAGCGATCGAAGAGTTCTTTGCCCAAGACATACACGGCATCCGCCGATTCGGGACTGCGGGAATGTCGGTGGATTCTTTGAATACAAGCTATCCCCGTGGGACTTCGCAGCCGGCATGCTGTTCGTCCAAGAAGCCGGTGGCAAGATAACCGACGCAACCGGACAGCCGCTACGAATCGCTCAATCGAGCGTCGTAGCTAGTAACGCAAAGCTTCACGAACTGATGATTGCAATCACAAGCAAGCATCAAGTTTCAACGTAAAGCTATCGTGGCTCACGACATCATTGAACCACGATTCGCATGACGTACGTTATTCTTCAGGTCGTGTGGCGACTTGAATTGGCTGCGGACTTCACTGGACGCTTCATGCCGGTCCAATGCTCCAGCAGTCGTTCAATATTCTCGAATGACTGCTCAGTCTCGTGAACTCGAACGCCCAACAGAATCAAGTCTCGTAGCGCCATGGGGTCATCGATCGGAACCGGAGCACAAGTCTTCACGCCGCCTGTTGGAGCAGTCCTGGTCACCAACGCAGACCCCGCGCACATCCCGCAAGTATCGTCGGTTCCGGTATTGGCACCGTTTTAAACGGGGTGCGGGCGTGACATAAACGAAGGCGGCACCACATGGTGCCGCCTCTTGCTGAGGGTTGTGTTGTCGGTTGCAGTTTAGAACCCAAGTCCGTTGGCCTGGTTAACGATTGTCTGAATGTGCAATCGGATGATGTCGGCCTTTTTGTCTTCACGCTGCTCCATTTGCTTTCGCAGTTTGGCGAGACGTTCTTCAAGATCCTTGATCTGTTTCTTGCGAACCTTGCTGCGAAGATCGAAGAGCTCGCCAATGGCTTTTCTTAAATCCTCCTGTGCTTTCTCTTTGGTGTCCGCATCATCTGATCTCAACAGCCTACTGGCTTTGGTGATGAAACTCTGAAGCTCGTGTGTTTTTCTTAAAGCCTCCTGTGCTTCCTCTTTGGTGTCACCGGGATACCAAAACGTTCCGCCGAAAGGATCGTCTTGAACAAGTCGGCTTTCGTCTTGAACAAGCCCCCTTTCGGAACCAGGGGACGTTCGAACCTGCTCAAACCTGGCAGGGGGTGCCGGTGGAACGGGCCGTGCCGTCCGTGCAGGAAAACTCTCTGCTGTCCCGTCCCGAGACTCGTCCTCCTGAGCCATGCTAAAGCCCGTGACGAACATCGCACAGACGCATAGGCTTGAACCGATAAGTAACCGCATAATCATTGTCCTTTGATAGGAGATGGTGTTTGTGCCCGAACAGATTCCTGCTCAAGCCGTTTGAGTGCGGCATCGATCGACTGCACTTCCTTGTCGAAGTTCGATGCCAAACCTGCGCTGCGAGGTGTTTCCAGTGCCGATATGCCAGCCGCTACTGAGTCAAGCGACCGGCGCGGATTCGAGTTGTCAATATTGAACCGGACGGCTGGCGTCTGTTCGAGATTCGAGATCTGCTGATTCATTTGCTCGAGTTCCAGGTCCAAAGTGTTCTCCGGAGCGACACCAAGTTCCACGTACGTCGCTGGTACTGCGGGAGGTGACGCCGGAGCAGATGGAGCCACAGAGGCGACAGAAGCATTGTTGCTCGGTTCAACAGGCGCAGTGCCTCCGCTGGACGTTGGTGAACCCGACCAATTCCTGCGGATAGCCCGGCCGCCCAGGACGCACGCCCCAACGGTCACCGCGACAGCAGTCGTTCGCACAACCCAGTTCCGGCGCCTCGCGCGGCGTGCCGCGGTTAGCAGTCGTCGAGGTGCTTTGCGTGCGGTTGGTTGCTGCAGATAGGCGAGATAGTCCTGCAAGTAGGTTCGTACTTCAGCGGCGGACTGAAACCTGTTCGCCGGTGTTTTGTCGAATAGTTTTTCAATGACGCTTTCAAGTTGTTCTGGAATCCCCGAGTTCGCTTCACGAACACGCTGCGGTTGCGTGTTGCAAACGCGTTGCAAAACTCCCATGGGCGTGCTACCGGCGAACGGCAACTGACCAGTCGCCATGAAGTACAGAACCGACCCAAGGCTAAACAGGTCAGACCGCTGATCGACGCTTTCACCTAACGCCTGTTCCGGCGACATGAAGTGCGGCGTGCCGGTAATCACTCCACTCCGCGTCAGGTTCGCGTCGTGCGCAGCGCGGGCGAGTCCGAAGTCTGTGATCTGCACGCGGTTCAAATCGTTCTCCAGTAGAACGTTTGCCGGCTTGATGTCTCGATGAACCAGGCCCTGCGCGTGCGCGGCTGAGAGACCGTCGGCAATTTGGATCCCAATACGAACCACATCGGCCGAACCTAGCGGACCATGCTGTTCGACGTGTTCTTGTAGTGACGCTCCACCAATCAGCGGCATGACGATCGCGGGAAGCGGGCCGTCGGTTTCGATTCCGTGAATCGCCACAACATTGTCATGCACAACCGCCGCAGCGGCCTGTGCTTCGCGAATAAACCGCTGCCGCGCGGTTCCACTGCTTGCTAAGTGTGGAGCCAGAAGTTTGATCGCGACCGGTCGATTGAGTTCGCTGTCAAAGCCTTTGACGACGATACCCATGCCGCCGCGTCCGATTTCGCGTTCGACCTCATACTTGCCAACCCGCCCCAGCATTTCCGGGTGGCGGGGCGGAGCCAGAAAGTTCGCGGGATCACCGTAGCTGCTGTGGCCGGTGGCTTGTGGTGCTCCGACGCTGGCCAGCACCAACGTGTCTGCTCGCGGCAGATCCGGGATGTCAATGGCGGTTGAATCTGACAAGAGATTTCGAGTCTGCGACCACCATGATTCGGCCGCGGTCAATTTCTCCAATTGGACCTGGCATCGCGTGCAGGAACCGATGTGGTTCACCACGCCTGGGTACTCCGGATGATCCAGCTGTTCAGAGAGAACAAGATCCAGCGACTCGCGGCCACATTCGTTGATGTTCATCGAAGTACTCCCTCTAGCTGGTCTTCTTTGATGACGCGTTGCACTTCACTGCGAAGTTTTTTCATCACGCGTGCCCGAGCCACATAGACCGCACCGATTGACATTCCAAGTTCTGCTGCCACATCTGCCGCCGAGTGTTCGCCAACGGCCGTCTTCCAAAAAGCCTGCCACGTTGTGTCCTGGAACGATGGACGTATTCGATCGACTGCCCAGGCGAAAACCTGTCGACGGAATTCGGTGTCGAAGGTTTGAGATTCCATCGATGCCTTGTCAGCCTGTTGTTCAACCAGCTTCACGATTCCGCTTGCACCGCCTGCCAATGGATGTCGCTTGCCGCGTTCCAGAAAATCGATCATCAGGTTGCGAGCGATTCGGTACAGCCATCCGCGGAAGGTTCCTTTGGTTTCATCCGGCTCCCAGCGTTCCAAAGCTCCGGCCACTCGGACCAAGACTTCCTGAGCAATGTCCAGGGCGTCGGAGTGTTGAAAGCCTTTGCTCTGAGCCAGCCGAAAGACCAGCGGCTGGTAGATCTCAGAGAACTCGCGCCAGGCATTCAGATCTGAACGGTCCCTCAATCTGAGAATCAGACTGGCTCTGGTTTGTGGTGCATCTCGCATGCGGTGTTTTCCGTGGTTCCCTGCTCTGTGTTCTCTGCCCTAATACACTGGTGCCGGGCGAGGTTCTTTCAGTGTTCAGGAGATTTTCTGGAATGAATTCGTGTTTCGTTTCTCCATCATCTCAGGATTCACCACCAAAGTTGCCCAGAGATTCAGGCGAACAAACCCCCACAAACTACGGTTATATATAATAGGGAACCGCCCGAGTCGCCTTCGCGCGCGAATGCCTGCTCGGACGTAAATCCTATTGGCGTAACGAGTTGTGGTCGCTAGCGAGCATTTTCACTCCTCGCGACGCAGGCAAACACCGTTTAAACTCGATACTTATTGAAGCCATGATGCGGGCAACGTTGTCAGCGATCGAAGAGTTCTTTGCCCAAGACATACACGGCATCCGCCGATTCGGGACTGCGGGAATGTCGGTGGATTCTTTGAATACAAGCTATCCCCGTGGGACTTCGCAGCCGGCATGCTGTTCGTCCAAGAAGCCGGTGGCAAGATAACCGACGCAACCGGACAGCCGCTACGAATCGCTCAATCGAGCGTCGTAGCTAGTAACGCAAAGCTTCACGAACTGATGATTGCAATCACAAGCAAGCATCAAGTTTCAACGTAAAGCTATCGTGGCTCACGACATCATTGAACCACGATTCGCATGACGTACGTTATTCTTCAGGTCGTGTGGCGACTTGAATTGGTGTAACGACACCCATGTAGCTCATCATGTCGCTAATTTCACGAAGCGTTAACTCGTCGATCAATCCACTTGGCATGATACTGCTTCGGTGCGGAAGGATCTGATCGATTTCCTTGCGGTCCACGATCGTGACCTTGTTTCGAGCATCACGAATCGAAACTGACCCATCCGATTTCTTGCCAACGAGACCGGTGTAAATCGCTCCATCGTTGGTCAATACTTTCTTGCTCGCATATTGATCGCTGACAACATGGCCAGGGTACAAGATTGATTCGACGATCTCTCGTTTCGTGAACCGACTCGAGATTCCAGATAGATTGGGTCCGATTGCGTTGCCGTAGTTACCAAACTGATGGCAATTATTGCACTGAGCTTTTGTGAATGCTACGCGACCGTCAATGGGGTCACCCATTCCACCACGCTCGCTCTCCAAGTACTCGACCAATTGATTGAAGTCCCAACTGGATTCTTCCGCTGGCGGAGGCACGGCAGGTGTTCGATCTGGAAACGTCTTGGCGTACCATTTTTGCCAAGGCTTCATATTGGCTGCGGACTTCACTGGACGCTTCATGCCAGTCCAATGCTCCAGCAGTCGTTCAATATTCTCGAATGACTGCTCAGTTTCGTGAACTCGAACGCCCAACAGAATCAAGTCTCGTAGCGCCATCGGGTCATCGGTCGCAACACGCACACTACGCAGTGCTCCCACCACGTCACCCACTGCATCGGCATCCAAAATATTCAGGCTACGCACCAAGTAGTCCCAGTTTTCGCCTTCTGGTTTCGCGGACAATGCCATCGCCAACAACGAACGGCGTTCTGGTTCCTTGCGCCAAAGCTCACGAAGATACGCAGAAGCCTCCGGTGATTTGGAAGTTGCCAACATCGCAATGATGCCGGTTCGCAAACGCCGCTGAACGTCACCTACGCGTGGGTTCTCCACGATCTGCTGGTCCAAGCCCATTAGCGTTTGCGTTGTAGTCGCATCAATTGGCGTTTTTAGTTTGTAGATACAGGCGAGCGCTGCGTTTCGCCATGCGTTACCCTGTTCCAGGACTGCTTGAACATCGTCAGTTGAGAACGTTTTCGCAAAGTCTCGAGTCACATCCGATATGTATAGCGGCAGTGCTCCCTCGGTGGTTTCACTGGCGACTTGCTCAAAGTGACGAAGTAATTTGAATCGATTTTCTGCGGTCCACTGATGGGAAAGCAGCTGGAGGTGCATTGCCACCCAAGTTTTTTCTTCCGTGCTGGCATTGGAACTAAGAAAGTCGATTCCGCGATCAGCAATCGACTTGGCATCCATATGTGCTGCCAAGCGAATCAACTCATGATTGATGCGGACTTCACCGGCCGGAAACTCTTCGGCAACTTGATTGCGGAATTGAACGATTCGATCGGGATCGATGTCACATCGGTGCAGCGCAACTTGGCTAACACGCAGAGCATCGACAAAATCAGCATCGCTCAGAAAGTCAGTCATCATTTCACTGATCCGCTCCAACACCAACAAACCAGTTCGGTCACTTGGATCGGCGTTCACCAAACCTAGCATGCCGACCAACGACACACGAGTGTCAGGTGACGTCAGCACTTCGCGACGCCATTTGATATCCGGAACTTGTTCCAAAATACGCCGGGCAAGAAACACGAGCGTACGGTCTTCTTCTGCCAACAGGTTCAACAAAACCTCGGGATCTTTCGGCCGAGCACCACTACGCAATAGTGCTTCGCAAGCAGAACGTCTGACGTACAAATTGTCGTCTTCCAACATTTCCACCAATCGGCTCGCGCCAATCGAACCAGGATGGTATCCCATCAAGCTGGCCGCTCGTGCCCGTACTTTTTCGTTAGGTACTTGGCTCAATTCGACCACAAAATCCTCGCTGGGAACGGGGCCGAATAGCTGCATCAAATCCATGGCTTGTAGTCGGTACGCTGCTGGGTTGTCATTGCTGTACGCAACTCCCGCAACCAGCTGTGCCCATTCGTCGCCCAGCTCGCGTTTAATAGACGCAATTTCCTGTCGCGCCCAAGCCGAGCGAAGCTGAGGTTGGCGGATCGCGCGGGCGATTCCAGTGCCAATGTTTTTCATTCGATCCGGAACGTCGCCCTTGTAGACCACACGATAAACGCCGCCCATCGTGCCGCGCCCACCAGTACAGAAATACAACGCTCCGTCAGGACCGACTTCGATGTCGGTGACATTCAGTGGATTGCCTTTCAAAAATACTTCGCTGTCGGCGACAAAGCCGGCGCCACGTTGTTTTAGTTTTACATTCAGGATCTGGCCTTCTGACCAGTCAGCCAAAAACAGAGTGTTCTGGTATCGCACCGGGAACATGTAGTGCTCGTAACAAACGCCACCTGTTGGGCTGCCACGGCCAGTTTCTAAAAGGTTCGGCAATCGGTCGACATAGTAATCGGGCCATTTTGACCAGCCACTTCTCCAACCAAACTCGCCGCCTTCCGAAACATCAAACAAAGTGTTCGGTCGGTACCACGGCGTATTGACATCGGCTTCCATATCCGAGTCATGGACAAACATCGATCCACTACCGTGAAAGACAAGATCGTAGGCGTTTCGCAATCCACCAGCGACCGTTTCAACCACCGAGCCTTCCGCGTTCGTCCGAATCACGGTTCCGCCAGGAGCTTTGATGCCCATCGCGTGCCCGTTGGGATCTTCGTAGCGAGCAACAAGGTCGCCTTCGTAACTGCCATTGTAAGTTTGACCGTCACCTTTCACACCGACTGCTTGGACATGGCTGCCAAGTACAGCGTAGATCATGCCGTCAGGGCCCAACTGCAATCCATGAGCGCCATGTTCACCAGCGGAGCCTTTGAATTTGACAATCGACTTTACAGTTTCTAATGTTCCATTTCGGTCACGATCAGAGCAGCGATAAAGTGCTGGTCCGTCGGGGCCAATGCCTGTCACAAAGACCTGACCATTAAGCGCCAAGATTCCCTGGCAAGACTTGACCTGATCACAATACGTCCGCACGGTTTCGGGAACGCCATCTTCGTCCTTGTCAAAAACCAATAGCAACGGCCCGTTTTCTTGGGAAACCAAGATGTGCCCAAACTCATTGAACGTCATCGCGATGACCGAACCGACTTTTTCGTCGGTTAGAACACGCTGAACTCCAAAGCCCCGTTGGATTTGGAATCGCTCTTTTTGCTCAGGAGCCGATGTGACTTCCTCTTGGGTTTGGTCAAAGGGTGCCGTTTCGCCAAACCTACCAAACGAACTTGCTCGCCCCCACGAACGGTCGTTGAAAAGCACAGTTTCCCATAGGTCACTTGGAGTAGTGCTAGTCTTCCAAGTAGAGTCGGTATTGAATGTGAACCAGCCTTCGTTGTCGATAGGGCTGACAGAGATCCGGGCTGCAAGTGCCGCGTGCTTTCCGGTCCGATTCGTCACTTTGACAGCGACGATGTTACGGCCAATTTGCAGGAATTCGGAAACGTCATACTCATCAACTCGCTTGATCGAACCACCAGTGCCGATGCGATATCCGTTGACATACAGTTCGTATTCATCATCAGCGATGATCTCAAACTGAGCCTCCGAACGAACGCGAACGTTGATCGATTTTCGAAACAAACACTGTTGGTCTTTTGCAACTGGATCCTGCAATGTGGAACCGGTTGCCCAGATCCACTGCGCTTCTTCAGCGAAAGCGGATGTAGTAAACAAACAGACAAAGGTTGACAACAAAAGAGCGTGAAGTCGTCGTTGCTTTGGAGCAAGAACAGCCATTTCCAAGCCTTCCGTGGCAAAAAAGGACGGTGAATACGAGAAACTTTCGGCAGACTAGGAATTGTGCCTGCTGGACGCAAGACGAATCGACACAATGCTATTGCTGTGATAGCAATAGCATGGCACGGTTGATTGTTGGCTGGCAGATACTGCCGGTGTACTTTCCAGCCGCCGTTCCAACTAGAATGTCCACCGCTCAATCTTCACACTCGACGTAGCAGAAATCATGACATTGAAACGCCGACTCTCAATTCTCATTCTCGTGTCTTGGGTGACAATGTGCGTGCCCGCAATCGCTGGAACTTACAACCAAGTGTTAAGCATCGGTGATAAAGCGCCGTCCTGGAAGTCTCTGCCCGGTACGGACGACAAAGATCACTCGCTGGATGACTTGAAAAACACAAAAGTCGTGGTCGTTGTTTTCACATGCAATAGTTGCCCCTACGCGGTCGATGTGGAAGATCGTTTGATCAAACTCCACAAGGACTTTGCTGACAAAGGTGTCGCAGTGGTTGCAATCAATGTCAACAAGGTCGAAGAAGACAAGCTACCGGCAATGAAAGAGAAGGCGCAGAAAAAGAAGTTCCCCTTTGTGTACTTGCACGACGAAACCCAAAAGATAGCAAAGGACTACGGAGCGATTTTCACTCCTGAGTTCTATGTGCTAGACCAAAATCGAAAGGTTGCATACATGGGATCGCTGGACGATAGCCCCGATGGCAAAAAAGAAATCACAAAGAGATTTGTTCATGATGCCATCAATGCTGTGCTCGATGGCAAAACACCGCCAATTCCAGAAACCGTTTCAATTGGCTGCCGAGTTCGCTACGAACGAACTCGGCGCACTCGCCGCAAGAAGGTGAAGTAGAACATTTCCGCACGTACCCGCACGTACCGCCTAAGTTGACCCAAGGAAGTCACGTTTGGTCAAGCGTCCAAGTTCGCCAAATGAAAAGTCGATCGCATCAACTCCCGCGTCTAGCATGAGCTGCGAAAAGAAGTCATTGCCGACGATCGCACTTGCTCCCGCGCCCAGCGATTCTTCCCCATCGCGATAGCCTTCGGGTTGAGCGACCTGAATGAGTTCGTATTGTCCGCGGAGCAGGTCGGTAAATTGATATTCCCCGGAACTGTTCGTCTGAACGGTGCGCGACACACTTTGCCCCAACGCATTTGTGCCAGCGACCTGAATGGACACTCCCTCGATTCCAACATCTCCGCTATCCCGCTGTCCATTGCCGTTTCGATCGCGGAAAACGTAACCGCTGATCGACGAACGCGGCTCTAGCTCTGTGACGACTGTTGATTGATTGTCGTCTGGATCCCTTTCGGGTTGATCGCCAGTGACGGTAGCCGTGTTCACAATCGAACCACTCGCATTGGCATCAGTGATTGCCATGATGATGAACTCGGCGCTGCCTCCCGGAGCCAGCAAAGGCACTGTGCCAATGATCTCGCCTCCGACATTCGTTACCGCGCCAGCAGAAGAACTACTGGACACGAAACTCAATTGACTTGGCAATCGATCACGTACTTGAACATTGGTGGCTGCGGACGGGCCATCGTTAGTAACCAAGAGCGTGTAGACAAGATCCTGCCCCGGAACGACCTGCGTTGCCGAGACTAACTTTTGAATGGCAAGATCGATCTCTGCACGAGTATCTGTCGGTTCAACGTCGCGATTGTTTTCAGGAACTGTTTCTGTCCCACTATCGGTCGTCACCGTGACAACATTATTGATTGTGCCGCGAACATCGGAATTCACCAATACGGAAATCTGAAACTGCTCGGATACTCCAGGTTCCAGTGTTCCGATCGTGGCCATCAGTGTATCGGCGTTGGCGACCAAGCCGTTCGTTCCACTTTGGAAAACCACTCCTGCTGGAAGTTCGTCGGTGACGACAACATTCCTGGCGGTTGACGGTCCATTGTTGATAACGTCGATCGTGTACGTAAGCGATTGTCCGGACACGACCGGATCAACGCTATCAGTCTTCGTGACAGCCAAGTCGAATTGCGGATCAACCTCGGTCCCTTCCGTTGATGAATTGTTGCCAGGGTCTGGATCCGGTTCGTTTCCAGTTACCGTGGCAGTGTTCTCAAGACGTTGATTCACATTCGGTGCAACAAGAACAACGATACTGACATTGATAGATTCACCAGCAGACAATTCACCGACATTCGCCGTGACTTGGTTGCCAGTAACATCAAGAGTTCCTTGTTCGCTGCTGCCGCGCAGGAAAGACACACCAACTGGCAAACTATCGGAAACCGTCACGCCAGTTGCATCAGTTGGACCACGGTTGGTAACCAGCAAATTATAGGTGAGTTCTTCACCAGGAACGACAGGATCGACGCTGTCTGTCTTTTCTATCACCAGATCAACTTGCGCGTTCACATCCGTTGGTTCTTCGACGCGGTTATTACTACTGTCAGTTTCAATTTGGTCCGCTACGACGGTTGCCACATTCAACAATTGCGCAGTAACTGCGGCGCTAACGTCAACAACGACGGTTATCGTGGCCGTCTCGTTCAGGTCCAAATCGCCGACGTTGGCGGTCACGATGTTTCCATTTTGTACGACGCTGCCTTGGCTGCTGCTGGCGCTGGCGAAAGCGACTCCAGCAGGCAATGTATCGGTAACAATGACGTTGCTGGCATCAGATGGACCGCTGTTGGTCACTTGCAGCGTGTAAGTCAACTGTTCACCCGGCGTGACCGGATCAACGCTATCTGTTTTGGTGATGCTCAAATCAACTTCTGGACGAACGTCAGTTGGTTCTTCTGCTCGATTGTTGTCGCCATCGATTTCGATTTGTTCGGAAGTCACCGTCGCCACGTTCAAAATCTGCGAGGTGACTGCAGAACTCACATCCACAACCAGAGTTATTGTCGCTGATTCATTTACACCTAAATCGCCAATGCTTGCAGTTGCCACTCCGCCCGCCGCAGTCACATTGCCCAGCGTGCTGCTGCCACTGACGAAAGTCACTCCTGCTGGCAACGTATCGCTGACGATGACGCCACTCGCATCGGATGGTCCAACATTGGTTACTTCAAGCGTATAAGTAAGCTGCTGGCCTGGCACGACCGGATCAACACTATCGGTTTTTGTAATCCGTAAATCAACCCTTGGGTCCAATGTCGTTTGCGCAGAGGCACTGTTGTTTGTCAGGTCGGTTTCAGGCGTGGTCGTCGACACGGTTGCCGTGTTGATGATAGTCCCAACTGCATCGACTGCGATCGTCGAAGCGATGATCAATGACCTGGATTGCCCTGGCAGCAGGTCACCAAATCCAGCATCCACCGTTTGCCCGTTGTTCAGAATTGTCACATCAGTTGCTTGACCTGATACAAAACTCAAAGTCCCGGGAAGTGGATCGCTAACGGATACATTTTCAGCTGTCGAAGGCCCATTGTTCGTGACAACGATTTCAAACGCCAGCGAACCACCGGGAGTCGCCGGATCTGGCGTATCTGTCTTTGTAATCGTAACATCGACCTGCGGAGTAACACTTGTGGGCTCCTCGGCGCGATTATTTGAATTGTCAATCTCTGGTTCGTTTGCACTAACAGTTGCGACATTCACGAAATCCGTTGTCAGCGATGGATCAACGCCGGTTGTGATCGTCAGAGTTGCCGACTGATTGACCAGCAACGTGCCAATCAATCCAGTGACTGCATTGCCACTAGCATCGATAGTGCCTTGTGACGTCGTGCCACTGGAATAGCTAACACCATCGGGTAGCGTATCGATCACGGTGACGCCGCTGGCATCAGCGGGGCCATTGTTGGTAACCGTGATTGTGTAACCCAATGAGCGACCGGGCACGACGGGGTCAACACTGTCGATCTTGGAAATGACCAAGTCGACCATCGGGTCCAACGACGTGCTAGCGGAGGCTTGATTGTTGCTCAAGTCCGTCTCTGGAGTATCGGTCGTGACCGAAGCGATGTTCGTAATCGTGCCGACTGCGGCCGACGCAATCCCTGTCGTGAATTGAATCGACTTGGATTCGTTTGGCTGCAGTGTGCCAAACGCAACAGAAACATCTTGCCCGACGACCGTCACGTTACCATCAGAACCAGAACTGGAAACAAAGGTCAGTTCGTCTGGCAATGGATCGGTCACAATCACGTTGGTAGCAGTTGACGGCCCATTGTTGGTGACTTCAATTTCATAGATCAACTGTTCCCCAGCGTTGGCTGGATCTGGTGAATCCGACTTGGAGATTGTCACATCGACTAGCGGCGAAACTGCTGTCGGTTCCGTATCCGTGTTATTGGTAAAGTCCGTTTCTCCGGTGTCGCTGGAAACGATCGCTGTATTTTCGATGGTCGCCACGACGTCGGGCGAAACATCGGTGACCAGTGTAATCGTCGCTGATTCGTTGACCGCGATCACTCCTAGTGCAGCCAGCAAATCTTGTCCGTTATCAGTCAAGGTCCCCTGAGACGTGCTCCCACTATCGAAACTCAAAACACTAGGCAGCGTGTCGGCAACCTGTACTCCGGTTGCGTTCGAAGGCCCGTCGTTGAAAACAGAAATGGTGTAGGTCAGTTGTTGCCCTGGGACAACCGGATCTGGCAGGTCGTTTTTTTCAATGCGAAGATCAAACTGCGGCAGCACATCTGTTGGTTCCGTTGCCGTATTGTTGAATAGGTCAGCATCTGGCTCTGGCGAACTGACGATCGCAGTATTTGAGAACTGTGATGTTACCGACGGATCAACTGCAACCACAATCTCGATGCTTGCCGATTCACCAACCGCTAGGTCGCCAAGCGCCACAACAATATTGTTGTCAGTCTCGGAAACACTTCCAACAGAAGACGAGCTTGAAACGTATTCGACGCCATCTGGTAGTGAATCCGTTACCATTACGTTCGTCGCGTCCGACGGCCCGTTATTGACCACATCCAACGTGTAAGTCAGCTGTGTGCCGGGCACGACCGGATCAACGCTATCCTGCTTGGTGATCGCCAGATCAACCAACGCCACGATCGTCGTCTCTTCCATGTCCAAGTTATTCGTTTCGTCGGTCTCGACACCATCGGTGCTGACCGTCGCCGTATTGGATATCACACCCGTTGCACTCGAATCAATCAATGTTTCAATAGTGATCCGGGCGGATTCATTTGGCTCCAGCGTACCAATCTGCGCCGTAACGAGTTGCCCAACCGCGGACACAGCGCCACGCGTGCTAGCTCCATTCTGAAAAGTCAACACGTCAGGCAAGTCGTCTTGGACAACGACGCCTGTTGCGGTGGAAGGTCCATTGTTCGTCACCTCCAAGGTGTAAGTCAGCTCACGTCCGGCGGTTGCGGGATCAGGACTGTCAGACTTGATAATTGCTGCGTCAACACGAACCAGCACATCGGTCGGTTCGGTATCCGTGTTGTTTGCAGGAATCAAGTCGATTTGGTCACCCGTCACGGTGGCGGTGTTGGAGAACTGCGAAATTGTTCCCGGCGCAACATCAACCACAAGATCAATCGTCGCGCTATCTCCACTTGCCAAATCGCCAAGGATCGCTGTGAATATTCCACCAGATTCACTAAAAGTTCCTTGGCTGCTGGACGCGCTCGCAAACGACACGTTCGTGGGCAAGTCGTCGGTGACCGTTACACCTGTCGCGTCGGCATCGCCGTTGTTGATGACCGTCAACGTGTAAGTCAACTGATTGCCGGCAATCACAGGGTCCGGAGTATCCGTCTTTGTGATCGCCAAATCAGCCGCGAATACAACACCAAAGTCAAGCGTAGAATCCGTATCGTTGGCAGCAACACCATCACTCTCCAAGCTAATCGCTGACGACACAATGCCGTTGCCAAGGAGGCGTAGGCCATTGTCGTCGTTGTCCGTTCCGTCGTTGGGATCCGGGTTGCCTGGCGAAGATGTGAAACCTTCCAACGCGCCACCTGATGTAAAGTTCGCTTCGTCTAATTGGACGATGAAGTCACCAGGTATCAAGCCATTGAATTGATACGCCCCACTGGGGCCAGTGGTCGTCGTCGTTGCTTCGACGACATCGCCAACCGAGAATTCCGCATCGCCATCAACGTCGCGATACAAAGTCACATCGACTCCACTGACCCCGATTTCAGAGCCAGAGTCAAAAACACCGTTCGCATCTAGGTCATCAAATACCTGGTTCCCCAAACTCTGTGGAACGAAGTTTGCAAAGTTTGCGTTTAAGAACGTTGGGCCAAGTGCACGGTGAAAATCTACCAATGCATCAATGTCCACTTGGTTGGGCATGATCAACTGTATCGCGCCCAAATTCGATGGATCCGCAGGCCCATCAACACCGGTTTGAACGAAATCAGAAAGGAAAATCAGTGCTTCGGCAAACGTCGCGCTGCCGCCTGTCGCCGGTATGAACACCGACGCAGACGAAGAATGCGTAGCATCCGTATGAAGATCAACCTGGACGGTTGTGCCAACGTCGATCGCGATTGAGAACTGCAGCGCTGTGACTGGTCCCTCCGACGCCAAATTAAACCCACCCAGCCCGGTTGGATCCAGAGTAAACGGATCATTGTCGTCGCCATCCCAAGTAAAAATGTAGTCGCCAATCGTTCCTGCATCCTGGCTGATCAACAACGCGGATGTGTCCGCTGCATTCACGCTCACAATCACTCGCTCAAAACCGCCGCCTGGCCCAGAAACATATTCAGATCGAATATCGCGTTCACCGCCCACAGCTTCCGGAGCGTCAACTGAACTGAATTGAACCGGATCCGCGCTCGTCGCAATTAGAATTTGCCCGGTTTGGTCAAACGAATCAATCGTCGCGCCAGGCGTTCCACCCGCATCCGCGGCAGAAACATCGATGGCTACAACGTTTTCGCCGGGCCGTTGAATACTTCCGCCAGGCGTTGTTTGCTGAACAAAGTATGAACCAGCCACCAAGCGTTCAAAAACATACTCGCCATCCACATTGGTTGTTGTGGTAGCTTGGCTAATGTCAGCGACCCCACCATCAAATACACCATCGCCATCATCCAAGAACAACTCGACACTAACGAGTTCCAAACGGCGGTCGTCAGCCGTAAGGCCGTCACCCGTCATGTCCTCAAACGAAACTCCGCTGATAGCAGCAAAGTCGATGGCCAACAGATGCCGATTCTCTAGTCGCTCTGTGGTAAGACGACGCCTACGATTCTTGCGGCGCACCCATCGCCGTGAATTTTTCCCCAGTATCCCCATCTCGCAATCCCCTGCGTGCTCTTTGGCCAGAATGGCGATGAAGATACGGCCAAGAATTAGCCCCCATCACCACTCGAATCTTTCGCCCACAAGTATTTACTGCATGGGGAAACCAGTTGCAAAAGTTGCTTTTGGAGTATTTAACGCCGG
Organism: uncultured Pirellulaceae bacterium; assembly: GCA_964398215.1. Classification (GTDB taxonomy): domain Bacteria; phylum Planctomycetota; class Planctomycetia; order Pirellulales; family Pirellulaceae; genus CAYNNP01. Next base: position 41,728 of record CAYNNP010000002.1, on the reverse strand, counting down.
CCGCTTGAAGAGACAAAATTTGTCGCGAAAACGACACTAAAAGCCCGTCGCGGGATAGCGAGCGCGCGTTCGGTTTTCAGAATCGCTGCGCGGTGGATCTGGTGCATTTGCAATGCAACTGCATGCTAATCATCACACTGCCGGCAAGAGTTTTCATATCGCGAAGTTCAAACGCCAGCGCCGATCGCTGGATTCGATTGGAATACAAATTCATTGCAACCCCAGCCGTTGCCGACCGTTTCCAGTCGCTCAAGCTGGAACCCATGGTTGCTAAGAATTTCTTCGATGCGTTCTGGCGTCGCTACCTCGAACGGCAAGCCTCCAACCCAATCGACCCAGTCATACCACACCGACATTCCGCGTTCTAACTTACGAGCTTTCCAGTCCTTCAGCGGCAACGGATTCTTGCCACGGATCAATCGCGCGACAGCAAACTTTAATTCGTAATAGCTAGCGATGACGAATACGAAAGGTGGACGTAAAAATCGTGGCAAGCGGTTGTACAGTTGCTTAATCCACAACCAGCGTGCACTCGCTTTGCCTTGGTCATTGTAGATCGAAATAAACAATTGACCGCCCGGCTTCACTCGCCCCTGAGCCAGATCGATCGCACGATCCATTTCACCAGTGTGATGCAGCACGCCCCAAGAATAAACGATGTCGTGAGTGCCAAACGACTCCATCAAGCTCTCGTCAAGCACCGAACCTTGCTGGATTTTCCATTGCGAATCGTCGCTCTTTGGCATGTATTGCTCCCGCAGCAGCAAAGCGCACTCCACCGAATCGACGTCGTAGTCAATCGATATGACGCGGGCCCCTAATTTACAAGCCGCCAACGAAAACAACCCGCTGCCACAACCAATGTCTAGAAAGGTCTTACCAGCAAGCGTATCAACACCCAACATTCGCTTGAGAGAATCGACAGACCGCTCGATCCGGTCATCACTCAACGTACTTAGAAACGCTCGCCAATTCTTTCCAAACTCGAATCGCTCTTCACTCATTTGGACAACTTGTAAATCCAACCGCGTCGATCATCGGTATTCCCCTGCTGAACATCATTCAAAGCTGCTCGCAAACGAATCGTATTGGCGCCTGTTGCACCGCCAGACAAAGAGTATTCCTTGCCCTCGTGAATCAGAGTTCCCACGCCAGCCAAAACTGCAGCGGTACCAGACAAAGCAGCTTCACCGTGCTCGGTCCACTTCAGTAATTCGTTGACAGTAAAATCGCGTTCTTGGATTTCGTACCCCAGTTCAGAGGCGATCGTCAGCAGGCTATCGCGCGTGACTCCATGAAGAAAGCTATCGGCAAGCGGTTTGGTAACGACCGTGTTGTCATCAATCAATAAAAAGTTTGCGGCTCCCGTTTCCTGAACGTCACCTTGTGGACAAAACAGAACTTGGTCCGCTTCATATTTCTCTCTCGCCGCAACCATGCTGCTAAGCGCGGTAGCGTAGTTGACACCGCTTTTTACCTTTCCAAACTGTGGCGTTGTACGAGGCACTGTGTCTTCTATCAGCAACCGAAGCGCCTTGTCGCCTGCCGCAAAATAATTGCCAACAGGCGAGGCCATTACATAAAAGATCGCCGATTCACTGGCTTTGGCGGCGGCACCAATGTTCGTATCCGATCCAAGCAACAAGGGCCGCAAGTACAAAGCGCCCGGAGCCGGAGGAACCATCTCCGCCGAATCCGTCACGATCGCACTGACCATTTGCGTGAACAAATCTTGGCTCGGTTCTGGCAAAAACAATGATCGTGCGCTATTCACCATCCGCCGTGCATGAGTATCGGGGCGAAAGATCACCAACGAATCATCACTCCAGCGATAAGCCTTCAAGCCTTCAAAGCAACTGCTGCCGTAGTGCAAACAGTGCGAACCAGGATGCAGTCTGAATTCATCCAGTGGAATCAATTCTGGTGTGGACCACTTTCCATCAGCAAAGCGCGTCAAACAAATTCTGTCCGCCAGAACTGAACCAAACGGACTAAGCGACGGAAGGTCGTCAACAGTGTATCGCCAGGAACGCGAATTCATTGGTCTACTCGGGACGAACGGAATTTGATGAGGTAATAGTGTTAGTTGTCGACGTCAGCGCGTGTTACCGCATCAACGACCGAAGCGTCAAAATAGTTGATCGCCATGCCAGCGTCGACAACGATTGATTGTGCTGTGATGCCGCTACTGCGTGGGCTTAGCAAAAAAGCCGCTGTATTTGCAACTTCTTGTGTCTGCACGGCCTTGCCGCGCGGAATCACTTTTTCAGCGTACAGATAGGAATCAACGTAACCTGGGATCCCCGCCGACGCACTTGTCTTCAGCAGCCCCGCAGCAACCGAATTGAATCGCACTTCACTAAAACGACTGAATGATTTTGTTAAAAACGCGAGCGATGATTCCAGCGCAGCCTTAATCGGAGCCATAAAACCATAGCTTTCACTCGCCATCCGGGTCGTGCTAATCCCAATCGTCACGACCGCCGCATCTCTTGCGAATCGATCTTTCAAAGCATTGCAGACGTTCACAAGTGAATAGGCCGAGATATCGACAGCTTGCAAAAACTGCTTTCGCGTCGTCTCGTGAAAAGGCCGAATGCCCTCGGGATAGTCCGCGAAAGCGATTGCGTGCACCAACCCATCCAACGAAATTTCACGCTCCGCAAGCTCAGCTGCCAATGCATCGATCTCGCTCTGACGCTCCACATCGCAAACAATGACGTGCTCGTCCTTCAGCAATTTCGCCAAGCTCTCTTTTCTGGATTCTGATCGCACACTGTAGATCACATTGGCGCCTGCACCAGTCAGCGTTCGCGAAATATGAAACGCCACGCTTTTTTTGTTGGCGACGCCCATCACCAAAATCGTCTTCCCGCGCAGACACAGAAAATCATCAAGTTGTTCGTTGCTATTCAAAACAGGCTCTCTCTTCTATTTACCAATGATCAAGTCGCGCTGGGATCGGCAATGCTGCACGCAAAGGTAAGCCGCATTGCGACCTTACCATCAAGCAACATTTTGCCTGTCATGTAATAGGCATTGCTAACTTGATCATCCAAGTTGACATGGATCTCGACAGTATCACCTGGTTTGACCATTCGCTTGAATTTCACGCCGTCCATTCTGGTCGCAACTGGCACACTGCTACCACGCTCGCCATCAGCATGCATTGACAATAAAACGGCTCCCGCCTGGAGACAACATTCGCACTGGATAACGCCGGGCACAATTGGCTGGCCAGGAAAATGTCCCTGGACGAAAAAATCATCCGCGTTGAATGTCTTTTTGCAAACGATTTGTCGGTCGTCCTGCGACACAACCTCGTCCAGCAACAGCATTGGCGCGCGGTGAGGAATTCGATTTTCAATAGTTTCTTTGCTCATTGCTGTATCTGACGCGAAGCGAATACCAGCGCCAAGACCCACCTGGTCAGATCTGGTAATAATCGGTCCAGTCGGCAAGATCGTTCTAACGAGTCGTGATAACCGAACATTCTTCAGCAAGTATGAAGCGGGCAGGGCCGCCCGTCGATAGCGACTGTGTACGTGCGTACCTACCAATTCACCCACAATCGCCTCTCGGTCACTCATGCGCTTCTTCGAGCGAATTCCTGTACGAGTCCGAATCTCTATCAGCCTAGTAGGCTTGATGGTGGGCAGCCTGTTGATTGCCGGTGCATTGGATCTGATTCCCAACGCGAAACGCGAAACGATGGATGGCAGGGCAAAACTCTGCGAGGCCCTGGCAATCAGCAGCACGGCAATGGTATCCGCGGACAACATGCAGGATCTGGATGTTACGCTAAAAGCACTGGTCCAACGCAATGAATCCGTTCACTCAGTCGGGTTTCGATCCAAATCTGGAGAGCTTTTAGTCGAATCGAAAAAGCACGGGAAACTGTGGGTTGCATCTGAAAAAAATTCCGCTGTACAGATGCAGGTTCCAGTTTTCCGGCATGGCGAAAAATGGGGTAGTCTGGAAGTCGTCTTTGCCCCAGTAGCGAAAAAGTTTGGCTTGAACATTGCGCCAATCGTATGGTTGGTCGGGTTCATGATCGTTGCCTGCTTGATCCAGTTTTCTTTTCTACTGCGAAAGACGCTTGAGGCACTTGACCCTAAAAGCGCCGTTCCGACGCACGTTCAGCATGTCCTTGATACGTTCGCAGAAGGCCTGGTGCTATTGGATACTCGCAAACGTGTTCTCTTTGCAAACCGAGCACTTTCCGAAGCTGTTGAAGTCGATGCAAAATCGATGGTTGGGATGAACATCGCCGACCTGCCATGGGCGCAGCCGAGTGACCAATCAGCTGAACTGCCATGGGATATCGCACTGAGTGAAGACAAGAGCGTTACCAACAGCCTATTGCACCTTGAAAAAGAACAGAGAAACCTAACGTTCAGTGTCAACTGCACCCCTGTTATGGGGCAAGGTTTGATGACGACATTCGACGACATCACAACGATCGAAGAAAACAAAGTTGCCTTGGCGGTTGCCTTGGGCGCAGCCAAAGATGCAAACGAAGCCAAGAGCGATTTCCTTGCGAACATGAGTCACGAAATCCGTACTCCACTCAATGCAGTGCTGGGCTTCACCGATGTACTGCGTCGTGGACTCGTGGCGGATTCCGGGGAAGTTGTCGGTCACCTGAATATGATCCATCGCAGTGGCTCGCATCTATTGGAATTGATCAACGACATTCTGGACTTGTCGAAAATCGAGGCCGGTCGAATGGACGTGGAATCGATCTCCACAGAAATCAATCAAGTACTGCTTGATACCGTGAACGTCATGCAGGTTCGTGCCCAAGAAAAAGAAATCGAACTGGCGCTGGATTACGAAACCAGCATGCCAAAATCCTTCAAGTCCGATCCGACTCGATTGAAACAGATCGTCATGAATTTGATCAGTAACGCTATCAAGTTCACTACAGAAGGAACCGTTCGGGTCGTTGCCAGCGTCGAAAAAGAAGGCCGAGCTAGTAACTTGCGTATCGACGTCATCGATACCGGAATTGGGATGACTCCTGAACAACAAGACAAAATCTTTGAGTCATTCGTCCAAGCGGATAGTACAACCACCCGAAAATACGGCGGTACAGGACTAGGATTGTCGATCAGTCGACGATTGGTCGAAGCCATGGGCGGAGCCTTGACCGTAACAAGTCTTGTTGGAACTGGCAGCACGTTTACAGTGCTGATCCCCGTCGCCGAATCTGACCTCGAAGATCTTTGGTCGCCAGAAGAATTGCGCGAAGCGGTACAGAACATGGCCCAAGTTTCTGGTATTCAAACCGTTGCAAACAAACCAGTCTTAGTCGTCGACGATGGCCTTGCAAACTTGAAACTCATTCGGCTGATTCTGACACGCGCAGGTGCGGACGTCACAACAGCAGTCAACGGCTTAGAGGCAATTCAGGCCTTTGAAAAACAGGATTTCTCTCTTGTCTACATGGACATGCAGATGCCTGTCATGGATGGCTATACAGCGACCAAGCAGCTGCGCGAAAATGGACATGATGTTCCAATCATTGCGCTAACTGGTAACGCGATGCTGGGTGACCGTGAAAAGTGTATCGAGGCAGGCTGCAACGATTTCTTGGCAAAACCTGTCAACATCGACGAACTCCTAAGATGCGCTGTTTCATTCCTGGGGCCAGGCGAACACAACACCACCGCACGTACAGCGGAAGTTTCCGCGGCGCTAATTAACAAACAGGACAGTAGCATGGATTCTGAACATGGTCCGATACATTCAACCCTGCCAATGGATGACCCTGAATTTCGAGGCATCGTTGGAGACTTTTTGAATCGGCTAGACGAACGAATGGACTTTCTTGAATCAGCCTGCTCATCGGCAGACTTCGAGACAGTACGCTCCGAAGCTCACTGGCTCAAAGGCGCTGGCGGAACAGTCGGGCTTCAAGCTCTGACAACAAATGCCCAAAAAATGGGCGCGGCCGCGCGCGAAAATGATCATGATCAAGTGGTTGAGTGCTACCAGATCTTGAAATCAATCCGAGAACGCATTGTTCACCCCGAACTGCACGCTACCAGCAGCGCACCGTTATTTCAATCTCCTTCACACGCTGGTCCACCGCCTGAGTCGCAACCCAAACCTGCAAGTTCATTCGTTGCGGCCGATGGAAAGATCTACTGTGAACTACCGCTGGATGACCCAGAATACCTGAGCATTGTCGAAGACTTTGTGATGCGTTTAGATTCCCGCTTGAAGCAGATGGCAGATATGCTTGCCAACAAACGCTTTAACGAGCTTGCCGACGAAGCTCACTGGTTGAAAGGCGCAGGCGGAACCGTTGGGTACAACGCATTCACATCTCCTGCCAACAACCTGCTCGACCACGCAAGAGAATTCAACTACGAGGGAAGCGTAGAGAGTTTCAAAGAATTACTGGACGTGCGGCGTAAAATTGTTGTTAAATCGCTGCAAACAACGAGCTAGCTTTTGGCCTATCGAGAACGATTCATAGCCAATCGTGCTTTCGGTACCAATCGACTGTTTCACTGAGCCTGTCGACGAACGGCACGGCGGGTTTAAAGCCAGTGTCGTTTTTCAATTCGTTGGCATTGCAAGTCCATGAAACACTTGTTGCTTCACGTGCTTTGTCCAAGTTCAATAAGCTGGCCTTCCCTCGTAGTCTAGCGACTGCTTCGCTGACTCCCGCCACGACCCAAACAGCTGGCGAGGGAAACCGGATGTTCAATACCTTTCGCCCCAGTGCACCGGCAATCGCCCGGCCTAATCCAGCATAGGTATAGACCTCGTCCGCGGCAGCAAAGTAAACCCCCTGCGCTGAATCGGCGTTCAGGATGCGTTTTCCATTCTCCGCAGCGGCGATGCACGCGTTCGCCAGATCAGTCGCGTGGATAACCGAGTACCGTTTGTCGCTCAAGCAAGGAACCAAGTGGCACCGGTATCGATCAATCGATTGGTACATCGTCAAACCTTCACGGTCGCCTTGCCCCAGTACGATTGGCGGTCGCACAATCGTCATCGGGACTTTGCTGGCGAATTCAATCGCTGCAACTTCACCCGCACGTTTGCTGGCACCATACGCCGAAACGGTTGGGTAGGCTTTGGCGGAATCCCGCTCTTCATTCTTTGGGTCAGGCCCCGCAGCTGCTAGCGAAGAAACAACAACCAACCGTGGCGCTGACTCAGCATCTGCACACGCGGCCGCCACACATCGGCAGCCCTCGCGGTTAGCATGCATCATCTGCTCGGAACGCAAGCTCTTGGTTAAACCGGCCAAGTGAAAAACCGTGTCGATATCAGTTCCGCTTAAGGCACGGCGAACCGAATCCAATTCCGTTACATTCCCAACGGCAAACTCAACTCCCATTTCTTTCAAACGATCAACTTCTGTCGTTGGTCGCACCAAGCATGTGACTTTCGTCCCACGATCGGACAACTGTTTTACCAAGTGATTTCCGATAAATCCGGAGGCTCCGGTAACCAATGCGTGCCTCATGTCAACCGACTGTCCTTGGCAAAAGATATGCTCGGGTTTGGGTACATCACTCGGAAACCTTGGTTCACTGCGACTGACGTTATGCGATCGAGATTGCCGCAGTGATCGCAATGCAAACACCGAATCCTGTGACTCCCGATAGCATCCCAATCAAACTCGCAACGTACATCACACCAGGTTGCTTGACGTAGTCCCAGTTGTTGATCATGTAGATCAAAATATAGAAGGGAACCAACAGCGCAAGAACCCCTTGTGTCGTATCATCTTGAAATGCCAGGACCAGGATCCAAATCCCTGCGATGGAGGAAACAACGCCAACCCCCAGGATACAGAAAATCAAACCGAACGCGCCCAAAAAGGGGATTGCACAGCATACAAAACAAACCGCGCCAACGATCCCATAGATCAAACCTGGCGACATCCCGGATGCTCGCCCAGTCGCATACGGCGATGGCTGCGTAGCGTAGGGTGATGGCTGCGTCGCGTAGGGCGATGGCTGAGCGTAGGGTGACTGTGGGGCGCCGGGTCTCGCCGCAC
>CAYNNP010000002.1:24509-33602 GCA_964398215.1 uncultured Pirellulaceae bacterium | reverse complement strand
GCGTAGGGCGATGGCTGAGCGTAGGGTGACTGTGGGGCGCCGGGTCTCGCCGCACCCATGGAAGGTTGACCATGAAAGCCGCCGGGCTGACCAATTGGTGTCGCACTGACCACCGGCGCCGGAGCGCTTTGTGGTTGCACCTGAACGGGTTGCACTTGTATCGGCTGCGTGGGCGCTACCTTAACCGGCTGCACCTGACTAGGCTGCGGTTGTGCTTGCCCTGGCGCGCGAATCTTCGCCATGCAACTTGGGCACTGAATCGTGTTGCCCGCAGCTCCGTTTGGTAAACGCAGTTTCTTGGTACAGGCGGGACATCGAATGATCGGATTTTCAGCAGGCGGACGATCAATGCTCGGAGCAGCATTCGGACTTGCGACTTGTTGCCCTACCTGAATAACCCCACTGCATTTTGGACAACGAACTTTGGCAGCACCACCGGGAACCTTGAGACTTGACCTACAAGACTGACATGTGACAACTTGATTTTGTGTCATTCGAATGGGTGCCCAGGCGCGAAAGGTCTTGAACCAAAGTGAGATTTCATTTGCCTTTCCAGTATACCCAAATCCAAGCGTATTGTTTCCCTTTTCAGATTTCCGACTGCCCATTTCTCGGCCTGCCAGTTAACCCAAGACAACAAAATGCTCTCACCCTGCCTGTAGCTACAAATATCGGCTCGTTGATTGCCGATAGCGTGCTAGTTAGTGCTGTAAGTTACAAAGCAATACGAGCTAGCGGATTGGGAGTTTGTACAATACACACCGAACAATAATCAGACTCCTACGCACCTGCAAATCGTTCTATGCCAACCATTTTCCCGTCGCGCCTCCAAGTTCGCTTCGTTGTTGCAGCTTTCTTTTTTTCAGTTCCCATGGTTGTCAATGCGGAAACGAACCTAGTTCAGCAACACATAAAAGCAGTAGGTGGCCAAAAGGCGATCGAAGCAATTCAGACAATCAGCTCTCGCTTCAAAGTCAGCGGCACCAGCGCATTTGGCCCAGCCAGCGGAACAGCCTCCGAGTTTCTGAACATCAAAGACAAAAGCGGACACACGAAACTGAATCTCATCGGCTTTGAACAGAAGGCCCGATGGGACGCCAAAAGCGGCTTCAGGGAGGACACCGCGACAGGCAAATCTCAGATTCCTAATGGCGAATTTGAACTTAGAAAACTTACAAATTCGGTCAGTGTGATTGCTCATATTTCTTCCATACACAGCCCAGCGGCTTTCTACGCCAAAGGTAAACAGGACTTCGAGGGCAAAACCTGCAATGTACTGATGCTTCATGGCAGTACTATGGAGTTCTTTCTCGACACCAAAACACATCATCTGGTCGGGTACACGGCGTCGGGCATGACCGTCAGCTTTTCGAATTTCCGGCCAGTAGGTGACCTTCAATTACCGCACAAACGCGTGATCAAGATCGCTGCGCAAAAACTAACTCTCGTCTATGTAGCAACTGAGATTTCGCTGAACAAAAAAACCGAGAATGGATCCGGCCAGGAGACGCCTGCAACCAAAGCTGCCATCGCCGCCGTCACTGGCTTCATTAAATCGCACGACAAAAATCAGGACGGAAGCATAGACAGGGACGAAGCACCAGAGGATCTGCAGTTGTACTTTGCGAAGTATGACCTGAATGGCGATCAGAAAATCGATTTCCAGGAAGCAACCAAGCTGGCGAAGTACTTAGATTCAAAAACAATCGCCGATGCCACCGCGGACACACCGCCAAAGAAAAAGCTGAACTACACGGCTAAGCAATTGATAGGATTCATGGACAAGAATCTGGACGGCAAGATTGGCAAAAGCGAGGCAAGCGATCAACTGAAGCCTTACTTTGATGATGTCGATACAAACAAAGATGGTCTGATCGATGAGAACGAAGCAAAGGTGATGGTGCAACATGCAAATCGATAAACGGCTGTTCGCCGCCAAGATGATCGCGACCGCTACGATCTTGATTGCGTTTTCTGTATCAGCTGCGGACCAAACGTTCCAAGCCGCTGTCGATCCATTCTTGCAAGCACACTGCGTGCAGTGCCACGACCAGCAGACGGAGTCAGGCCTCGATGTCACATCGCTCGACCACGATCTTTCTAAACAGGACGCGTTTCCCATCTGGAAAAAGATTTTTGACCGCGTGCAGAATGGCGAAATGCCGCCTGCATCCGAGAAACGCCCCGGCAAAGATGAATTAAATACGACACTCAGTGTATTGAAAAAGAATTTGACAGCGGCCAGTCGCGCTGAACAACAAAAACATGGACGGGTTCCTACACGCCGGCTCACCAAACGCCAACTTGACTACACGCTACAAGATCTACTGCTGATCGACGGTCCGTTGACGAATTTGATTCCCGATGAAGTTGAATCGGGGAGTTTCGAAACCGTGGGCGTGTACCAAAGAATCTCTGCAGTCCACCTTGAAAATTATCTCAAGACCGCCGATGAAGCTCTGGATCGTGCAATCGCATTGGGCACCAACCCGTATCGAGTGATCAATACGAAATATGAACGACTCGACGAATGGCATGACAAACCACTCAGCTTGGGCGGCAGTGTCACTCGAAAACTAAAGTTTGGTGACGGCATCGTGTTGTTCAGTGACATTGATTACTTAACACAGTTCACTTTTGCGATTCCTGCACCCGGCAGGTACCGATTGAAAGCTGTCGCCGCAGCCTATCAATCCGAGACTCCCATAACAGCGAAGATCATTGTCAAAGAAAACAACGGCAATGCGAGACTTGCGAAATCTGTGGACCTCCAATCTTTCGAGCCACAAACAATCATCGTCGAAACGTCACTCAAACCTGGTGACGTTCCGTACCTGACCTTCGACATCGAGGGGCAATCCCCGTATCAGAAACTAGCCGCCGCGGGCAGTTCAAAGAACTATAAAGGCCGTGGTTTGGCAATCATGTCGCAATCCGTTGAAGGGCCGTTAGTCGATTCGTGGCCACCAGCGAGCACCAAATTTGTATTGAACGGCTTGCGGATCGGATTGCAAAATGACCAGAAAGTCAAAGTCACTGCGACAGGCCCAAAGCTTGAGCACATTGAAAAAATCATTCGCAACATTGGGCCTCGAGCTCTCCGCCGAAACGTGAGCGAGGCAGAGATTCAGTCTTTTGTAAAGCTTGCTGAACCAGCGATCAAAGAAGGCAGGCCAATTGTCGACGCAGCACGCGTCTCATTGCGATCATTGTTCAGCTCGCCCGCATTTCTTTTGTTTGGTGGCGAACCTGGCCCATTGGATGACCACGACCTCGCAAGTCGACTTTCCTACTTTCTGTGGATGAGCCTACCGGACCAAACACTTAGGACGCTGGCCGACGAAGGTAAACTATCGGATCCCAAAGTCTTGGCCGAACAAACCGATCGCATGCTGGCCGATCCAAAATCCAAGCGATTCGTTACCGATTTTGTTGGCCAGTGGCTCCGGCTCTATAAAGTCAATGTCACGTCGCCAGATGATGGGCTCTATCCCGAATTCGACGAACTGCTCGGCGATGCAATTCCTCAAGAAACCCAACTGTTCTTTCAGCATTTGATCGCAGAGAACATGAGTTTGACAAACCTGATTGATTCAGACTTCACATTTCTGAATCGCCGATTGGCCAAGCACTACGGGTTGAAAAATGTCAAAGGCCAACACTTTCGCAAGTTTACATTTCCCAACGACAGCCCGCGCGGTGGAGTGCTAACACAAGCCGCTATTTTAAAAACAACCGCAAATGGCACGACGACCTCGCCAGTCACTCGTGGCAACTTTGTGCTGAGCAATTTTCTGGGAACACCTCCATCGCCGCCACCACCCGATATCGGATCGATCGAACCTGATACGCGTGGCAAGACAACGATTCGCGAAATCCTGGCGGCCCATCGCGACATGGAAACGTGCAATCAATGCCACAAGCACATTGACCCACCTGGATTTGCATTGGAAAGCTTCGATCCAATCGGCGGGTTTCGCGACTACTACCGTGTTTCCGCTGGCGAACAGACGTTTGCTGGTTTTACATTCAAGCCGCCGCCGATGCCTGGCAAGAAAGTTGACTCAAGTGGCGTTACTGCCGATGGCAATCGATTCACTGGCATCATTGAATTCAAAAAGCACTTGATGGATCGAAAAGAACAAGTTGCCAAAAACTTTATCTCGCAATTGACTGTCTATGCGACTGGTGCAGAAATTCAATTCGCCGATCGCAGCGAAATTGAATCGATTTTGCTGCAGTCAGCTAAAACAGACTATGGGATCAAAGACATCCTACACGCCATCATTCAAAGCCGGTTATTCCGCAACAAATAGCAACACAATCATGACAAAAATCACACGCCGAACTTTATTGCGGTCATCTGGCGTCGCGCTCGCGCTACCATTCATGGAATCCATGTCGCCAGCACTCGCCGCAGGAACCGCACCGCCCAAGCGAATGGTCTTCATTTGCACCGCGCTCGGCTTGCACCCACCAAACCTATGGCCCAAAACGCCCGGTCAAGCTTACGAAGAAACGCCTTACCTGAAATTGTTGTCGGATCATCGCGACGACTTCACTCTCTTTAGTGGGCTCCAGCATGAAGACCAAACCGGACGCCAACCGCACGACAGCGAAATCACGTTCCTCACAGCAGCTCGAAAACCAGGCATGGGTGGTTTTCGCAATACGATTTCGGTTGATCAACTAGCTGCCAAACAAATTGGCAATCAAACGCGTTTCTCATCTATCTCGCTGGGCACAATCAAACCGCAAAGCCAGTCCTACACTAGCGGCGGCGTGATGATTCCGGCGCAAACAAGTCCCGCGAACCTGTTCGCCCAAATGTTTTTGCAAGGAAAACCAAGCGAGGTGCGGCGACAGAAACAGAACCTGGTGGATGGCAAAAGCATCCTGGATGAACTGGGTTCGCAGACCAAATCACTGAAACGCAAGGCCAGCCAGACAGACAATCAACTGCTGGACGACTTCATGCAATCGATTCGGGATGCCGAACAGAACATCGCCACCGCACAAGGTTGGATGGACAAGCCCAAACCCGCAGTAGACGCTTCTCAACCCAAAGACATTCAAGACACCGCCGACATCATTGGCCGCGCTCAGCTGTTAATGGACTTGGTGCCTCTCGCGATCCAGTCCGATTCAACGCGAATCGTCAGCATCATGATCCAAGATCACTATGTTGTGCCAAAAGTCGCTGGCGTTACCGGCAATCACCATAACCTTTCGCACCACGGGCAAAACGAATCCAAAATCGCGCAGCTAGAAAAGATCGAACGCGAAATCGTTGAATGCTTCGGCAGTTTGCTCGGCAACCTAAAATCCAAGCAGGAGATTGGTAAAAGTTTGCTGGACAACACATCTGTCATGTTCGGCAGCAATCTTGGCAATGCGAACGCACACCACGCCAGGAACTTGCCCGTCTTTTTGGCTGGCGGCGGCTTCAACCATGGCCAATACGTTGCCAAAGAAAAGGGCACGCCACTGTGCAACCTATTTTTGACGATGCTAGAAAACGCTGGGCTGAAAACCAACCAGTTCGGACAAAGTACCGGCACACTTAGTTGGTAAACACCACTTTTCCAAAGTAGGTCGGGCACTCCTGACGCGCCCGACAAAAGTAGTTCGGTGTGTTAGGTTTTGATATTGCGATGTTTTGTTCACCCTCCCGTTTGCGGGAGGGTCGGACGCGGTAGCGGCCGGGGAGGGCCCTCTCCGGGCCTGAGAGCCCGACTCGCCCAGCGGGAGAGTGATTCATTCACGCGCTGTATCGCGACGCTAATCTACCAACAACTCAGATTGAAAAAGTGCTTTGCCCTGATTTGCCACTGCAAACTCGACTTAAAGACGAACTCGCTGAATCTGTTTTTCCGGCAACCAACCTTCTTGGCCAGATGGCAACGCAACCTTGACCCATGATTCGCGTTGCAACAGCACTTGGGCCCGTTGACCCGATAACGAATCGATCTTGGCTACCGTGGCAAACTCAATGCCATCTCCACTTTTTAATTCGATCTGATCGGCAGTGATGATCGCCAGTTCTCCGGCAGGCTCTGTGTTCAAAACAAACAGACTGAGTACCAATGGTATCGCCATAACGAACGCCCATCGCAAGACTTTCAAACGAGGTAAAATTGTCTTGGTGGCGATCAACAGCCAAAACGCGACCGATGAAATCGCAAGAATAACCTGCCATGCGTGATCTCCGATTCGCGTCCGGAATTGTTCTACAGAAAACACAAAACCTTCCGCCTCGTTAACAGCACTATCTTTTGTTGACTCTAGCAGCCGCAGATTCTTTGCCGCCGACACATTGCCAGGCGACATCCATAACGCGCGATGATAGTTCAATATGGCGTTTGTTTTGTCGCTACTTTGCAAATAGGCATTGCCTAGATTCATGAACAGATCACTGTTGTGAATCCCCAAATCTACCAGTGTCTGATAACGGCCTGCGGCCTGTTGAAATGCTGCCCGCGAGCTTGCTGGTTCGTCGCTTGCGAGCGACTCACCCGATCGATAGGCAGTATTTGCTTCCTTGATGATCTGCACCAACGGTTGATTTGCCGGGCCTTCGTCTGCGCCAAGACATTCGGCACTAGGTACAAAAAACAAAAGCGGCAGCAACCCTGTCGTCAGCTGGCGTTTTCCAGAAGACACCTTTCGTTTAACAACTTGTTTGCCGTGGTTGGCCAACGAATCATGAACAGTCTGCAACACTCTGATCGACTGATCGCTGGTTACGTCGCATGACGACTTCGTTAGCTGATCGAAGTGCGACTCTAGTTTTGCAGCCGCGTCGTAATGTCCGAGTTCTCGCAAACGTCCAATAGCGTGCCGTGACGTTGGGCAATCTGCGCGTGTCTGTCGGGCTACATACTTTGTCATCCCCGCAACAATCGCGTCCGAATCACTAGCCGTTTTCAATTCCGAGACCGCGACCGCATACGCCGAACGGAACGATCCTGCGTTTCGCCACCCGTAGACACAAAACCTGCCAAGCAACAGCAAAACCCAAACTATCGGCGGGACAACGGCAAAGTACCACCACCAAGTCGTTGACGGTGCAGCCTCAGCAATAGCCAAGGCGGGCGAATCGTTGATGGTCAGGTCAAAGGCGGGCTGGCCATCATTTTGACCTGAACCCATCGCTTCCGAACCGCTGACAACTGCTTGTAAAGATAGCGTTTCCGATTCGCTGACCTCGATTTCGATTGGCCGTGAATACACCGTTTGAAAAGATTCCGTTTCAGGGTCAAAGAACGTGAACGGTATCGCCGGAATCTCACTAACACTAACGTCGCGGGGGCGAATCGTGGTGGCAAACAACTTTGCGTCGCCTTGCACAAAACCGGCAAGCGTTTGATCACTGACCTGAAAGCTGGTCGTCAATTCTTGATTTTCGTGAAGCGGTGGTGCTTGAAGCAATTCCATTGGACCATCACCAATCACGCCAATCTTCAACGTAATCGGGTCTCCCTCGCGGGCACGGACGGGTTCCGCTTCGGTGACGATTCGGTACCGACCAACCGCGCCTCGGTAATCGGCTGGTTGGTTTGCGGTGGGAATGGGCAGAACTTCCGTTTCTCCGACAGACGCATCGGCAACAACTGGACGCGAACTTGTAACCGACAAACTTCGAGTCGGCCCTCGCATCAATTCTTGCAAACTCCCACCAAACGGATCACCTCCAAAGAAATTCTCGAACGGATCGCGTTGCCTTCCTAGTGCTAGCGGATATTCGACAATGATTTGCACATCACTTGCGTCGATCTTGCCCGGCTTCGTTGGATAAATCTTGGTGTCGATCTCGTAGAGATAGTATTCACGTTCATCGCCATTGGTGTCTTTCCGTAGAACCGTTTCCCCGCCGGGGCGTCGACGTTCTTCTGACAATTCTTGGATGCGATCGCCAAACACTCCCCATGCAGTCTTGCGAGAAAGACTCTGCCACATGTGCCCCTCGTCTAGTTTGACTTGCAATTGACGATTCACGTACGGTTTGATCCAAATCTTCAAGGTCAAATCAAGTGACTGCCCCACATATACTTTATCTTGTTTGCTAACTATTTCTGCAAAGATCAAATCACCAGCATCACTCTTCCTAGCGACAAAAGTCATCGCTGGCGTCCGCTGCGTCTGACCGTCAACCTGCACCTCAAGCTCGGGAACTTCGAATCGCCCCTCGCGCCGAGGCGTCAAAGCGTACTGCTGCAAAACTGTCGCCGACCGTTCAACACGGCCGTTAAAAATCGTTGTTCGCAATGACTGCGATGGGGCGCCCGCCAAAGCGACATCGCAACCATCGATTTCGATTTTCTGGGGCAACTCGTATTTTGTTGCATTGGAAATTTGAATCTGCAAAACAATAGGCGATCCAACCCAGGCTTCGCGATCCGACAACTGCGCAGAAACACCTTGTCCAAAACTCCCGGATGCACACAACGCAATTGATGTGGCCAGCAACGTGACGGCGATTCGGTACAACATCTACCAATCCTTTTCAACTCGAACACGACGACTACGTTTCTGCCGCTCCTGTAATAGCCGGCGCAGCATTTCTCGGTCACGAATGGACTGCAACAACTTCATCGCTTCTTGACGCGTCATCACGCCATCAAGCTGGCTATCTGGCTGTTCAGTCCCCATCGCGTCCTGTGATGGCTTCGCGTCGTCTTGGTTGTCCGAAGTCAGCTTACCATCAGTGGATGGTTGCTGATCGCCTTCGCCTGAATCAGATTGCTGCGGCAAGGATTGCTCTTTGTCATCATCGGGCTGCTGGTCTGACCTCTGCGGTTGCTCACCGGTTTGCTCACGATCACCATCTGACTGCTGACTTTCGTCTCCCTTTTGATCCTCTGTGCCCTGTTCTTCAGAGTTTGCTTGATTATTTGCGTTTTCCTCGCCTGTCGTTTCGCTGGGTGACTGATTGGACTGAGAGTCTTGCTGATCGCCTTCTTGACCATTTGAATCGGAGTCCGATTCGGAATCTTCCGGCTCTTGGTTTCCCTGGTTTTCATCCTCGCTCTGTCCGGATTCACCTTGGCCTTCCTCTTGCGACTGTTGTTCCTGATTGTCTTGCTGTTGTTC
>CAYNNP010000002.1:5034-24409 GCA_964398215.1 uncultured Pirellulaceae bacterium | reverse complement strand
CTGTTGTTCCTGATTGTCTTGCTGTTGTTCGTCTTGTTGCTGATTGTCTTGCTGCTGATCCTGTTTGTCTTGTTGTTGTTCCTGCTGTTCTCGTAGCTGTTTGATCAGATTTCTCGCCCGTTCAATATTCTCGCGGGCATCCATTCTCTTTCGGTCCAACCGCAACGCGCTTCGATAGTGCCCGATCGCTTGCTCAAGCTGACTGATCGCATCGGACGGTTGCTCCTGCATCAGCGCCAAAGCATTCTTGCTGTGACAATTTCCCAAGTTGTAGCGACTGTCGCTGGCGATACTGCGATCATCCGACGAAGCCGTTTTCTTAAAGAGATCCATTGCCGTGTCGACGTTGGAATTTCGATAGTGTGCGATCGCCGAATTGTAGAAAACCTGGTCTTGATATTTTGACGAACCAGAAGCCTCGATTGCCTGAAAAGCCTTCACGGCTTCAGCAGTTTTCCCGTCACGAACCATCTTATTTGCTGCGTTGACTTGATCGGTAATTGCTTGCTGTGTGGGTGGTTCTCCAAACGCAAGACTTGGCATCAGCACAACAAATGCAGCAGCAATCCCGGACGCCGGCTTAGTAGAACTTCGTTTTCGCCTGGCCGCTCGGCGGGACGTTGAATTAGTTCCTTTTGACTCTTCTGATGTTCTGGCAGTACCATGCCAAAGATAAAGGAACAAGCAACAAAACGCAGGAAACGCGAACCACTGAAAACGAGGAACGAAAGCGTTGATCTTTGCGGACTCAAACTCTGTCTTTTCAATACTGGCAATATAGTTGTGATAAACCTCGGACATGTTCACGCGTTTGGTTCCTGCTGGTATGTACGCCGCATTGGTTTGAATCGCGATTTCACGAAGGATCGAACCGTTCAATTTTGACCAAACCTGTTGCCCCTCGTGCTGAAGGTATTGATTGTTGCGAGATTGATCATCGGGAATCCTGGATCCCTGTTCAATATCACCCAGCCCAACTGTAAAGACTCTCAGTCCAATTTGATCATGCAGTCGCTTTGCCAAAGCTACCGGCTCACTTTCTTGATCCTCACCATCGGTAAAAAGCACGATTGTCTTGTGGTCGTTCGTTTTACTTAGAAATGCATCCGCTGCCGCTTCTATCGCTGGCCCCAGTTGCGAGCCACCTTTCATCACCGATTGCGGGCCAACGGTATCGAGTGTTTGACGAAAATCTTCGTAGTGATTTGTTAGCGGCACCGCCTGAGTGGCTTCCCCTGCAAAGGCCACCAGTCCAATTCGATCACCCGCCATCTCGGAAATCATGTCCTTGATCTGCTGCTTGGCCCTCGCCAAACGGTTTGGCGTCGCGTCTTGGGCCAGCATGCTACGCGAAACGTCCAAGGCAAACACAACCTCCAAGCCTCTCTGGGGTACCTCTCGCGTTGTTTTTCCCCAGCGAATGTCCATGCATGCAGCCGTCATTAGAATCATTGACGCCAACAACAAACAACTGGAAACGAAACGGCCTACCGAACCCGCAAACCCACCTGCAATCCCAAATTGCCGCTGGGCGTTGCGTCGCGACCGACCGGCAATCACCAAGGCGACGGCAGTGGCAGGTACAGATAGCAACAACCAAACGTACTGAGGGTTTCCAATTTCGTAATTCATATCGACTCTCTCAACCAAGTCTGTTGCAGAGCAATGCCCACGATCATCAACGAAAAAGCGACCAACAATGTCGGCGGAACATACAAACTGCCACTACGATAAGAACGTACCGCCAGTTCTCTGTAGTCAACAAAATTGTCCGTTTCGACTTTGGTTTTTTCCAGCTTATCGATCTCGCTATAGATCTCAGTCAGCGAATCTGTGTCGGTCGCGCGATAGTACTTTCCGTTGGTCACTTCCGCCACCTTCCTAAGCGTTTCCTCATCGATCGTAACCGTCATCATACGAACCCGAGTTCCACCAAAACCATCTCGCAAGGGCACAGGAGCCTGTCCTTCAGTTCCAACTCCGATCGTATAAACCTTGATTCCCAAAGTCTGCGCCAAATCAGCCGCCGCGACAGGTTCCAACTCACCTGCAGTATTCTCGCCGTCTGTCAGCAAGATGATGATTTTGCTTTTGACTTTATCGCTCCGCTGATCATCCAGCGCGTTCAGTTTTTCAACCGCCAAAGCAATCGCATCCCCGATCGCCGTGCCATCTTCGCTTCGGCGATCGACAATCGTTGTCTTGTTCAAACTAGAAGCCAGGAATGCATGGTCAAGCGTTGGTGGGGTAACACCGTCCGCGTAGCCTGCAAACGTAACCAAGCCAACCAAATCACTGAACCGGCCGTCAAGTTCATCACTCCCCATCACGAACCTTCCAGCAACATTCTTGATTGCCGTCAACCGATCGACATGTTGCCCGTCAATCTTGAAGTCCAATGCCTGCATGCTGCTACTGCGGTCGACAACCAATTCAATCGCGATCCCTTCACTCTCGGTAGCCGTTTGCTGTCGCCCCTCGCGAGGCCTTGCCAAACTGACAACCAAAAACAACAACGATAGCAGGAGCAATACGCGAGGCAACCAAAGCAATCGCTGACGCAGAGTCGGTGTCAATTCGCTGGCAAAACTAACATTGCTAAAGTCCAATGATTGAAGGTTTCGCTTGGAAAACAATCGCCAACCGATCAACAAAGCCAGCGGCAGCAACAGAAAGTATAAAGGCGTATGGAACATCAACTTGCCTCCGATTCTTGGTCAAGCTTGCTGATCAATTGCCGAACGTCCAACTGCAAGTCATCGATTTCAGCTTCAGTTAGCTTCAGTCCGCCATACTTCAATTTTTCCGCCGTAGCGAGAAACCCTAGGACATCCTTCAACGGCGAATCCGAAATTCCATTCTCCGCAAGCGACTCGCCGATCTGATCAGCAGAGTAACTTTGTGCAGGAAAATCGAACTGTGCTTGCAAGTAACCTCGCAGTGTTTTTTCGGCAAACGGCAGGCCCTTTCGGCGATTGTTTTCCAATTCATCCAGTGCCCATCTTGCTGGCGTGATCGTTCTTCGGCGAATCATTGCTGCAAACGCCAAGCCTGCCAAAACCACCACGGACGTACCGCCAAGCGTCCACCACACCCAGGCATTCGAGCTCACCGGCGGATCGTCAATATCGCGCAGCGGTGCGATGTCGGCGAACTCGGTATTGTTAACTTCTGCTTCTGGCGAATCGCTCTCCAAAACACTCGCGACTTCGATTGCGACCGGATCCGTACGAAGCACTTGTGTTGCCCCATCAGGTAACTTGACTACCACTTCCAAACTCGGGATTCGCGTCGGACCGGTCTCCAGTGTCTCAAGTGAATACGTCCGGATCCACTGCCGCGTTGCTCCATTCCCATCGTCGCTAGGAATGTCGAACCGATCGTCTTGATCCAGCACATCAAATGCGCCAAGTCGCTCGCTTTTTCCTGGAAACACAACCCGTGAACCGGCACTTGCGGTCAGCGAAACCTGAAAACGAATTGGGTCCGCAATTTGGATCTGCGTACGGTCAGCGGTCGCCTGCACGGTAGCTGGCTGAGCACTCGAATGCGAAATTGCAAACAAGACACAGGTGGCTGCAAGCGTAACGCGCATCTTCATCGTTGCTCTCGCGAATGAAAGTAGCGCCGAATAGGATCCACGATGTCGCAACCGGTCTCCAAGTAAATCGGAATCATATTCAATCGATGAAACATTGAATCTCGCAAAGCCTGTTTGTCCAGGAACAACTCTTTGTATCGCTCCCGATTCCGCCGACTTGCCGTATCGACCAACACCTGCTGTCCGGTCTCACTGTCACGCAATCGAATCAGCCCGACATTGGGAAGTTCTTTTTCGCGAGGATCACTGACGACAACGGGCACAATATCATGCCTGCGACGGGCGATCTTTAAAACGCGATCGTACCCCTCGCCAAAAAAATCACTGACCAAGAACACGACGGACCGACGCTTACATGTGCGATTCAAGTGCTCAATCGCGGTCGTGATATCAGTGCCTGAACCAGTCGATTTGTGAAAAAGCAATTCTCGAATGATTCGCAAAACATGCCGCGAACCCTTGCGAGGCGGAATCGCTTTTTCAATATGATCCGAAAAAAGCGTCAAGGCAACTTTATCGTTGTTCCGCACCGCCGACATCGCGAGTGTCGCACCAAGCTCCGCGACCAATTCTCGCTTGGATTGATCCTGAGTCCCAAAGTCGATCGAGCGGCTAAGATCAACCAGCAAGACGATCGACATCTCGCGTTCTTCACGAAACAGTTTGACGAACGGTCGATCGCTTCTGGCTGTCACATTCCAATCGATCGTTCGCACATCGTCGCCGACTTGATAAGGCCTGACTTCCTCGAACTCGATTCCCCGACCTTTGAATGCCGAATTCCACGAACCAACCAACAGCTCATCGACTTTGTGAGAACTGCGAATTTGTACGCGACGAATTTTCTGAAAGACTGCTTGCGGAATCATGCACTTATCAATGCAAACGTTAGGGCATTGGGATTCGATCAAGAATCTGACGTACAATCGATTCCGACGTTCGCTCTTCGGCCTCCGCTTCGTACGTAATGGCAACACGATGTCGCAAAACATCAAGCGCGATCTCTCGAACATCTGCCGGCGTCACGTATCCTCGACCAGCAAGAAACGCATTCGCCTTTGCAGCGAGCGCCAGATTGATCGTCGCGCGCGGCGAACCACCGAACTGAATCATTTGACTCAAATCCAATCCATACGACTCCGGTGAGCGCGACGCCATCACCAAATCGACGACGTAGCCTTCAACCTTTTCATCCACATGAATCTGGTCAACCAACTCTCTGGCTGCCAATATTTCACTCGGGCTGGTGACAGGTTGAATCTCGAACGAAGTCGACGTTTTGCTCATTCGCCGAAGGATCTGCAGCTCTTCATCGCGGCTAGGATAGTCAACGATCACTTTCAGCATGAATCGATCCGTTTGCGCCTCTGGCAGCGGATAAGTCCCCTCCTGCTCCACCGGGTTTTGTGTCGCCATCACAAGAAACGGATTGTCCAGCTGAAACGTCTCGGAGCCAATCGTCACTTGTTGTTCCTGCATCGCCTCCAAAAGCGCACTTTGAACCTTGGCCGGCGCGCGGTTGATTTCATCCGCAAGAATCAAGTTCGAGAATATCGGTCCTTTCTGAACCACGAACGTCTGATCCTGAGGTCGATAGACCTGGGTCCCGATTAAATCAGCAGGAAGCAAATCTGGTGTAAATTGAATGCGTTGAAATCCCGTATTGATGGCTTTCGCCAAACTCGCAACAGCAGTCGTTTTCGCAAGCCCCGGTACGCCTTCGATCAGCAAATGTCCACCCGTCAGCAGACCAATCAACATTCGCTGGACCAATTGCTCCTGACCGACCAGCACACGATTGACTTCGTCAACAATCCTGCGAAAAGGCGCGCTGGCCGCCTGGATCTGCTGCGTCGTTTGTTCGAGATTTTGAATTGCTGACATCCAGTTATAAATTCGTTCGAGGTCACGTTGTCATGCCGCACCGCCGGGTCTAATACGGCGATCACCTTTGTGCGGCCACACTGAGTTACATTCTGAGTAATTTTAGGCGAAAGGCAACGTGGCCAAATCATGTTGGCCAACGAAAACGGATTCGCCCATGGAAAATCACTGCATCAACACGCAGATCGGCGACGGCACCATTGACACATTTCGTGTGTACATTAACTGACCATTCTCTGGATTGATCTGAAAAACAGCCACAGTATTGCTATCCCGACCGGCCGCCAACAGCCATTTACCGCTCGGATCGATCGCAAAACTTCGTGGCCACCCACCCCGAATTGGTTCAACTTCTATCACAGAAAGTTTCCCACTTGATGGTTCAACTTTGAAAGCAGTGATCGTGTCGTTGCCGCGATTTGCACTATAAACGAACTTTCCCGATGGATGAACGCGGATCTCCGAGGCGCTATTAAAGTTCTCCTTTGCTTTCACTTCTTCTGACAAAGTTGGCACCGTCTGGATAGCGGTCATCGATGCATCCGCCGCGTTGTACTGAAATACCGTGACCGAAAGCGCCAGTTCGTTCAAAACGTAAACGTACTTACCGTCTACCGAGAATTTCATGTGGCGGGGGCCACCGCCTGCAGGGCAAATGCCAAAACCGTGTTCGGAAAGCGTCGCGTTTTTGGGGTCCAATTTCCAAATCACGACCTTGTCCATTCCCAAGTCTGGAACAAAGACAAATTTGTTGTCTGGCGAAGTCCCTGTCCAATGGGCGTGCGGTTTGTCCTGCCGACCTTTGACGTGTCCGCTACCACCAGAGTGTTTGTGCAATCCGGTTCGTTTCACAATTGAACCGTCATCGGCCAGCTGAAAAATAGCCGTCGAACCTCCACCGTATTGAGCCGACAAGAGAGCTTTTCCAGATCGGTCAACCGAAACGTGCGCGGATCCTCCATCGCCGATTTCAACTGAATTCAACAACCGAAGCGATTTTTCGTTTCCAGTTCCCTCGATTGCGTATGCCGACACCGATGGCTTGCCATTTTGATTGCCCGTTGAATAAAGGAACCGACTGCTGGGGTCCATGCAAATGAAGCCCGGGCTAGTGATCTCGGCAACCAAGTTCGCACGCGTTATTTTTCCGTTGTCCGTATTCAGACGAGCGTGGTAGATGCCCTTGCTGAGACCACCGCGTGGCGTGGTGGTTCCAAGCCAAACATCGATTTGTTCTGCGGTCGCAGCGGATGACAAGGACATGGTCACTATGACTGGAAGAATGAGTTTGAGGATTTTCATAACCAAACTACTGGGCTCTGCTAGATGTGTTTTACGGAACGAGAATCCTGGAGCCAGCTTCATCCTAAACGACGGCAATCAGATCCAAAACCAGGACAGGCATTTGGATTGACTCAGGAAACAATCAACATCGTAATACAAATCCGGTGCAAAGAGCGATTCCCAGTTACAAGTGCCAAAAATCAGGCCAGATTCTCTCCAAGACCTCACATCCACCAACCAGAGAATCTTTTGCGAGCCGCTGAGGCTAGCCACGGCCTCGAAGGGTTGCGTTATCACCACAAGGCCCGCTGCGAGCGCCGTTGGCTCAGTAAATCAACAAGCCCGCAAAACTTTCGGCGATTCCGCCTTTCCAGCGGAGCCTTACCTGCGCTGCTGGTTCGCCCCTTCGACACGACTTCAGTTCACTCGAGTTTTGATGAACCCGAGAATGTTCTCATACGTCTTGTTCTCCGCGTTTGCGTGCGAGACTTCGGAGCCAATTAAATCGTCACGAATGGATCGAAATTCATCTTGAGCGATCTCCGCACGGCCGCGGATTCGTTGGGCTTCGGCGTATTGAATTCGCTGAATCAATTCTGGTGGAACTTCTGCGTCGTCGATTGAGCTGGCAACAATTTCAGCGAAACCTGGTCCCGTGTTGGGTGCCTGCTTGCGATTCTGGTCTCGCACTAACAAGGCGAGGCAACCGACGATGCAGCCAACCGTTACCATCAACTGCATCACTGTTTTGGCGCTGCTCGATTTCTGTTTTGGATCGACAGCTGGATTATCAGAACTTTCATTTACTGAACCCGCTTCTGTAACATCCGACTCGACATCTTCGTCGTCGAAGTCGTCGTAAGCTTGATGGGCTTCCGCATCAAAATCCAATAACAGTTCCGTATCGGATCCGATTTGCAGGATGTCTGTTTCTTCCCAACTTGCAACATTGTCCGGCGCCACAATTTGAGCACCGATATAGATATTTTCTCGACATCGATTGTAAACGCGACAACTCTCGTTCTTAAATTCAAGCGTTAATGCATGGGCGGGAATGTCCGAAGTTGGCAGACAAACATTCGATCTAGGATCACTGCCGATACGTGCGACCCGCCCTTTGATCAAGTGCGATGTTCCTGCAGCTATGCCCGATTGAATCGTGATGCGTGCAAACATTATTAACTTCTCATTTACGAATTTTGCAAAATTTCAACTCGAACAATTAGCCTTCGAGCAGTGTGATCACCACAGGCAACAGAATCGGGGCAACGATCACCAGTAAACAAGCGACCATCGTTATCATCCCCGGAAAAACCATTTGGACCTCTGCCTCCGAAGCCGCTTTTTCGCCCCATTGCGATCGCTTCAGCCGCATTTGATCGGCTTGCTCGGAAAGAATGTTGCTAAGCGGCGTGCCGAGCTCTTCGCCTTTTGTAATCGCAAACACGATTTCAGATACGTCGTCATCAGCCATCCGATCGCGGAACCCAAACAGCGCCTGACTTCGTGGTCGACCGAGCGACATTTGCCGAATGACTTCTGAAAACTCTTCGCTCAGCGGGTGATCCGCGTTGTCAGAAACGACGGTCTTCAAACTATCCTCGAATCCCGCGCCAGCTTCCATCATCAATGCGATCTGATCGATCGCGAACGGCAACCGCAACTTCAACGACTTCAATCGTGCCTTGGCGCGAGAAATCACAGAACCCCTGGCAATCGTTGGATAGGTAAATCCGGTAGCCAGAGCAAATCCCAATGCTAACAGCGGCATACCCAGAACAGCGATAAAGCCAAAAATAACGAACCCAATCAGCATCGCTTCGATCGTTTTGCACGCCATGAATTCAGCCGGTTTGAACGGTGGAATATCGCCGAGCAATTTCAAATGATGATCCAGCTGATCCATCGCATGGCCATCCGGAAAGAAGCGAGTCAACTCATCGACAAGTGGTTCCATGGATCGATAAAGCCCATTGGATTTTCGCAGCTCCGACCGTCTGGCATCTTCAAAAGTTTCGTAAGCCCGCCTTTTTCCGTGAACGATCTGACTAATCAGCGAGGTGATCAGCCAGACACTAACTCCGGCCAAAATACAAGCCAATGGCAACGCCAGTGATTGAAGTTCCGACATGAATGATCCTTAAAGTTCGATCGAAAGAATTCGGTTGCTCCACCAAACGCTGGCCACAACCAATGCCATAACGATCAACAAAACCAATTGCCCAATCAGTGACTGAAAGACAAGTGCCGTTCCCTCTGGATGCAGCACATAGAAACCACACAGGAAGATGAAAGGAAAAATGGCCAGGAGCAAAACGACCTTTCGGCCGCTCGCTGTTTCTGATTCCAACTTGCGTTCAACGCGTTGATTTTCCTGAAGAGTTTGCCCAATTTTCTCCAGCGATTCCGTAATCCGGCCTCCACGGCCAAGGCTCACACAAAGCGCCGATGAAAACAAGGTAAAGCTATCCAGGTTCAATCGTTCCTTGGTTGAATTGATTGCTTCTGTCAATGAACGTCCGTGATGGTACTCATTTACAATTTGTTGCAGTTCCCGAGCAAGCGGCTTTGGAACTTCGCTACCAACGGTTTCCAATCCCTGCGCAAGTGACAAACCCGCGCGGCAAGCGTTGGCCAAGGATGTCGTTGCCCCTACCAGTTGATCGCGCAGCAACATTTGCCGCCGTTTGATCATGAACTGAAAAATCCAACGTGGTGCCAACAGCAGCAAAAACAAAACTGCGATGGCAATCGGCCACATTCCTAACACCAATGCCAATAGAACGAAGCTGCCAACGATACTGATTCCCCACCAGCGAAGAATCGATTGTGTTTGGTTTTCATCCAGCGACAACGAATTTAGAATCGGTTTCAGATCTGCGACATATCGCTGCGAGACCGTGTCCCAAGCGTTGACGAGCGAAAAACCAGCAACGATTCCTGCCGCCAACATGATTGCGGTTGTGAGCAACGGGATCATAGTTATTCTCCATCTCCGTGGTAAAACGAGTCGAGCTTGAGTGCGCCCGTTTCGATCAACTCGCCCACAAAGGTCGGCAGGCGGCCAGTCGGTTGCAAAGCCTGCTCTTCTTCGGCACCTTCCAATAAATACAAATCTCGCAATTCAATGTTGTCGGTTCGTGGATTGACTCCCGTACATTCGGTGATTTGGCTGATAACGCGGCGGCCATTACGCAGCCGTTTTAGTTGAACAATGACATCGATGGCCGAACCGATCTGTTGGTGAATCGATGAGACAGGTAGGTCGGCGGCCATTTGAACAAGCACTTCCAATCGTCGTAAAACATCGGCAGCCGTATTGGCATGAATCGTTGTCAACGAACCATCGTGCCCCGTGTTCATCGCTTGCAACATATCGAGTGCTTCAGCGCCACGACATTCGCCGACCACAATTCGATCGGGCCGCATCCGCAACGAGTTACGAACCAGGTCGCGAATCGAATACTCCCCGGCGCCTTCCACATTCGCCTCTTTGGTTTCCATCCGAACAACGTGTTCTTTGTTCAACTGCAATTCAGCCGTATCCTCGACGGTTACGATTCGTTCTTGATCGGGAATAAAATCGCTCAAGCAATTCAGCAGCGTTGTTTTTCCGGTACCCGTTCCACCGGAAATCAGGATGTTGCGCCGGCAAAGAACGATCGCGCGCAAAAATTCTGCTACCGTTCGAGTCAACGCACCGCGTGCGACCAAGTCGTCGATCAACATCTTTCGATAGGGAAACTTGCGAATCGTCAGCGTTGGGCCACTCACAGCCAACGGAGCAATCACTGCATTCACGCGACTTCCATCGTTCAACCTGGCATCGACCAACGGTTGAGACTTGTCGATTCGTCGACTAACGCGAGCCACAATTCGCTGGATGATCGTTTCGATGATCTCGTCGGAAATAAAACGCTTTCCTGAATTTTCCAGCACGCCATTGCGTTCAATGTAAACGTGTTCCCGATCGACCACCATGATTTCCGACACGCTGGGCAATCTCAACAGGTCTTCCAACGGCCCGTAGCCAAAGACGATGTTCTTGATCTCTTTTTTCATGTATCGAAGCGCCAGGTACTGACGGAATTCGCCATGCAACCGTTCTCCAACCGCGTCCCAGGAAGACCAAAACCCGGAGTCAATCGCGTCGATTCGTTTTTTGTCAGGAGTGTTCCCCGAGATCTCCAAGAGCCCCTGCATGTACTGTGCGGTCGATTCCAATTCCTGTTCTCGGTCAGGAACCACCGTCACAATATTGCTCCAGTGCGCTGCCGAGTTTTGCGAGTCGCTCTCGGTACATTTGGCAGCGTGTGCAAGCATATGATCTCGCAACCCATGCCCCGCAGTGTGTGTCACGAGTTTGACCTGGTCTTTTCGAAACAGATGATTCCGCGCAATCGTGTCGATCGTCCGTTCAAGTTCCAACAGGTACTCTTCGTTCTCTCGTTGGCCAGCCGAATCGGGAGTCAAGTTCATTCGCTGCAACAACTCGACATGGACTTTTCCAACGACGCCCGACATCAATTCATCCAGCTCCTTGCGCTCGGTTTCCTGATTCAGTTCAACTTCGTACGGTAGATCCAAAGTCAACGTAAATGGAAAAAGCCCGATAGAAAGGTTCGTTCGAATCTCGCACCGGTCGCCGTCATAAAGCTGACGATCGCCAAGCTTGATTCCGTTGATTCCCAGCGCGACCAGTTCCCAGACGCCGTTACGTTTGTTTAAAACGGCCGCTTCACCAGCGATATACGGACTGTCGAGCACAACGTCGTTGTCAGGATTCCGACCAATGCGAACTCTGTTGCCAGAAACGTCGGCAACATTCCGCTGGGTGTCGATCACATTATTGAACCAGATTTTCATGAGCGGATGCCACGTGATAACAAATGCAATGCGGACAAATCAGTACTTGGGACGAGCAGGAATCACAAAGCGGATCATGTCGCCTTCGAGCAGCACACGAGGCACATTGGCGATGCCGTCCAACGAAATCGTTTGGTAAACGACTTGGGCTGGTTCTGCACTTCGCAAACGTCCGCTGGCTTGGTTGGACGGAAGAACCTGGACCGCCACGATGGGTGGCTGCTCGTCATCGTTGCCTCTGTCGGTACGAATGACATCCAACAGCTTTCTTGTTCGTGCACCAAAGTCCGCATCCACCGCGATCGTCAAGTTGTTTCCATCAGTGCGTGCGTAATCCAGCTCATCCCCGGAACGTTCTTTGAACCGTTCACCGACGCTGATCAATTTGAATGGCCCAATCACTTCCCAGTTCGAGCGATCGTCGGGTGGTTGAATGTCGCGATGAAAAACGACGTCGCCCACCACGTAGTCTCGGTTGGCGCTAGTGCCAAACAGGATCGTACGATTCTCCCAAGGCACAAAGGACTGCCTAAGCTGTTCGTCTTGCCCAGGAATGGGAACGGCCAGAAGGTTCTCTTCGGTTAAGGTCTCCCCAAAAGCCACATCATTTGCGACAGCGACAAATTCGTCCGGCGTCGCCAAGCTAGAAATCCAAATCCAATTAAGCCCAGCGGCAAACAGGCCAAGAAAACCTGCCAATCCAAGTCCCATCAAATGTTTCATCGTAGCGTTCCCGTTTCTAAATTTGATTTCTGTTTAAACTCAGCTTCAACCATCAATCGCATCCAGATCATCTTTCAAATCTTCGATTTCAGCCTTAAGCCTTTCGATTCGATTCTTGTGTACTTTTTTCAGTGCATCAGACGCCCCGTCATCCAGATCATCTTCGGCCTGTTTGGCTTCTTGTAGCTTGGCTCTCTTGGCGTCAAGTTCTTTACGCAAGCGATTGCGAGTTTGCGATTTACTTTGTTCGCTTTTGCTGTCGCCGCCTTCAAGTGACGACTCTGCCGAATCTCCAAACTGAGTGAGTTCGCGAATCAGCGCCGCACCGATGGTGTTCCAAATATTGCTGCTTTCACTTTTGAACTGCGAGAGTTTGTTCTGCGCGTCGACGTAGCCATTTTGAATCGAACCTGTTTTTGCATTCGCAGCAGCAAGGGCGTACTGTTTCCAGTTCGGTGCCTTATCCAGTGCAAGTTGTTCGTAATCCCACGCAGCACCCATCACGTCGTGCGATGATTCGGGAGATTCCGTATCGTCAAAAAGCGGACTGACTTTGACTTCTTGAGTTGCGTCTTCGCTGACAATATCATCTTTCAGAAACAGCAATGCCGTAGTGTCGGCTTGACCACGCTGCGACCATGTCTTGTGACGAGCTTCGACGGTAACATCGGTTTGAGCGATGACCGAATTCCCCAGCCAAACCACGCCCACAATCAACGCCAACAAAATCGGTAGGCAGAGAACCAATTCAAGCGTCGCGACGCCGCGGCAAGATTTTCGCCTGACCATTGGAAAACGTTCCATCAATGATTCCCTAGCTTTTCAAAGTGTTTAGTAGCGTGTTCGAGGTTCTTACGTGCGTCACCCTCGATTGTTACAACAACTTCTTTTAATCGTGACGTTCTGACCGGCATCAACTTGGCCTGCCAATTCAACTTCACCTTGGCAACCTCTTGCTGGGCCGTGCCATCGAACGCTTCCCAAGGCCATTTAGGTTGCGACTGGTGCGCAGGGGCGCCCCACTCTGGGACATTCACATCCGGGTCCCAATTCAATGTGTCCCAGCCAATTTTTTCTTGCGTGCGTCCTCGGCCTGATCCCGGCTTCTGCTGATTGGCGTTGTAAAAAATCGCTTGCGCGCACGCTGTGATCCCTGAATCGGAAGCCGCCGGATAAAGCGCCTTTGAAAACATCGGTTCGTAATCGTGATGAGCCACGCCGATTAGCGTGAATAGCTTTTCCGCTTCGCTTTTTGATGAAGAACTCTTACCCGCCCAGCTCTCGTAGCCTTTACGATCACGCGAACCACCGCGAAACGTGTCTTTCATCACAAGCATTTTCAGCGGATCCCTTTTCTTGCTCCAGGAAACTCTGTCTCCGGACTTACTCGCGCGAAAGCCACTGCGGAATTGCCACGCTTTCACGAGCGTGTAGCGATTGGACCATTTATCAAAGTGTTCAGCCGCTTTCGATTTGGGGGCCCACTTCTTCAACCACGCGCGAATCGGCGCTCGAAACGCATCGACTTGCGGATAAGTTGCTCGAACCCATTGCGTGTATCGCTCCTGGCTCTGATCCATTTGCCGCGGGATGCTTTTGACGCTTGGGTTGTCCGTTTGATTGGGCAGACTGCCAACCGATTGCTCCAAGTCTGATTTTTGTGATCGAATCTCGGCTAATTTTTTGTTGATCGCTTCAATTCGTTCTTGCTTGTCCTGACGCGAGTTTTGAATTTCTTGTTGCTCGCGTTCCAACTCCGCCTTCTCCGCGGCATCCACATCGTTTTCTCCAAGCCGGTCTTCGATAACACTGTCGTGATCATCAAGGTCGGCGAGATCTTGATTCAGTTTTTCAGCCCGATCCTCCATCTTGCCCAACGCTTTTTCGAGCTTTCGTTTCATGTCGTCGGAATCTATTTCAGGAATGTCTAACACGGGAGGCTTGTCTTGCCCCCAACCCGCGACCGATTGAGTAGTTCCACGCATGCTGGGCTTGGGTTCTGGCTCGACAGGCAGGATTAGTTTCTCAAATTTCGGAAACAAGTTCGCTTCGACTTCCAAACGCTGCTCTAAATCGAGCACCAGTCGCTCGGCCGCCTTGTTCAAGATTCCTGGCTTTGGCTGGTTGGATTTCGCATCAAAACCCGCGACAAAACTTGAGTGTTCAACAAGCGTCGGCACCAATTGCCTTTCAACAACCGACTTCATCGGCTTGAATGCTTTGGCGATTTCCTCAAAGGCTTTTAGGACAATCCACTCTTTCCCGATCAGAACGATGTTTACAGTCCCGGCAATGTGAACGATGTACGAAGCGGTCGCCGTCGCGAAGCCCCAAGGTGGCGGGACCAGAAAGCCGAGATTGGCGAATGACTTTGCCGTTAGCGTCAACGATAGCTCTCGCTTCAACGTCATCCTCGCGTCGTAGATCGTCGCAAACGCGGTCATCCTTCCATCGGACGGTGACATGCGGCGGGCAACAAAGTCGACGATTTTCCTGTCGATGTTCGGAATCGGCGATGGCGAATACGCAGATGGAATCACGGGTGCCGTCTTGGAAAGCCCCTTGATAATGCTGTTCAGCGTCTGATTCTCCGTGGTGTTCCGTTTGATCGACAGATCAAGTTCAGGGCCACCGAAAGCTTCGTGAACCGCTGACATGGCGGTCGCTTCACCGAGCATGTGGTTTGTGGCTGTGACCGAGTTCATCCCCCGCGCCATCCACAACGATGACGAATAAGCGATTGAGTCGGCGGCGTTCTGAGCTTCCAATTTTTCTTTGGCGACATGCCCCGTGTTGCCGATCAGGCCCGCCAACGCGATTAAAACCAACATCAGCATCGACGCCAGCAAGCTGATTTTCCCCGATTCATCACCATGAAACTCTTCGGTGATTACTTTGAATTTCCAATCAATCAAATTGGCCATAACCGATCCCCAGGTCTTGCTGTTCATTTTTCGGACCTTCGTTTTGAAGTGTGGCTGTGCTTCTTAGCGGAAAGGAATAACCATCGCCGTCTTGCTCGCCCAACAATCTCCCGATGCCCGGAATGTTGAATCGAAATCGATACTCGACTGTGACCTCAATTTCTGAATCGTGAGATTCGGGTGGACCGTCAACAGTCACTTTCAAGCGATTGGCCGCGTTGGCATACTTTTTGCGCAGATAAGATTCAGCCTCTGCGTCATCGACGAAAGAGGAATACGAATCGACGTACGCCGAAGCTTCAGTTGGAACTGAGCCGGAACTTCCCATCCCACTGGCAAAAGGCACAAAGGACTGAACCGCCGCTTGCTGGATCTTTGTTTTGGCTTCCGGCCAGTTGTCGCTGGCTGAACTCCACACAATCGCAGTCCTCGCACCCGAATACGCAGCGTACACCGTGCCAATTTTCGCACTCATCATCAAAGTCGTTTCGACAATCACGCAAATCAGCAACATCAAGATCGGAATCACCATCACGTATGACAGCGTGTAGGCGCCGCCATCTTCATTGCGCACTAGATTGAGAATCGACTGTCCGTTGACTTTATTAAGGCTAGTGTTCATCAAGTTCCCTACACAAACGGCATCGAAAGAGAACCAGAAAAGACAGTAAAAACGTAGCGACAGATTTTGAAACCAAGAAACAACAAGCCTCCTGCAACCGGAATCGCAACGGCTGTCGCCATGACCAATTCCATGCTCGCCGCACCGGTTCGGCTAACCGAATCCCGTCGCCGCCGACGTGTCGGCCGGCCGTTTGCCGTTGGTTCCTTGCCTTGCGGCCCATGAGATCCGTACTGCGTTCGCATTACAGACTCCAAACCATCGGTGGAACATCAAGCAAAACAACTAGCGTCGCGATCAGGAAAAATCCTGCCAACGGAATCGGCTGGTCAAGAAGCATTTTCTGCTGTGCGCTAGGCTGCACGAAAAAACGTGGCAAGATTTTGGCCGCAACTTTTCGACAAAGCGCCGAAGCCAATTGCAAAGGGCCTTTTGTCCAAATGGTCCAACCAACAATCGCAATCGCAGCGGCGATGTAAGTGAAAGCGATAATCAACAGCCCCGCATCGAGTCCGACGAGCGCTCCGATTGCCGTTGCGAGCTTCACATCTCCAGCTCCTCCTCGCGCCAGTGAATACGGAATCAACATCAGTACGAAACAGACCACGGCACCAGTAAGACTATTCGCAAGTCCGATCGTCCCAACCGACACAGGCAGCCAAACTGCCAGGCCATTGATCGCGATCGCCCAGACGAATGTTGTGTACGTCGCCCAATTGAAAATTTTTCGGCGGCTCAAATCGGTGACTGTCGCGGTGACCAACATCAACGCCAACAAAAGCCCACTGAACGTGCTCAGCGGACCGTGCGTTGGGTTCTGAATGGCCAGCCAAAGCGGCACAATGGCCAACGGACTGACCGCCGCAGCGCACCAAAGCTGTTTGCGGGTTGGCTGCGGAAATCGTGATTTCGAAACAGGTTGGCTGATTGAAGACATAGTTCTAATTCCAAAGGACGCAAGCAACTACCTATGAAACACTCTTGCCTTTCAGCTCGTTCCATTTCTCTTTCAGCCAGTCCATTACTTCCTGGCCTACCGTCATGACGCCAATCAGCACGATGGCGGCAATGGCGACGATCATAATGACCTGCACAGCTTCGATTCCGTCTTCGTCGTTGTGAAAAATTTCGGCCAGATTGGGTTGTTTGATTTTCATATTTAAACTTCCGAAATAAGAGTCCTTCGCATCTTGTACTATGCAGCACTTACGCGTTGAACTTAGAGTTGTTACAGCGACCGTAAGATTTTTTTCCGATCACTGTTCGAACAAGGAAGCGGTCAATTTGATACGGTCGCCCAACCCTGATTCATGAGCCAATTGGGAAAAGCTTGGTGAGTTGCCGCACGACTTCAGAGCTCCCTTTATCCGGACGTCAGCACCTCGGCCCTCGCTATAAAAACGATACAGATCCTGGAACCGGTACTGTCCTTGGGTATCTGTTCCCAGGCATTCACTGATCGATTCGACTCTTCGCGAGCCGTCGCTTTGGCGATTGATGCACACGATCAAATGCAAAGCCGACGCGACTTGCAGCCGTGCAACATGAGACGGCAATGCGACGTCGCTCATCATGCTGAGCGTTTCCAATCGAACCGCAGCGTCTTTTGATGTGGTCGCGTGGACCGTTGTCATCGAGCCGGAATGCCCGGAAATCATTGACTGAATCAAATCCAGAGCCTCGCCTCGCCTCACTTCACCAACAACAATTCGGTCCGGCCTCATACGCAACGAATCGACAAACAAATCACGAATCGAGACTTGGCCACTGCCATCAGGCCGAGCCGGTTGAGCTTCCAGATAAACCGTGTGAGGTTGCTGAAGCTGCAGTTCGGAACTGTCTTCGATCACGACAATCCGTTCATGCTCTGGAATTTCACCCGAAAGCGCATTCAGCAAAGAAGTCTTTCCAGAACCCGTTCCGCCCGCGATAACGATATTGCGATGCAGCTCAACCGCGATCGACAAAAACTCTGCTGTTTCCGCGGTGAGACTGTTCCACTCAATCAATTTTTTCAGATCGAAACTCTCGTTACGAAATTTTCGAATCGAGATACAGACTCCGTTGCGAGCACTCGGCGGCACAATCACATGGACTCGAGAGCCATCAGGCAGTCGCGCGTCCATGCTGTGATTCTCAGCGTCCAGCGAACGACCCGCAAACTCGGCAATGTTTCTGGCTGCGGCTAACAAGCTTGCTTCAGACCCGAACGAGGCTTTTGCGCGTTGCAGTCGTCCGGAATTCTCAAAGTAAACCGTATCTGGACCGTTGATCAGGATTTCTGACACGTCTGGATCGTCCAGCATCGGCAACACCGGCCGCAGAAAATGCCGCGTCGATTCTTGATAAATGTTTCTGTGTTCCACGAAATCCCAGCCTAAATCTCAAACCCGCAAATAGCCATTTCGACCGTTCTCTTTACTTACGGCGGCCTTCCCAAAATATTTCAGCTGGATTCCAAAAGAATTCTGTAACAGCCGCTCATCCTGCCCGTAAGTGCACCGTCACCCAGTAAAGACGGAAGATAAAAATGACAAAGCACCCGAATTACGAGCTATTCGAAGAAATTGGAAGAGGCGAAAACTCGGTCGTCTACAGAGCGTGGGACGTATTGCTCAATCGCGATGTCGCAGTCAAGGAACTTAAGTCCGAGCCAGGTTCGGACGTCGGACGTTCTGATGCACAACGCATTGGTCAATTCTTGCAAGAAGCAAGCTTCCTCGCCCAGTTCGAACATGAAAACGTGTTGCGTATTCATACCGTCGATCAGGATCGCGCCTGGATCGTGATGGAGTTGATGAAAGGCTCTCTTGCTAATCAGATTATCGACGAGCCGATGCCTGCCGACACCGTCCGTAGTGTCGTACGTCAGATTCTGGGAGCACTTGATTTTTTACATGCCAAGGGAAAAGTCCACGGCTCCGTTCGGCCATCTAACATATTGATCAACGATCAGGGCATTTCAAAACTCAGTGACTTCGAAGCCTCCAATTGCGATGGTGAACTGCGAGTTCCGGCAGGCAGTAAAAAGTATCTAGCTCCCGAATTGATTCGATCAGAGTTTGGCCAGTTTGGCGAAGCCGTCGATTTCTACTGTCTAGGTTTCACGGCGTTGGAATTACTGACAGGAAGTAAATTCGATTCGCTGTTTCCAGGCACGGGCGAAGGAGCGATTGACGCCGATGTCGCTTGGATGCGTTGGCACAGCAGCGACGAACCGATGAAACCGGTCAAGGAAATTGCACCTCAAGTTCCCAGCGATCTGGCCTCTGTGATTGACCAGTTGTTAAAGAAGCCGGTTGATGAACGACCGAACAACGCAGCAGCCGTTTTGAAGCTACTTGACGACGCTCCGTTTGTACCTGTTGAAGTCGTAGTACAGAAAACCAAACCAAAGAAACAGAACGATCGCGAAGCGATTTTACCCAGCAAAACAGTCAAACTTCGCGAACCACTCCGCAAAAAGAAAAC
>CAYNNP010000002.1:0-4934 GCA_964398215.1 uncultured Pirellulaceae bacterium | reverse complement strand
GCACCTGCACCTGCTACCGGCAAAGACAAACTAAACGAAGTACTTGGCCGACCCTACGTCTTGTGGCCGATTTGCATAGTGATGTTGCTCGCAGCAGCTTTCGTCGGCCTTTATTTGCGCGGGGACCGCAGCAAAGAACCGATTTCAATTGCGGACAACAAATCAGCAATCGTCAAGCCAATAACAGTACCAAAGACGGAACCGATAATTGAACCAAAGACGGAACCGAAAATAGAGCCTAAGACGGAACCGATAGTAGAACCTAAAAAAGCAGAACCAATTATCGAATCCTTGGCCGTGAGGTTAAACGTCTTTCCCGATGCGACCGAAACGACGCTGAAGATTGCTGGCGAAATTCGCGATCTGAACGATCTAAAATTAAAACCAGGACAATATGAAATCCTGGTGCAAAAAGTTGGTTTCCAGCCGTTTGCTTCATCGCTGGAAATAGATCCGGACAACACTAATTTCGACATCCTGCTGAAGGAAATCGAAACAGAGAAAATCGTTGATTCTGGCAAATTGGAAACGCCAAAGGTTGAAACAAACCCAGGTCTCGCGTTGCCCAAGTCATTGATTCCGAAACCTGGAACTCAGTTCGATGACGAAACGGGATTGCCGCTCCGAGCGCTGGCACAAGCACTCGAAGGAATGGCTCCTTTGGAATTGGCTTTGGTGGTCGCAGGCGATTATCAATATGGTGTTAACGACCAGCCGTTGCGAACGTGGGAGTTAGCCGGAGTTTCGCTTCAGATACCTCAGCCCTATTACATTGGCATCAAGGAAGTCACCAACGCTCAGTACGCCGCTTACACCAAAGCCAATCCAAATTCTGACGGCAAACAAGCAACGCCATCCGATCTTCCTGTAACCAATTTATCCATTCGACAAGCTGCCGAGTTTTGCCATTGGGTGGGCGGCCGTCTACCCACGGAACAGGAATGGGAAGTCGCCGCTCGGGGAAAACTAGATTCGGGATACCCGCTGCCATGGAGTTTCAAGAGCGGCAGCAACGAGCTTGATGCTGACAAATGCAAATTGTTTCGCGGTGAATCTGACAACGAAAACGACTTGGCTGAAACGGGTTCATTGCCCAGCGGCGCAAACAAAATTGGATTGTTGGACATGATTGGCAATGCCGCCGAATGGTGCGACAGCCAGCATGATGCAGAACGATTCGTGATCAAAGGATGCAGTTACCGGATCCCTCCCGGCGACCATGTCCGAGTCACTTGGCGTGCGGGCGCGAAATGGAATGGATTAAAAGACATCGGAATGCGTCTTATGATTCCAATTGTCGATCAGCAAGAAATCAGTACTGCGTTGACTTATGCACCCCCAACGAACTTGGAATCGTTGTTGGTTACCACAGGCGGAAAGCAAGAAGAACCAGTCAAAGTCTATACCAGAACGATCAAAGAGATCGCCGATGAGTTCACTGGTCCAGCTGAATTGGTCATCGACAGCGGTGGCTTTATGGATGAAATTTCCGATCTCGCGTTCAGCCCTGATGGAACCCAGATCGCCGTTGGTGGCGGTAAAGTCGTTCGGATTTGGGACGCCGAAAATGGGGCGTTATTGCACACACTGCGTGGGGACATGTCTCGGACCTCCTACGGAAATGTACATGCGGTCGCATGGTCTCCTGATGGCAGATCTTTGTTGGTCGGCGTCAGCGACTACCGCAAGCATGGCAACATCCGAGTCTATTCAACTGACAACCTGGACGAGGTGGCTGAAGTTGTAGCCGGCCACGAAGCTCCGACGCGAAAACTTTCGTTCTCGCGAGATGGCAAGCTGCTGGTTTCCGCCGATGCCGATGGAATGACGATCGTTCGGAATTGGCAGACCCGCCAGATCCTGCATCGGATTCCGCCTCGTGATCGTAGCAAACCCATTTACGACATCATGACGTTCGCGACCGACGAACCCTACTTGTTAAGTGTTGATTTCGAAGGTCCTCAAGTCTATTCGGCCTTGAATGGAACGCCAGCTGGAGCCAAAGATCAGATGCCCGCGCAGATGCGAGGCTGGCTGATCGACGTGTTCAACAACCTAGTCAAGTTTCCTTACCAAGCTAAAGCTCAACCTCGCGTAATGAGTTTTCAGATGGAAGAAGGGCGTTGGGCAGGTGCGGGCAGCGCTGTCGTCGATGGTCAAAGCAAATTCTGGGTCCGCGTTTGGCAATCTCGTGAGCCGGTAGCATCAGCGGTGCCAGCTCAGGAATTGGGCGGCTACAACAAGCACCGCTGGGATGTTAGAGCAATTTCAATGCAACCTGGCGGGACACTGGTGGCCAGCGGGGACAAATTTGGCGAAGTCCATATCTGGGACTTAAAGACAGGCGAACGAAAATTCAAATTTGCTGGACAAGGCAAACCGATTTACGAAGTCGCCTTCGACAAAAATTCTTCGCAGCGACTGGCGTTCGGAACCCGGCCCAATGCCCCACAAGACTGGAGGCGAAACAACCATGGCGTCGCCACACGAGTACTCGATTTGCGAAAGCGTGCGATTACCGATGTCGAGCAGCGTAGTGACCTTCAACTGATTGGTGAACGCCCGGAGATCGGGGCTCAAAAGGTTTCAGTTCGCCGTCAGGACGCCTATTACCTAGTCGAGCACCTGATGAATGCTCAACCAAAATCTCGCTATCGAATCAGCGCGGGTCGCAAACCAACGACGTTCACGTTACTTGACCAACCCAAACTGGGTGTCGAACAGCCGATTGTCTTTGGTGACAACGAGGGTCTACTCGCCCTGTGGGACACCAACGGCGACGAGCTGAAACGAGCCTTCATCGGTCATGGAAACTACGTCTCAGCCATCAGTGCTTCTCGTAACGGAAAACTGATCGCCACTTCCTCGACCGATAGAACGATCCGACTTTGGAGCCTGGAGAACTACAACCCAACAGGCATCTTTGATTTCAAATTCGAAAACAGCGCCGTTCGCGAGATCGTTGCCGGGACTTCGTCTGAGCAGGCTGGCGTTCAGGTCGGCGACAAGATTGTCTCGATCGACGGAAAATCTTTAACGGAAATGTTTGAGCTAATGTTGGTCGGCGAGTTCGATTACAAGCCCGGGCAAACCGTGCCGGTCACCTTAAATCGCGATGGTAAAAAATTCAGCTACGACATGAAGATGGCAGACGGCTACG
Source organism: uncultured Pirellulaceae bacterium (assembly GCA_964398215.1). Classification (GTDB taxonomy): domain Bacteria; phylum Planctomycetota; class Planctomycetia; order Pirellulales; family Pirellulaceae; genus CAYNNP01. Next base: position 1,774 of record CAYNNP010000002.1, on the reverse strand, counting down.
ATTTCGCCGAGCCGATTTTGAACTTTTACATGGGCGATGACGGCCAATGGATCATTTACCACCCGCAAGGCTACTACGACGCGTCGCCCGGTGCGGACCGGTTAATTGGTTGGCATTTGAATCGCGGGTATGACAAGTCGGCCAAGTTCTTTGAAGTGCAACAGTTTCGCAAGGAGCTCTATCGGCCCGACGTGATCGACGCGATCCTCGAAACCGGCTCACTTAAAACGGCGCTCGCAAGCCTCAAGGGCAATGAGTCCGACAAACAGGAACTCGACTTTAGCGATCCGAACGAAATCGCAAAACATCATCCACCTGGTGTAAAAATCACTTGGCCAACCGATCGCTGGGAAACCGAATCCGAAACTGCAACAGTTAAAGGTGAAGCGACCAGCGTGAACGGATTGCCGTTGACCGCGTTAACGCTACTGCACAATGGTTCGGTTGCCAAAGTGTTTCGCCCGACACAAGTCAACCAGCTGTCAATGAAAATCGAATACGACATCCAATTGCAGCCCGGTCAAAATGATTTGGTTTTGATCGCTGCCAACGCCAAGGCAAGCTCGCAAGGCAAACATATCGTTGTCGACATGAAGAAACCGGTTCGACAATCACTGCCCGATGTGTATGTCCTGGCGATCGGCGTGTCCGAGTTTGATGAGCTATCTGAGCTTCCCCACGCAGCGAGCGACGCCACTGCATTTGCATCGGCGATGAAGGCTCACGAAAACGGAAAGCTCTATGGCAACATAAAAACCAAACTGCTGAAAGGCAACGTCAGCGAAGACGCAATCCTGGACGGTTTTCAATGGTTGGCCGACAACACAACCGATGGTGACGTCGCCGTCGTGTTTGTCACATCGGCGGGTATCGTTGACCGACGAGATAACTTTTACATAGCCACGACGAATACTCGTGAAGCAAAAGCACGGTCTACCGCCGTGTCCTGGCGAGACCTGATCGACACACTGCAACTGGATCTTCCGGACGCAAAGCGAATGGTGTTTCTGGATCTGTCACCAACGGAACAGTCGATTCGACCAGGGCTGCGGAATCCGCTGTTGGATTTGGCTTCTCCAGAAATGGGAACCATCTTCCTTTCGTCTAACACTCTACAACAGAAATCGGTTCAGCAATCGTCGACCGGAAACGCAGCTTTTTTACAAGCGGTTCTCGACACCGTTGGCGATCCGAAATTTGACACCAATCCTTCCGGCGACGAGTTATTAAACCCGGTCGAATTGGCAGCTGGCGTAACCACGCGAGTGAAGATGATTACTCAAGATCAACAACAACCGGTCTTCTTTACACCTGAGTTTGCGAAATTCGCCAACATCCTTGAACTACAAAACTAAAACACCAAACGTAATCTCTAAATGGAGAAAGAAATGAAGAACTATTTTGGAATAGCATTGATCATCAGTTTGATCATTTCCTCAAATGCATTTGCCCAGCGCGGTTTGTTTAAACGACTGGGAAACGAAGTCCGCCAACAGGGACGCCAAATCATCCAAAAAGAGTTAGGCGGTTTCGCTCAACAAGGCGGTTCCACTCAACAAGGCAATCAAGGACAAATTAAAGGGTTCGGAGGGATACCGTCTGAAAGTGGTCGGGACTCAGGCGGTGGAAGCCGACAATTTAACCCAGGCAATGGAGATTTCAGGTTGCCCGGACTCGGTGGTGGTCAACAGATTCAACCCAACCCGGGAATTCAACCGGGGCGAAGTTATCCCGACCTTGGGCAGCCGATTTACCGTCAACCTACGCAGCCGAT
>CAYNNP010000001.1:0-94635 GCA_964398215.1 uncultured Pirellulaceae bacterium | reverse complement strand
AGATTTTCGACCGGACCTGTTGACCCAAATCAAGACCGTCGCTCCGGCCTAAAAATAGGCCGGAGAGGTCGTGAGTTTTTTGATTGTAGTACCGCCTGAATTCAGGCGGAATCCGGTCCGTTACCCGCAACCTATTCCGGCTGAAGCCGGTACTACGAACGGTGGGCAGTAAAAAATCACAGCCTCGGAGGCCGACACAGCTTCTTGTGCGGTCCTCAGCTAAAGCACAAAAGAGCGCTGGTGACTGAATGAATCAACAAACTCCCTTCGTTTCACTGCAGTTTTTCAAGCAGGTAATTCGTCATCATGGTTCTCAAGTGGCGTGTTGTGTTCTTGCGCTCACGAACGGCATGAGTCCGATTGGGATAGGCAAACATGGTGAACTGCTTGTTGTGGGCGATCAGTTCATCGATCAGCATTTCGGTTGTCTGGTAGTGACAGTTGTCGTCCGCTGTGCCATGAATCAACAGTAGGTTGCCTTTCAAGTTCTTGGCAAAGTTGATCGCTGATCCTTCACGAAAACCATCGACGTTCAATTCTGGCAATGACATGTATCGTTCTTGGTAGATCGTGTCGTAGTACCGTTGATTGGGAACCGGGGCAACCGCGAGGGCCGTGTGGTAAATTTCCGGATACTTAAAGATCGCTTGCAAACTGGATGAACCACCACCGCTCCAGCCCCAAACACCTACGCGTTTGCTGTCCAGATAAGGTCGGTTCTTTAGCACCGCTCGGACAGCAGCAGCTTGATCCTGCGGCGGCAAGATGCCAATCTTCTTGTAGATGCTTTTGCGAAAAGCGCGACCGCGCGGCGCTTTGGTGCCTCGATTGTCAAAGCTCATCACCACGATTCCCTTTTGTGCCAACATCAAATGCCAAAGGTATGACGATCCGCCCCAACGGTTGCGGACAGTCGAACCCGCAGGTTCGCCATACACATAAGTCACCAAGGGGTATTTTGACTTTGCATTGGGGTCAAAATTTGGCGGTTTGATGCACCAACCATCCAGTTTGACGCCGTCACCAATGTCAACTTGAAAGAACTCCGTTGGTAGCTTGTCAAGATTCTCGAATGTCTCGACCAGCTTGCGATTGTCCTCCAATATTTGTACTTCGCGGTGATCGGGAAGCGCAATCAGACGTGTCTGGGTCGGCTGGTCGGCGTGCGAATGAAGATGGATCGCCCATTTTCCATCGGGCGAAATACGATAGTCGTTGTTGCCTTTGAAGCTGGCTGGAGTGATCCGTTTTTGATCGTTGCCATCCAACGAAGCCGAGAAAAGGAACCGCTGAGTAGCATCATCGGGCGACGCGATGAAATAGGCCAGTCGTTCCTCCTGATCCACATGCAATAGCTCGATCACATCGAATTCGCCGCTGGTGACTGGCTGGGGGTCTTTGTCAGAATCAAGTGATGCAAGGTAGATGTGCCGCCAACCACTTCGGTCGCTCGCCCAAGTGAACTGGCCAGAGTCACCAAGCCAGAAGACTTCGTTATGCATGTCGACCCAAGCGTCATCGCGTTCAGTCAAAATAGTTTGAATCGATTGGTTTTGGTTATGCAGAAATACGCGATTCTGGTTTTGCAAACGATTGAGTTGCTGGATCAGCAATTGATTGGTGTCGGGAACAAATTCCATTCGCGGCAAGTAGTGATCCCGAGGGTCGCCGGGAATGGGAATCCAGCTGGTTGAATTTCCATTGACGTTGACGACACCAACTTTGGCGCTAGGGTTGGTCTGGCCGACTTTGGGGTACGCAAACCAAGTCACTTTTGGGTACAGCGAATCCGTATTATTAACCAGCGGAAATTTTGGGACGCTAGAAGTGTCTAGCTGCCAGTAAGCAATCCGGCTTCCATCAGGGCTCCAACGAAACGCATCGCGCAGTCCAAGTTCTTCCTCATATACCCAGTCGGTGGTGCCATTGATGATCTCGCCGTTTCCGTGCGTGAGCGAACGAATCTCCCAACTCAAAAGGTCTTGGACAAAGATATTGTTCTCGTGAACGTAGGCGACTTTCTTGGCATTCGGATCCATTTTTGCGAACATCATGGTAGAAGCCGGGATGTCGCCGCCAAGTTTCTTGAGTTGGCGACTCGAACGATCCAAGATCCAATAATCGCCGCGCGTGTTGTTTCGCCAAACGCGTTTAGAGTTCGTGTAGATCAGTAGCCAGTTTTGATCGCTTGAAAGTTCGTAACCTTCGATCTTTAGCGGATTCGTTTCGCCGCTGGGAACAAGATCGGCTGCGGCAACCATGACCTGTTCAGTTCCATCTAAGTCATAACGGACTAAGTCTTGGTGGCCGGGATACTCGGTCGACTTTTTTTTCTGAACAAGGAAGACATCGTTGTCGTTTTGAACCCAGCGACCTGAAAAAGATTTCTCCTGAAAGTCTGACGTTTTGTAGATTCGGTCGATCGTCAAAACCGCAGGATCGACAGTCGCATCAACCCGCTTCGCAATCGTGTCCTGGCACCAACCATTTGCGTTCAAGAGAGTGATCGCTAGGAAACCAAATCCAAAAATCGACTTATTCATCAAAACGGCCTTGCAGCATTCTTGTGTGTTTTCGTGGATCAAGCATCTTAATTGCGTTTTCAATTTCCGGGGCGATGTCCTTGGCTTTTCCCACAAGTTTGGCCCCCTGCGTGAACAAGTTTGGTTGGGAGTAGAGAACGCGGACACGCCGACCTATCGAGGGTCGGCACCATCCCGCGATCCCTCAGCCAGGCGCGCTTAGCTTCAGCTATAATGTCGCGACTCGACAAAAGGAAAAGCGGATATGAGCAGATTCACCATTTTCTTGGCTTCTTTGGTTTTGTTCCAGCTGAATACTTTGTCGGCCGACACCGCTTCGCCGACGTCCAGCGAAGTGCTGGAGGGCTTGCGTGAATTCTATCGCGCAACGGCGAAGACCGACGGTTCGTATCAGGCAGGCGTCGATCCCGAATACCTTGGCATGTCGGACTGTGCCTATAGCGATATGGCGGCTGTCACTTACGCCGTTACGGTTCATAAAACGTTCGGATGGAAACTGCCGCACGAAGACAAGACGGGCCAGTTTCTGTTGTCGCGACAAAAAAGCAACGGCGATTTTTTTAACGTCGCAGGAACGGTCGACCCGGAATCGGCGGCAGGTCGTACTTATAACACCACCCAGGGATTGGTCGCACTGCATGCGCTAGGGCTCAAGCCTCGATTCAATCCGCTACCTGTTTTCGAGGAGATTCTGAAGAAAGACTACAAGTCGCTGCCTCCCTATTCGACAAGCTTTTTTCCGCTGGCTTATTTGTGTGCCGGACAACCCATACCTGAAAAAGCAGATCGTGGCATCCGAGAATTGATGGTTCAGGACGAAACAGGGTTCATGAACGACCACGTAGCTGCGACGTTTCACGCTTCGCACTACTACAGCTTGGTGGGTGAGCAGACGCCAAAGTCGGAAGAAATGGTTGCAAGGATTCTTCGCGACCAGAAACCAGACGGAAGTTGGCTGATCAACATGCCATCACGCGATCGACACGCCACCTTCGACGCCGTGTTTACACTTTTGCATGAAGGTGGCGACCGAGAAGACTGTCGTGCGGCAATCCAGCGAGCTGCAAAGTGGGCTCTTTCTTGCCGCAACCCCGACGGTGGATTCGGACATTACCGCGGTTCGACTTCCGATGCCGATGCGATTTACTTTCACGTCGGGACGCTAGTGATGGCAGGTTTTCTAAAGCCTGTTGACCCGCTACCTGCTGACGCGCATCTGTTGTCTTGGGGGCATCTGATCCCATCAACGACCGCTCGCAAGGCTCAAGCAAAACGATCGATCAAACTTTCGGGGTGGGTCGGCGGCGTCGCATTCAATCCAGCCGGAACGCACTTGGCAACAGGCACCGCCGACTATCTGGCCCGCGTGTTTGACATCGAAAACGGTGAAGAGCAACTGAGTTTCAAGGGTCATCATGACCGGGTATCTTCGGTGCAATTCAGCCGCGACGGCCAGCAACTGGCGACAGGCAGTTACGATCGAACCGCGATCGTGTGGAATGCCAAAACAGGGGAAATACAACACCGACTGGATGGCCACGGCGGTGCTGTGATGAGTGTTGCTTTTAGCCCCAACGGCAAAACAATCGCTTCGGGCAGTTTAGATCGCACGATTCGACTGTGGGATGCGGCGACCGGTAGTCTTGTGCGGGAACTGAAAGGGCACGGATCGTGGGTCAATTCTGTCGCCTTCACACCCAACGGGCAGCGTCTGGTTTCCGGTAGTTCAGATGGAACCGTGAAAGTTTGGGAACTGTCGACCGGCAACGTGCTCAAGACGCTGCCAGCGACGATCGCCGAAGTCCGATCGATTGCCGTGAGTCCTGATGGCGAGCATATCGCGGCTGGAATTCGCTATGGACGGATCAAAGTCTGGGAGACATTCAAGTGGGAATTGCAATTGGACTTTGAAGGGCATCGCGCTGACGTCTGGTCGGTAGCGTTTTCGCCCGATGGCCGTACTCTGGCATCAGGAGACGGTGACTGGAATCGTGGAGGTCCGGTCAAGCTTTGGAATGTGAAGACCGGAAAAATGACACATGGATTTCAACACACCGGCGAAGTGCTTTGCGTGACGTTTTCACCGGACGGAAAATCCATTGCCGCAGGAGCAACCGACAAGACGGCAAAGATCTGGAGCCTGCCGTAAAAGGGAAAATCGCGTAACGTAACAGCCTGCGTTCCGATCAAAAGGCTGGAGAGGCTGTGAGTTTTCGTTCGTAGTTAGTACCGCCTTCAGTCCAGTCCGTTACCGCGCAACCTATTCCGGCTGAAGCCGGTACTACGAACGGTGGGTAATGAAAAATTACCGTCGTGCACTAACGGGCCGAACGCAGTTGGCCTCGGGCTCGGGAGAGCGCGTCATGCTTGAGCTTAGTCTTTTCGGGTGTTTCCGAAGGCATCGACAAGGCTTCGTCCAGCGACTGTTGTGCGTCGTCACGGTTCAAGTCGGCGACAGGGATCGCGCGGCTGGTCAAAATATTGACCACGTTGTTTTCGACTTGGGCAAAACCACCGTCGATGTAATACCGTTGTTCGCCCGACGAGCCTTTTAGGGTGAGGGTTCCGTAACCAAGTCGGCCGATCATCGGCGCGCGGTTCGACATCACCCCAAGCTCTCCATCGACCATCGGCAAGACAATCGAATCGGCTTCGGTGTCGATTTCGGTTCGTTCGGGTGTGACGACGACGCAGCGAATCGACATGGTTTAGCCCTTTTCCTTCATCTTCTTGGCTTGTTCCTCAGCTTGCTCAATCGGGCCCACGTACATGAACGCCGACTCTGGCAAGTGATCCCATTTACCATCGCAAATTTCCTCGAAACTACGAATGGTATCTGCCAGCGATGTGATCTCACCTGGCTTGCCAATGAACTTTTCAGCGACGAGGAATGGCTGAGAAAGGAATCGTTCGATTCGACGTGCGCGGTGAACGATCGTTTTATCTTCTTCGCTCAATTCGTCGACGCCCAGAATCGCAATGATGTCTTGCAGTTCGCGGTATCGTTGCAGGATCGTTTGGACTCGTCGTGCAATCGTGTAGTGACGATCTCCAACGTACTGTGGATCCAGAATTCGAGAGTTCGAAGCTAGCGGGTCGATCGCAGGGTAGATTCCTTTTTCAGAAATCGAACGCTCAAGGTAAATGAAAGCGTCCAACTGACCAAACGCTGTTGCAGGAGCAGGGTCGGTCGGATCATCCGCAGGAACGTATACGGCTTGGACCGATGTGATCGCACCCTTCTTGGTCGACGTAATTCGTTCTTGCAAAGCACCCATTTCGGTGGCCAGCGTTGGCTGATAACCAACCGCAGACGGCATCCGTCCAAGCAGAGCGGATACTTCCGAACCGGCTTGTGAGAATCGGAAAATATTGTCGACAAACAACAGCGTATCAGCACCCGTTGTATCGCGGAAAAACTCCGCCATGGTCAGTGCCGACAAAGCGACACGCAAACGAGACCCAGGTGGTTCGTTCATCTGGCCAAAGACCATGCAGGTTTGTTCGATAACCATTCGACCGGTTGAACCGATTTCGGTTTCTTGCATTTCCAACCAGAGGTCGGTGCCTTCGCGAGTTCGTTCGCCCACACCTGCGAATACTGAATAACCACCGTGGCTACTAGCGATTCGAGCAATCAACTCTGTCAGAATAACCGTTTTGCCTAGACCAGCACCGCCGAACAAACCAGCTTTACCACCACGAACGAACGGGGTCAAAAGGTCGACTACCTTGATCCCTGTTTCGAACAACTCGGTGTTAGTGGAAAGTTCGTTGACCGGAGGAGCTTCACGGTGGATGGGCCAATAATCATCGGCTTCCACGTCGCCACGTTTATCGATTGGTTGGCCCAGGACGTTGAAGACACGTCCGAGCGCTTTTTGGCCAACAGGAACTGACAGTGGTTTACCGGAGTCAACAACGTCCATCCCACGCATCATGCCGTCGGTTGAGCCCAGAGCGATCGCACGGATGCGTCCACCGCCCAAGTGCTGTTGGCATTCACCGACCAAGTCAACTTCGACACCCTTGTGAGTGCTTTTGATTGCGAGGGCGTTGTAGATATCGGGCAATTGCCCTTCGGGGAATTCGGCGTCAAAGGTTGAACCGATGACCTGAGTCACTTTGCCGGTCGCTTTTTCTGTTGCGGTGGACATGGGTTATCTCTACGCGGTGTTGTTAATTGTTTTTGTGTTGTGAGCCGCAAGACGCTAGCTGCGGTTGATGACGATTGAATGCGGGTTGGCCAGCGTTTATCCTTCCAAGGCTTCTACGCCGCCGATGATTTCCATGATCTCGCCGGTGATCTGGCTTTGGCGAGCCCGATTGTAGGTCATCGACAGTTGTTTGATCATGTCGCCAGCACTTTCGGTTGCACCCTTCATCGCAATCATTCGTGCCACTTGCTCGCTTACCGCTGCATCCAAGAAACACTTGAACAAACGGACTTTGAAGCTAGTCGGAACGACTTCATCCAAAATGCTGCTGGCTGATGGCAGGAATTCATACTCGGAGTTGCCGCCACCTGCTTCTGTGTCTTCTTCGCCGACATCGATGGAGCCCAGTGGCAACAATGTTTCGATGGTTGCAACTTGCCGCGCGGTACTGATGAATTTGGTGTAGACAACATCAAGCCGATCGATCTCGCCTGTTGTATATCGAGCCAAGTAATCGTTGGCGATCGCTTCGACATCATCGAATTTTGGCTGATCCTCAAACTGCAGGAAGGTCTGAGCAGCTTCGATTCCTTTTGTCTTCAGTCCCGTGATGCCGCGTTTACCAGCAACATCAACCACCGTGTCGTCGGAGGTCTGTTGGCTAAGTTCGGCGATTCGAGGCAACGCGGTTCGGACGACGCTACCGTTGTATCCACCACACAAACCTCGGTTGCTGGAAAGAACCAGGACGCGGGCTGAATCGACATTCTCGCGGGATTCTAGCAAGGGGTGTTTGACGTCCATGCCAGCTGCTGCCAACCGACCAACGATCTTGGTGATCTGTTTGGTATAAGCCGTCGCGGACTGCGCACGATCCATCGCTTTCTTGTAACGTGCAGTCGCAATCAACTCCATCGTCCGCGTGATCTTGCGGATGTTCTTGATTGACTTGCGTCGTTTATCGAGCGCTCTTGCGTTGGCCATGGAACTTCAAAAAGGATTTGTGTTTTTGATCGAGGTCTTGGTTAGCTAGCGGCAGGTTTGTAGCCAGCTTTGAAATCTTCGATCACTTTGATCACTGTGGCGCGAATCTCGTCGGTGAACTTTTCCGTTTCAAGCTTAGTGAGCAGATCACTGTGCTTGTCTCGCGTGTACGCAAGGAAATCGGTTTCCCACTGACGAACCGCTTTGACGTCGACGTCGTTCAAGTGACCTTCGGTTCCAGCAAAGATACTCATGACCTGTTCGGCGACAGGCATCGGAGCATACTGACCTTGCTTGAGCAATTCGACCAATCGATATCCAAGATCCAATTCGGCTTGGGTCTCAGCATCAAGGTCGGTACCCATTTGGGCGAACGCTTCCAAGGCTCGGAACTGAGCCAGGGCCAATCGCAAACCGCCGGCAACCTTCTTCATCGAAGGAATCTGAGCCGCACCACCCACTCGCGATACCGAAATACCAGGGTTCATCGCTGGACGAACACCTGAGAAGAAAAGGTCGGGCTGAACGTAGATCTGTCCGTCGGTGATCGAAATCACATTCGTTGGAATGTAAGCCGAAACTTCGCCTTCGAGTGTTTCGATGATTGGCAGGCTGGTGATCGATCCGCCGCCAAGCTCGTCTGAGAGTTTTGCGGATCGTTCAAGCAAACGACTGTGACAATAGAAAACGTCACCAGGGTAAGCTTCGCGTCCTGGTGGACGACGCATCAACAAGCTCATTTGGCGATAGGCGGTCGCTTGTTTTGACAAGTCATCATAGACAACCAGTGCGTGGCCGCCATTGAACATGAAGTGTTCTGCCATCGCAGTACCAGCGTACGGAGCGACGTACTGCAAGGTAGCCGGTGAGCTAGCACCCGATGAAATCACCGTGGTGTATTCCATCGCGCCGTACTTTTCCAGGATGTCGATGATCCCGGCAACAGACGAATCCTTTTGGCCAATCGCGATGTAAAAGCATTTCACGCCTTTACCTTTCTGGTTCAAGATCGCATCGAGTGCAATCGCGGTCTTACCAGTTTTGCGGTCACCAATCACAAGCTCTCGTTGACCACGACCAATCGGCGTCATCGCATCGATGGCTTTGATACCCGTTTGCAGTGGTTCGACAACCGGTTGGCGTTCGGCAACACCCGTCGCAATGATTTCGACAGGGCGAGACACGTCAGATTGAACCGGGCCTTTGCCATCCAGTGGATTTCCGAGTGGGTCCAAGTGACGTCCGACAACGGCATCGCCAGCCGGAACGCTAAGCAGTTTTCCAAGTGCCTTGACTTCGTCGCCTTCTTGGATCGTCAGGTAGTCACCCAGAATGATGATACCAACACTGTTTTCTTCCAAGTTGAAGGCCAGGCCGATGGCACCATTGGGGAACTCGACCATTTCGCCAGCCATCACGCCGGACAAGCCGTAAACACGTGCGATCCCATCGCCTACTTCCAGGACCGTACCGACTTCGCGGACATCAATTTTGCTGTCGAACTGTTCGATCTCTTGTTGCAAGACCGATGCGATTTCGTCGCTATTGAATTTCATGAGAAGCTATTGAATGCTTGAGTTTTCTAATTCGTTTGAATGTTTATTCGGAAGTCATTTGATTGAATTTCTCCAGCAGTTTGCTGGAGAAACCATCACGAGCTCGGCGAGACATTTTGTCCAAGCGGTTGGCGACGCTGTTATCAAAAACCGTGTCACCGACGCGAACAACCATGCCACCAATCAAGTCGGCGTCGACCGTCTCGCGGAGCCGGACTTGTTTATTAAAGACCTTGCCTAGCTGGCCAGCGATCTGGGTCCGCAGAGCATCATCGAGTGGTACGGCGGTACGTATTTCCGCCAGCACCCGGCCAGTCATTTCATCCACAAGGGAATCTGCCGCACGACGAACCGCATCGACATGGCCAAGCCGATCACGCCCCGCCATGACCTTCAGGAACTTGACCAATACGGGATCGAATTCTTTACCAAAGACTTTGTCGATCACGCTACATTTTTCTTCCGCACTAATGCGCGGCGAAGCAAATGCGGCGGCTAGCTGCGGGCTACCACCAAGGTACTCGTCGACCAATTGACCCAGCTGAGTAACCACCTTGTCACTCGATCCAGCCTTTTCAGCAGCACCGATCAACGCCCGGGCGTAAGTCTTGCCCAGTTGTTCGGCTCCGGTGTCGAGCACCGTTTCGTGTTTGGCTGTTTCGGTCATGGTTCTCAGTCGGAATTATCAGATCGGCGAAAAAGTATCTCGAACGCTGATCACCAAGCAGCTAGTTGTTGCTTGGCAAGCGGTCGAGCGATTGGCGAATCAATTCTTGGTGGTCGGACGACTTCAATTCGCGACCCACAATTTGCTTGGCAACGCCAATCGCCATATCAGAAGTCTGGTTAGCCAAATCGGCCATCGCCACCTTCTTTGCAGTTTCGATTTCAGCGACAGCTCGGTCTGTTTGGCGACCAGCCTCAGCCTTCGCTTCATCGACAATCTTTTGGCCTGCCGATTCAGCGTCCTTGCGAGCATCAGCCAACATGGTTTGAACCTGCGTTGCAGCATCATCAAGCTTGGTCTGGTATTGATCCAGAAGCTTGGCTGCATCCGCATTGGCCTGTTCGGCACTCTCCAAGTCGGTGCGAATCTTGTCATCACGAGCTTGCAAGCCAGCCAGAATCTGTGGCCACACGAACTTTGCCAGGATGAAGAACACACCCAGGAAGATCGCGAGGTTGCAGACCGCCGCACCGATATCCATCGATAACAGTGGCGGAATCTTACTTTCGTCAGTGTGACCGTCGCCACCGACTTTTTCTCCGTCAGCGGTTGCCGAAGAATCCTCAGCAGCAGGCTTTTCGGCAGCCATCACGGATGACACCGCAGGGCCAGCGACGAATAGCGTAACGACAGCCAGCATCGCGACGCGTTTAAACAAGTTAGACATGATTCGCATTCCAATCGTAAAGACGTTGATGGATCTCGCGTAAGCAATTGCCAATGGCAAGCTTACAGAATCAGCATCAAGATCAAGGCGATAACTGTCGCACCTTCAATCAAAGCTGCAGAGATCAACATTTGAGTGCTGATCGTTCCACTTGCTTCCGGCTGACGAGCGATTGCGTCAACGGCGCTACCACCGATTCGACCAATACCCAGGCCGGCGCCAAGGATCACCAAGCCCATGCCGATACCAACACCCAGCTTGTACAGGTTTTCGCCTTCTGCCAAAACCATCAAAAAATCAACCATCTTCGGTATGCTCCTGAAGAATTATGTGCATTGCTGTTGGCAACGCATAAAAGGAAAGTTTCAAGTTGTGATTTGTAATATTTAAACGTCGTCGTGTTTCATCATGACCGCGGTTAACGCGGCGCTGCCAGTGAACCCAATCGCTCTGGCTCTATTAGTTTGTCCAAGTCCATTTGGCCTTCATCACTTAGCGGATCGTGTCCGTGCTCATGTCCATGGTCGTCGTGACTATGAGCGGTCATCGAAATGAACAACACCGTCAAGAACGTGAAAATGAACGCCTGCAAGAAACAGATAAACAGCTCAAGCAGCGTTAACAAAATCCCGCCCAAGATGACCGAGAATTCAACACCATAGGCGAGGCTGTAACTAGTTTCGCGGGCCATGAAAACCAATCCAACGAAGGCTGCGATCACAAGGTGACCCGCCATCATTGTTCCGAAAAGCCGCATCGCCAATACAACACACTTAATGACCAACCCAATCCATTCCAGCACATACAGTGGAATGCCGATCAGCAGCATTTTGGGGTCATCCCAGCCGATCGGATTGAAGTGTGAAAAGAACGCTTTGGCACCGGTTTCTCGGATGCCGATATACAGAATCGCGACAAAGCTACACAGAGCTAGCACTACGTTCAGAGATAGATTACCGGTCGCAGTACCACCCAGGTGCGACATGTGTCTGGCATCACCGCGTTCCATGAACGGAAGCGACACCATTTGCAAGAAATATCCAATCGGCAACAGCCCTAGGACATTACAGAACAAGATGAAAAAGAACACCGTCCAGATGTAGTAGATGTACTTGTCGGTCAAATGACCAAGATTCGGACGGACAACTTCGTCGCGAATGAACCAGCACATCGTTTCGAATAACTGGGCGACTTTGCCCTTGGTTTGGTAGGCCTGCAGCCCTTGTCCCTTTGCTCGAACGCGAAACGCGACATAGGCGAATACCAAAACCACCGTGACCGCTGCGACGATTGTCATCATCAAATGGTTGGTCATGTGCAGCGAATATTCGCCGTTCTTGATGAACAGTGCCGGAACATTCAGGTCTTCGCTTCCAACCTTGATCGGTCCCACCAGTGGCTCATGGCCGATCTGATGCGGCACCACGTGTTCGACAGGGTTCGAGGCGGCGAGTAACAAATTCATGAGTGATCTTTTTGGATGCCGAGCAAGCGGGACCCGTTAACTTTCGGAATGGGAATCCTGCGAGCTTGCGGCGAACCTTGAATTTTGGTCCAGTCGCGACAATTGCTTGGCCAAAACTACCACTTCAACGGTGGATAGGTACACGTACCAAACAATTGTCAAAATCGCTGCGATTTCTAGTGAGTTTGCCATGTGATAACGACACAACACAAACAGTGCAACGGTACCAATCAACCTTAACACGATGCTGGCCATTAAAACTGTAAAATACCCCGCGGTGGGTCGACTTGCCGCACGTTCCAGCAGGACTCCAGGCACCATCGCCAGGATGGCAATCCCTCCGCTGCAGACAGCAATGATCGTTGCCAAACCAAAATGCTCAGTGGCGATGATATAGATCGCTGCTTCAGAGACCCCCAGACCAACAAACCAAGCGGTGATGGCTGCCAGCAATGCTCGGTGAAAGATCAGCGCTTGGTCAGACTTAACTCGCGTCATCAAACTTGCCACTGGAGCGTTTGAGAGCTCGCTTGTTTTCTTTGGTGACTTGAATGATGAAGCGTACCATTCCCAGCACGAAGCCAACCAGCAATCCAATCGCTGTTCCGTAAGCCGTCTTGCTATTGATGTAGCGATCAAACCCATACCCGATCGCCCCAATCACCAGTGTTGACGCTGCCAATTCGATCCCCATGCCGGTAAATCGAGCTACCGCACCTTTACCGGATTCATTGTCTATCTGCGGTTTCGGGTCGGGCATCTTCGTTTCCAGGTGTGGCCAGAGGTGGCAATCGTATGACCAAGTGAGTTTGAGGGGTATCGCCAATCTGGTGGTTTGCGGCCAGGAATCGAACTGGTTAGTGTACGCAATAATCCCTCCTGCGGGAGGGTTTGTGAGATTGAATGTTTGACGATTATCACGATTAAACTAGCGTATTTACGACGTTTTGTGCGGGTGTTGCGGAAAGTTCCCGCTTGCGGCTAGAACAAAACCAAACCCGTTGGCATAATGATTCTGGTAGCGATTATGCCGTTAATGCCAAGCGTAACCATGGTGCTCCCTCCTTCTCCCTCTGTGGCGAAATGGTGCCATCAAGTTGCGTCGTCGCAGGAATGAATCCTGTGATAGCTCCCCCAAGAGCTGGCATCCACCAATGGTGGTGTGGTTTTTTGTTGCTTCTGCTGGGACGCCACACTTACGCAAGGGAGCGATAGTTCGATCAAGATGACCGGATTGTCGGGACAGTCAACACTTTGGATCGGGGTGACCCGTTCCTTTTTTGCTTGGAGATAGCACGTGATCAAAACCGCTGATTTGAAGGCACAGACAAGGCAAGAACTAGCCGATTTAGCAAAGAACTACGGGGTGCCAGGTTGGCATTCGCTCCGCAAAGCCGAACTCGTTACAGAAATCACAAAAGTTCAGAGACGCCTCCGGCGAAAGGCCAATCAGAACAAGAAATCTGATACCAAAACGAAGGCTACTGCAGAAGCGAAGCCCAAACCGACTCCCAAAGCGGTTGTGAAGCCCCCGAGTCGAAAGAAGGCTAGTCGGAAGTCGATTCCCGAGCAGAAGCCGCCTCGCGTGTCGCCAAAGACCGCCCGCATTCGGGCACAGATTCGCAAACGTCGCGAGTCAATTCAACAAAACAAGGATCTTTCAACTGGCACTTTGCTGGGTGGGTCGGCTGTCAAGAATGGGTCTTCCCGGTCCAAGGATAGCGAGCCGCATCAAGACCGCATCGTGTTGTTGGTTCGCGATTCTTTTTGGCTGCAAGCCAACTGGGAAATCACCCAGCGCAGCGTGGAGCGTGCCAAGGCGTCAATGGCCGAACAATGGCACGGCGCGACGCCAACATTGCGAGTCGTCAATGTGGCGGATGTCGCCGGCAACCGAGCCGAAACCGTTGAACGCGATATTACGATTCATGGCGGTGTGAACACGTGGTACATCGATGTTGATAATCCACCATCACGATTCCGAGTGATGATCGGCTATACGGCCACCAATGGCACCTTCTACACACTGTGCCGAAGTAACATCGTCGAAACTCCGCGGCCCGGCGAGTGCGAACGACTGGACGAGCATTGGCGAGATGTCGCAGAAGACTACGAACGTATCTACGCGCTCAGCGGTGGCTACGATCAAGATGCCGGCGATCTAAAGGACGTGTTCGAGGAGCGATTGAAACGCCCGATGCCACAAATGGGTGAAAAGGGACAGGTCGGCGGCGACAAGAGCTTGGTCCGTCAGGTTCGATTGCCGTTTGAAGTCGATGCCGAGTTGATCGTTTTTGGAAAGACGGCGCCCAATGCATCCGTGATGGTTTCTGGTCACCCAGTAAAACTTCAGAGCGATGGATCGTTCACTGTCAGAATGGAGTTGCCGGACCGCCGTCAGGTCTTGCCGATCACGGCCGAAAGCCGGGATGGGTTGCGTCAACGTACGACAGTGATTGCCGTTGAACGCAACACAAAAGTCATGGAACCTGTCGAACTGGACGAACGACTGTAGCAATTGACGTTTGTAAACTTGATTCATGAAACCAGCGGTGTTGTGGCCGCTGGTTTTTTTGTGCCAAGATCAATGTCGGGCAGCCTGATTACGACGCCGTCCAGTACTTGAACGCTCGCATTGTTTGACGGGCAGCTTCGTGCGGGTCTGGCCATGGGAAGGCTTCCGCGCACAAGTAGCCTTCGTAACCAATTTGCCGGAGTGCCGCGATGATTCGGCCGTACTGCATGTGCCCGTTTCCGACTGGGCGACGGTTGCTGTCGACAAAGTGGATGTGGCCAACCCATTTGCCACCGGTCAACAGAGCGTCTGCGACATCCGTTTCTTCGATGTGCATGTGGAACAGATCGCATAACAATCGAACGTTGTCGGTCGATAGGGACTCAAGCAATTTGACTCCCTCAGCGACGGTACAGCACTGCCGAGTTTCGTAGCGATTCAGCGGTTCGTAAACCAGTGGGACGTTGTACTGGGCGGCATGTTTTCCACCATCTTCCAACGCTTCACCTAGGTACTTTAGCGCTGAATCATCAGTTTGGCCACTTGGCCCCTGCATGGAACCGATGATCGCTGTCGCGCCGAACGGGCCCGCCAAGTCGATGATTGATCGGACAAAGGCTTGTGCTTTTTTGCGTTGGCCTGCATCAGGATCCGCCAATTGCAATCGATGCTTGACCCAGCCCGCGCCGGTTCCCAGAGCGGCCAATTTAAGCCCGGCGTTGTCAAGCATTTTGTGAAGCGCCGGAGCATCAATGGCTTCTGTTCCCGGTGCAAAAATTTCAACAGCGTCGTAGCCGAGTTCTGCCGCGAACTCAATCGATTTTTCTAGACCATCCCACAATACGAACGGGCCACCGCGGGCTTCTTCGACAAGGCTGATCGTTATGCAAGATTTCATCGTTATCCAATTGATTGATTAGAACAGTTTTTGATTTGTTTTCACGTCGCAACGTCGGCCACTACAGCAAAGGCCATCTTAACCGTCGTTGTTTTCAGATCGGCCCTCAACGTACACCCAGTTGTGGATCGGTTTCAAAATCTCTTTGACTTCGGCGACCAGTTGTTCATCCATCGGTTCGTTTAACCAATCGCACCACTGTGAAACGCGATCCGGATTAGCAGAGCCCGTCACGCAGCTCGCAAAATCTTGATTGGCGACCGAGTACTGCAACGCAATTTTGGCGATGTCAGATCCCTTGTCGCGGCAATGTTTGACCGCTGCCGCAGCGACTTCCCGAACTTGGGGAGTGGCTTTGTGCCATTCCGGGAGTGGAGCGCCGGTTAACAGTCTGGCCGAAAACGGCGCGGCATTGATTAGCCCAACGCCCTTGGCCTTGCAGGGTTCGACCAAAGCCAACGCCATGTCGTTTTGGAGCGTGTAGTGGTTGTAAGTCAGCACGACATCCAAGTCGGCGTGTTGCAGCATGTCCAAGAATATCTTCATTGGATAACCGCTGACGCCGATGTATCGTACTTTGCCTTTTTCGACTTCTTTGCGAAGCTCAGGAATCGTTTCTTCAACGACTTGCTTGGTGTCGACAAATTCGATGTCGTGACAAAACACGATATCGATGTGATCGACGCGCATTCGTTCTAGCGAGATATCGATACTTTCGCGGACGCGTCGTGCGCTGAAGTCAAAGTGGTCGGGCGCATAACGCCCGAGCTTCGTACTGAGGGTGTACGAGTCACGAGGGATTTCCGGTAACACGCGGCCCAGCATGATTTCGCTCATGCCGCGACCATAGTAGGCCGCGGTGTCGATGTAGTTCATGCCACGATCGAGGGCGACATTCACACACCGTAGAGCTTCTGGAACATCGATCGGTCGGAATTCAGCTCCGATCGATGAGGCGCCGAAGGAAAGAACCGAGACATCAAGACCCGTGTTGCCAAGTTTTCGAGTTTCCATCTTCCCACAAGGATTTTGAGACGTGATTGGTTTCGCAACAGGTTAGCAGAATCCAAAGATCTTTCATCCAGGCAAGCGTTTGTTGATGGAAATCAATCGCCAGAAGCAACCTCTTCTCGTGTTAGCACTTCGTCTTTGTTTTTGTCCAGCTTGTCAAAAATGTCGAGCAGCTTTCGTGGTGTATCGCGCCGAGCCAGTTTTCCATCGCCGTCTCTGTCTAATTTTTCAAAGGTTCGAATTCGGACCGCGTTGCGAACCAATGAGGCGGCCTGGTCGCGTGGCTCTGTCTTGCCATCGGTGGTTTTTGAACGTGGCACGGCATAGTGATAGTAGCCAATCATCATCTCGTCCCAGGTCTGGTCGCCCCAGCCAACGGTATCGGTTGGATCGGGATTGTTCAAATTGTCTTCGCTGTTATCGAAAACGGCGGTGCACAGTATCCGGCTGCCTTCTTTGATCGATCGTGGCTGATCCAAAACGTAGGTCGTCTGCCAGTTGAAATCGTAATCGGGAATATCCAAAAGCGTTTCAACATTGCCGCTTGGTGGATGCAGTACGTACTTGAATGCTTTGCCACGAACATGCATGTGAGGGCTCATGCTTAGCAATTGTGCATTGGCAGGAAAGCGAGGACTGGGTGCGGAGGTTGTGTAGTTAGCGTCACCAGGGCGAATCCTAAGCCGAGTCTGCACAGCGCTGGTCGTAATGATTTCGTGCGTGATCGTTTCGGCATCAGCGAAAACCAATCCCAATTCGCTCTGGTCGATTTGTGGTGTGCCGATTGGTGTGTAGTGAACTTGGAAAATCAGCTCGCTACCGGCCGGGATTTTCTTAGCGTAGCCCGCTGGCGCGTTTTCGACGCGAGCACCAGGAACGTAGCCAACTAAGAATCCACGCGCGCCGTTTAACCCGCGACGCTGGCCCTTGGGGACTGCGAAAGCCAGGATGTGGTGAACGACTTCGCGATTGCCTGGTTTAAGTTCGGCAGCAGCGAGCCATTTGTCTTCCTTGAATCCTGGATCATGTGAAAAGTACTGATAACGAACAGCGCCAGTGGCACGAACGTTGATGGGTTTCGGGCTAACAGGGATCACGACATCGGGCGCTTTGGGCAGTTGCCAGCCAGTGAACTGTTTGGGGGCGGCGGGCAATTCGCTCAAGTCGCCAGCTGGTGCGCCAGCTTCGGCCCAGTCATACAGAATCTGTTTTTCTTCGTCCGTCATCAATCGTTGGTTTGCGAACTTTCCATGTTTGGGTGAGGCATGCCATGGCGGCATTCTTTTTTCTTGAACGACCTCTGCAATCATGTCGGCCCAACCAGCGACTTCCTCGTAATCGGTCAATGCAAAGGGAGCGATTTCACCGTCGCGGTGGCACTGCGCGCAATGCTTGTTCAGAATCGCCGCGACTTGTCCGCCATAGGTCACCGAGCTGGATGGGTTTACTTTTTTCGTCCGGCCGATGATGCAACCAGCGCTCTCGGTGCGCGGTTGGCTGACCTCTTTGCCAGCCAAAAGTTCATCGATTGCCATTTGAAGATCTTTGCGGCGAGGCTCGTCGCGTGCATGGCTGATACCGTATTGGTCATCGATTCGACCAGCGTATCGCAGCTCCCGTTTGTTGTCGTACAAGTAGACTTCCGGAGTGCGTTTTGCGTGAAGCGTATCTGCGAATTTGTTCCCCGCGTCCTTGAGGATCACGTATTCTAATTTTTGCCGATTTGCGAATGACGCGATCTCTTCCAAAGAGTCTTGTCGATTGCTCATCACACCGATGACCTCAACGCCTTGATCGGAATACTTGGCGGACAACGTTTGCAATCGCTCGGCGTACAATTTTGCCAGCGGGCATTCCGTTCCCAGAAAGGCGACGACGAGTATTTTGTTGTCTTTGAATTCGTCCAACGTCCACGTCTTGCCGCGATAATCGACCAAGTCGATTGCCTTGAGCTTGGACGGATCGATGTCGACCGCTTGGGCGATCCCGCCAACGACCAAAGCCAACGATAGGGCAAGTTGCAATCGGAATGACATTGAGATTCTCACAGAGATTTTGAAAACCGAATTTCATACAGGCAAGCTTTCAGCTGCCATTGAACGAGTACCAGGATACATGGCAATCGGTTTCGTATGGAGGTGAATTTTGATTGTCTGGTTTAGGATCCGAGCAGGCGAAGTCCCGTCAGCGTCTTGGTAATACGAAATGCACTGCTCGCACCGTTTTGTATCTGTTTGTTGGGGCGAGAGTTGACCGATAGCCGAAGGGCTGGAGTCTTGTGCTTTACCGTGTACTTGATGCACGCTGAGATCGCGATTTACTTAAAAATCCTGATGAAACAGAGAACTTCCAGAAACTAATTCAGATTCAGTGGCTTTCGATTTCGGTATACAATATGAACGATGGCCAAGTCGGAATCGTTAGGTGCAAGGCAAATCAGATGAGCAAAAAAAAGGGTGGAGGTGGTTTCCTATTCAACATCTTCAATGTTGGATTCACCATCTTCATGTTCATTTTGCCGACAATCGGGCTAGGTTACTGGTACTTGTACATTCGCAAACCCACCGCGCCCGTAGCCGCCAAGCAACCCGCTACCGCCACACCCGTGCCAGCTCGCCGACCGCCTGCTCGTGAACGGGCCCAAGCCTCGGTACCGCCCAGGAGTCCAGCCAGCGAGCCGTTTTTTGACGTTGGTCAGCAGCGCAAAGCGGTTGCTCCTGATACTCCAACCGAACCGCCAGAACCTCGCCAGACAGGTCGGCAAAAACACGAAATCAGAACTTGGCAGGACCCATCTGGGAAATTCTCCATCGAAGCCAGTTTTCACAGTGCGACTGGCGATACGGTCAAGTTAATCGCCGCTGACGACCGCAAGCTGGATGTCCCGATTTCCAAATTAAGTGAATCGGACAAAGTTTATTTACGGGCTATCTTCAAACAAAAAGGCATCCATCCGTCGTTCTGATCGACGCCAAATGCTGGGAAACGTGGTCCAATCGAATACAAATTGGCCAAAACCAGCAGTTCCATCCAAACCAATTCAACAGATTGGTTTCATCTGGCCCCAAACTTGCATACCTTTTATAAGGTTCAGATGGGGCCGCCAAACAGGCAGTTCGCAGATTCTGCAGGAGAAATCACGTCAATGATTATGTACATGTTAATGGTCGTTCTACCGGGAATGGTCATTTCGGGCGCCGCCAGCTGGTGGGTCAAGTCCGCTTTTAAGAAATACTCCAACGTCGCTTCACGTCGAGGTATCACCGGCGCTCAGGCAGCTCAGATGCTGCTGGACCGCGCGGGGATTTCTGACGTTCAGGTCGTCGCCACCAATGGTTATCTAAGCGACCATTACAATCCCAGAACAAAACAACTGGCTCTCTCCGAGCCGGTCTATAACAGCAGCAGCGTTGCCGCACTGGGTGTAGCAACACACGAAGCTGGCCATGCGATTCAGCATGCGACATCGTATGGGCCTTTGGGAATTCGTTCGATGCTGGTTCCAACGGTTGGCATTGGTAACAAAATCGGCATGTACGCAATGATGATCGGTGCTGGCATGGCTGCCGCCGAGAACACCTTGGGAACGATTATCTTTGGTGTCGGCGTCGCCGCGTTTTCTTGCGTCTTGTTGTTTCAGCTTGTTACCTTGCCCGTCGAATTCAACGCTAGCGCACGAGCGCGTGCCTTGGTTGTCGAAGCCGGGATCATCGATGTCGATGAACGCAAGGGAGTTGATCGAGTGCTGACTGCTGCTGCGATGACCTATGTCGCTGCCGCTGTTTCAACTGCACTGACCTTGCTGTATTTCTTGATGCGTTCTGGGTTGCTGGGCGGTCGCGATTGATCGCTTGAAATTCCGCAGTACGAACTGCATCAAGATCAAGAATAATTGTCCCTTGAATTCGCCTTCCCTGCTATTTGGGAGGCGAATCAGTGGATTGGCAACATGCTACTTGGTGACGGCAGCTGTCACCGGAAAGCGGTCCTGAAACCAGTCAGCGATGCGCCCACAGGCCACGCGACGATTCTCTGTCAGGCGAAACGTATGTTCGGATTTGGGATAGTACTCAACTTGTAGTTGTCCATTATCCGGCATCAATCCATACATCTCTTTAAACTGACTGCGCCCACAGACTTCATCGCAACCGTCTGTGTACATCAGCAAGATTTGCGCGTCGCGCTGCAGCAGATCTTTTAAGTCACTTGTAACTTTGTCTTTGCCGATCGAATCGCTATAGAAGTACTCGGCCTGAGCCAGCGGATCGCTCGCAGGTGAGCTATTTCCTTTGCGCCGCTGAAGCCAACGTCGCTTGATTGCGTTTCGCCAAAATCGCGGGCGAAAATATCGGAGAAAGTGATGCCGAAAGTAAAACCCAGGAGTTCGGAACGCGATTCCATCCATGAATACGCCACCCACGACTCGCTTGTCTTTGACGCTTACGATGTGAGCGTTGTAGGCTCCACTACAAAGACCCACAAGAACGAATGAGCGTGCTCCCATCGTTTGTTCTAAGTGTTTCATTGCATCACGAACATCCAGTATCGCGCGATTCTCTACTTGCTGTTTTCCTGTTCTGGGAGCACTATCGCCAATCCCTGACAGATCCATTCGCAACGTTGCGAATCCTCGCTTCGCTAGATCGCGTGCAAGATTCACATGCAGCCGAAACGGCCCAACGCGGTGGACGATACCGGCGTTCAAAATGATCGCCACGGGAGCAGCCTCAATCGCGTCCTCACGACTGGGCGTCGTCATGATACCGAACAAGAAACCATTTTCGCCGAATCGGCAAATCGATTCTTTCATTACAAAACTCCCGTCGAAAACTGACCTGGGACTTCGGCCGTGCTGTACAGTGGTGCCAATACTCCAAACTTGTGAAGGCGACTGAACATTTCGTCAACCGTATTCACAATGCTGCGAGTAGTCTTTGAACGTAACCAAGCTACTTCTAGTTCTTGAAGGTCCGTCCAATCATCTACATCCTCGGCCTGAATCAATTTCTGCAAGCTTGGAAAGCGATGGCTAAGATTTGGCTTTGCTTTGTCCAATACGAAAACGGCATGCGGCTGAATTGTCTGGGACAGATCCACTCGCAGTTGCTGAAGTTCATCCAATAGTGACCGCGAATAGACCGCGCCCAAGATCTCTTCCTTGAACTCGGAGTTCTCTGTCTTCATTTTGCAAACCCACAAGTCCAGCATTTCGTGATGCATTTGACGTAGTGAATCCAGATACTCATCGCCACGCAGGACAGGTTCCCATAACAGCAGTGAATTGATGGACGACGACTCCATCGATACTTGATGGGCAAGTGTGGCGCCAATGCGAAGCCCAACCAACATGACTGAGTCGGCGCCCGATGCCTTCTTCAGATGCTCGACCGCCTGCTTGATGGCTTGATGCCACGTCGCCAGCGAATGGACGTCTTCCAATTCACCGGCTGAATCTCCGATGCCAGGATAGTCGAACCTAAATACATGAGCACCTTGACGAGCGATCTGTTTTGCCAGCAGTCGCAATGCCATGTGTGATCGCACGAACTCTTGACCGATCGGTGGGCAAATTAGAACCGCACGTGTTGGCGATTTCGCAAGTCCCCGCGGCGCATGATGGACTCCGAACAGAGGAGCATCGGGATCACCAAAATATCGTTGGGTCATGAATTCTCTTCCTTGTCCCAAAAACCGATTAGCGAAGCGAAACGCGATTGCTTTGGTGGAGTCTCCTCGGAATCCGAAGCAGTCGCGGTTTGGCTTGTTTGCTCAACTTCAGAAGATTCGACAACGTTTGTTGAAACATCTGCTGGTGGCTCGAGCGACACGTCTTGATCACCCGTCTTGCGATCGATCTGATGCGCCAGATTCTCAAGCGTACCAACGAGGAAATCCTGAGGCCCTAAGCGGACTGTCGTCTTCTTTTCAATCTCGGCAATGACTTGCATCACCAGCAACGAGTGTCCGCCAAGTTCAAAAAAGTTGTCGTCCAGACTGATCCCGTCGACTTCCAGAGTTTGTTCCCAAACGGCAGCCAGCAGACACTCGGCTTCCGTCGTCGGTGGGATGATGTCTCCCGCAAACTGAACTTGCACGCCAGGATCAGGAAGCGATTTGTGATCAACCTTTCCATTGCTGGTCTGTGGAAATTCATCCATGTGGATGAAGTGTTTTGGAATCATGTAGTGCGGTAGCTGACCTCGCAAGTGCTCACGAAGGTCAGCGGCAGAGAACTGGTCGTTATGCTCGCCAGTCCAATAGGCAACGACAACCGGATTGCCGTTTGATTCTTCGCGAACGATCGCGATGACTTGCGTGATGGAATCTCGATAACCTCGAATGCTTCGTTCGATCTCACCAAGCTCGATCCTGAAACCACGAATTTTGACTTGTTTATCGTTTCGGCGCAGATACTCGATTTCCCCATCAAATGTGTACCTTGCGACATCGCCAGTACGGTAAAGATGATGGCTTCCGTAATTCGTAAAGGGATTGAACCAAGGATTGTTTACGAATCGTTCTTTTGTCAAATCTTCGCGACCCAAGTACCCGTTGGTAACGCCCGCGCCGCCAATGAACATCTCGCCCTCAACTCCTGGCGGTGTTTCATGCCCATAGGGATCAAGGATTCGGATCTGTGTGTTGGCGATCGGCTTACCAATCAAGATGGGCGCGTCTGCATCGGTGATTTGCTTGATCGTTGAATAGACAGTTGTTTCAGTTGGACCGTACATATTCCAAACCTCACCGGTCTTGTCTAGCAGCGGCCTGACCAAATCACTTGGAAACGGCTCGCCAGCACTGACGATTCGCAAATCATTCTTGCCCTTCCAAGTCGAATCAGACAATAGACGGAACGTGACCGGCGTTGCCTGCACCAAAGTCGCGTCGTATTTCTCGATCGCTGCAGCAAGTTTTTCGCCATCGATCGTTGTCTCCTTGTCAGCGATCGCTAAGCATGCACCACAAGTCATGGGCAAGAAGATCTCACTGACAGACATGTCAAACGAAAGCGATGTTACTGCCAATATCGACTCGTCAGACGCAAGCCCCGGTTCAACCAGCATCGAATGCAAAAGGTTCAAGACCGTGCAATGACTGACCAACACACCTTTTGGTTTACCAGTAGAACCTGATGTGAAAATCACATAGGCGGTATCGGTGCCTTTTCCATTGACCCCTGGCGAAGTGCTTTCGCAATTGGCAATCGCGTCTGCTTGAGTGTCAATTGCAACGCAAGGTCTGCCAAATTCCTTTAGCAAATCCTGGTGCTGTGACTGGGACACAACCAATTTCACGTCGGCATGATCACACATGTAGGCCAGACGCGTAACAGGGTAGTTGGGATCCAGTGGCACATAGCCAGCGCCTGCTTTCAAGATTGCCAGCACTGCAGTGAACATTTCCATGCTGCGATCAACGCACAGCCCAACCAAATCGCCTGGCTGGACGCCTTCGCTTACAAGGTAGTTTGCCAACTGGTTTGAGTATTCGTCGGCTTGCTGGTACGACAGCGAATCATCATGAAACCTTACCGCTGTTGCGTTCGGCGATTGCTGAGCAGTCTTGGCAAACTCCGCCTGCAGGGTTTGAACTGTGTTGACATCGGTATCTGTTTCATTCCACTTGCAGGCTACCGTCTGTCGCTGACCAATCGTCATCATGCTGTGAGAATCTAATGACGCATCAGGTTGATCCACAAGCTGTTCAAGAAATCCTTCGAATCCTTCGAAGTAGAATTCGATTGCTTGCTGCGAGAAGAGATCGCTGTTGTACTGGATCTGCAGTTCAATCGATCCCTGCGGGTGGATGACACCATTGACGAACCACTCAAAGTTTTCGTACTCGCGTGGCTCAATCGCAATCTCGACATCCATCCCTGTGAAGCCCATCTCGGTAGTATCGAGGACGGGATCTACATTCAGCGAAACTGCAAGCATTGGCGGACGACTAGGGTCGCGCGGCGGCGACAACTTGCGTAGCAAAGTTCCGTAGGAATAGCGTTGATGATCAAACGCGTCCAGCATCTCAGTTCGTGTTTTTTTCAATCGCTCGTTGAACGAGTTATTCAAATCTAGCGTGGATCGAAGCGGCAAAGTATTGACGCAGTGCCCAAGCAAATCGGGCATGTCCATCGAAGGTTGTCCAGCCGTTGGAATACCGATACAGAAATCGTTGTTGCCAGTGATTCGCGCCAAATAGCTTTGGAAAGCTGTGAAAACAGCGCCGAACAAGCTGCAGCCAGATTTTGCACCAACCTTGCGAATACGAGCAACCAGTTCAGGCGGCAAGTGATGATCGTGACGTCCAGAGGTGTACGACCGCAAATGAGATCGTTTGTGAGTGACTGGCAGATCCAACACCGGAATGTCTTTTTCAAACTGTTTGACCCAAAACGCTTCGTCCGCCTGGCCTTCGTCGGAGCGCAAGTACGCATCCATTTTGACGGAGTAGTCGACGTAGTTCGGCGGTGCAGGCAGAGTAAACGCGGGTCCTCCAGCGAGTGAGTCGTAGATCATTCCAAGATCACGAACAAACACTCCTAACGACCAGCCATCGATAACGATGTGATGAGCAACAAACGTTACGCGGTAATGCTCCGTCGCCAGTTTTTGCACAGCGACTCTTAAAAGTGGTCCATTGCAAAGATCAAAAGGCGTGCACGCAAACGAACGCACTATCTCACGTGCAGTTGCTTTAGCCGTCGCAAGAGAATCGCTTGTCCAATCAAACAGATCAAAATCAAAATCGGGGCACTTGCGTACAACGACTTCGCGACCATCAGGACTGATAAAACTACGTAGCGATTCGTGGCGTTCGACCAACTGCTCCATCGCGACCCGCAGAATTGCGGGATCCAGATCGCCCGAGATTTCGAGCGTGGTGATCTCGTTGTACGCGCAACTCGCTTCCTCGTTTTGCGTACTGGACAGCCAAATCTCTAGTTGCGATTCGGTGGATGGATATCGTTTGACAACCGAATCATCAGCTGTAAAAACGGTAGCGTTGAACGCAGGGGTGGTCGAATGAGTTGGAATCGATGTCATGATTCTGTTTTAGAAAGCGTTTGTGGCAAGCCAAACTGCCAGCGTGATTACAAACTATTGAGGCGAATTAACTTGGACACACTGCCTGGGGTTGCCAGGATCTGGCACCAACCAGCCTGAATAGACTTGTGGATAGAAAACGATGAGAGGCACGCGAGACATGGCCATGCCAGCACAGGCAGCTCCGTAAAGTCTCTCGGCACCAGAGTTCCCAAGGCGCACTGCGCATACCAATCACTAAGCGTGCACTGGACACGACTGAAAAGGCGGATATGGACATGAAACCCCATGAAAAGCAGGCAGCGCGAGGGCCTTGGCCCTAGCTAGAACATCTACCGGAAACCTATCTGCCAAATCGAGTGGGTGAGAAATGATCTGGAACAGGAAGAAGTTTTTGATTTCTCAGCTTGACCGGTTATGCCGGTTGCTCGGGTTCTAGCCACTTAGATAGCTGGTCACTGTGATTACACAGCGACATGTCGCACCGATTCACAATCGCCTGCGCAAACAAGCACAAGGCGATAGATCGGTGGTCAAGACAAGGCACCTGCGCTAAAGGTGCACTAACCGCGCGAGCGTTCAAGCAGTACCAGCATGATCAGTCCCATTAGCGAACGCAGTTCGTCGTCCTCGGGTATATCATTTAACTTCTCAAGCGAGAACTTTCCTTCAAACACTGCTGGGCGTTTGATTAGTTTTAAAAGTGGCGTGCCATCAGGCCGCGAGACGATATAGGTAGGATTCAATAGCAGTGTTGCCGCGAATCCAACGACTGGAATCTCTGTTAGTAAACCTTCCAGCACCTTCTTCATTGGACTCTGCTCTTTGATCACCATATCGACGTTGCCGTCCTGCATGATTTCATAATGAGCTGACCAAAATGATCGCATTCCCTTGCGGCGCACAGCGCCCCATTCGTTTCCGGCTCCATCGGTAAAACTGTAGTTCGCTGAAAAATCGAGCACCCGGTCGGCTTCGATGCGAAAAATCACACTGCCGCCTTCCTGGTTGTAAATCTCGACCTTCTCTTTCAGCTTGAACATCTTTTGTTTGATGTACATGATCGGCGTGCCATCGGCATCGGTCGCTGAAATCCGTTGACCAAGAGAAAGTAGCTTGAATCGCAATTCGATGGGATATTTCATGGTGAAGCTGATCCGTATTTTTCCGCTCTGGCGGAGGTGCGTGCAAAAAAAAACCGCGTCACCAAAAACTGGTGACGCGGCTCATGATATCGAAAGTCGTCCGACTCGTGGAACTACTTTTTGGCCGGAGCCGGAGCTGGAGCGGCTGCAGGAGCAGCTTGCTGAGCCAGACCTGGGCGAACCCGTTTGTTGATGTCCGTTTCCAAAACGCCAAATACGCTCTCGTGACGAGCGACTGACATTTGCAGGGCAGCCAACAGTCGTTTTGCAGTGAAAAAGTTCACGATGATTCGCTGTTTGATTTGAATCGGGTCCTTAGGAACACCGATTGGCTGTGGGTTCAATCCAAAGTCAACAATCAGTTCTTCGGGAGAACCGGTCACGCGACAAAAGTTAGCGTAAGTCGCAGCACAGTGGTCATCTTCGACCTGAACCTGAACTGGTTGTTGGGTTTGGGCGGCTTCGGCTGCGGGCTTTGCAGCTGCGGGCTTCTTGGGGGCGTCTTTCTCTGCCATAGTTGTTTCTCCAAAGGTCTCTAGGAAATTTGTTCAATAGTAAATTGGATAGTCGCCAAAGCGGTTACGTTACCGTCGACGATCAGTGTACGTTCAAGTGATATCTGCTCAGGTGCTTTCAACGACCAAAAAGTCGTTTAGAGGATCGTTATCGTATCACTTCGGTCAGTAGCTTCAATACGAGAATGGTCCTCCGTAGATTTAGCAATTGTTAGTTTGATGAAAAGGTTAAGACGCGAAAGATACGGTAGATGCGTCACGCGACTTGCAATGCTTGGGCACCGGTCTTGTTCCGCGTTTACGCAAATGGATCTAAAACTCAAAGTTAAATGTCTGGGCGATGAATCTCCAAAGCCTGCTTCCTAACGACATTTTGTCGACATGCACCTTGGCCGATCCTCGGTAACCTGGCCGCATTGGCAAATCCATCGTTTCCAATGGCACTCGGGCTTGGTAGGTCACACTTCTGGGTTTGATCTGGCCAGTAGTCGGATCAATTTCTGTTTGCAGGTCGCCTCCGGTCTGACTGGAAAGTGTCGTTGATGCCGCTGAAAGTGGCGACAAAGCGATCTCAGAAATCTTGCCATGGAACGTTTCGATTCGGCGAGAATCCAATTTCAAGTCCACCGACCGAAACTCATTGGATTCCTCTGTCGACTGACCGCGAACGAGCTGGATGTCCCCTTGATCGATGACCAGTACCGCTTCGAATTCGTCAGGGGACCCAATTTCACAGATCAAATCATCGGGGGTCAAAAGGGCGCCAATATTGCAAGGTTGCAGCGGCGTTCCGTGCCATGATGGCAAACGTCCGTCTTGAGTATCTTGCGCGGGTCGCGCAGGAGGTGAGATCACGACACCACTTCGCGAAGTCGTAATCGTCAAGCGATTCATTTCCAGCATCGTCTTTTCTTTCACCGACAAGATCGAATTTAGCATTTCGGCTTGGGTTGCAATCTGAGCTTTCGCTCGCTCGTCAAGCGCAGCCCGCTGCTTCAGTTTCTCTAATGAAACGCGAGCAATTTTCTCCTGGCCTTCCAATTCGTGCATGCGGATCACCAAATTCGGATTCTCAAGGATCGCAATTGTATCACCTTCTTTGACAATCGTTCCCGGGGCGACAGCGAATTTCAGTTGACCGCTGGTACCAGCGTAAACTCGCCCCGCTCGACTGGGGTTAACCTCAAACGCCGCGTCAACGTGATGAGGAAACGGGATGTAGCACACTGCGGCGATCACAGCGCCAAGAATTCCGAGTGAAATCAACAGGGGTATACGTTTCACTTTTGAAAGCCTCCCAGGAGTTCGACAGAACTTCCACGTTTGTATAACAGGCTGAGCTACCAAGCCAAAGAAACCAACCACAGCCACCATCCGACCAATCGCTTGCAGCCCATACGGCTCAAGAACTTTGATCACGAACCAGCAGATAGAAAAAACAACCACCCAGCGATAGATCACGCTAGCGATGGTAAACAAACCGAACATGAAGTGACCACGTGTCGGCAAAAACGGATCGTCCTGGATCTCCAAACCCAAACAGGTTTTCTGAAAACCACGTTTCAGAATCTCCGTACTCTTTTGACGAAGGTTCGGGATCTCCAGTGTGTCCATCAGGATGTAGTAACCGTCAAACCGCAACAACGGATTTCCGTTGATCAGAACCGTACTCACTACATTCAAGAACATCATGTTCAAGCACAAATCGTTGATCGTCGTACCGGGTTCACTGAACCACCAAACATACGCCGCGATCGACGCCAATATCATTTCAACATAAATACCAGCCGCGCCAATCCAGACCCGTTTCCACTTATTGGGCAGCATCCACGAATCAGAAACGTTGCAATACAAACATGGCGTGAACACCAGCAGCATGAAACCAATCTCGTGGCATTCACCACCAAATTTTTTGCAGCTCATTCCATGCCCGAATTCGTGCAGGACTTTCACGATCCCCATCGTTATGGCGAGAATGAACCAACGATCCGCAGCAAAGAACTGTTGAAACGTTGGCAATCGTGCATAGACCGTGTCGTATTGGCTAGCCAGCAACAACGATGACGAAAGCAGCAGCAATGCAAAGAAAATCAAAGCGGGAACTGTGAAGATCCAACCAAGTACAGGCAGCAGCCAATTCAAGATCCGCTCGGGGTCGATCCCACGAAATCGTATTGCAAACAGATTGCTGACTTTGCCCATCAGCTCTTTGTTCTTTTTCTTGCGCCCTCGCTCGCGAAGCGCCTTTCCTTGCCCTGGTGAATTGCTGATCACCAAGCCTGAACGGTGCAACATACCAATGAATTGCTGCAAGTCGCCGAAGGTGATTTTTTGTGGGGCGAATCGCTGTTCAAACCCGTCTTTGATCTGTTGCAAACTGACATGCCCATCCAGCATGTTCAGAATGAAGAACTCTTCGTCGTGAAAGCGAAAATATTGCAGTCCAACGGGCTCTTTCAAAACCCAATAACCGGTGCCTTGATAGTGGTGCCGCGCATGCGTCAAGTCCGGGCGTTTGCGCACCGTCAGCGGTCGCGATGAACTGCTGACAAGGGAATCGGCAAGCGTGGACATGAATGACTAACAGGCTGCGGGAATTAACAAAGGCTCTAGCGTTCAGACGAATGATTAACGGCGGATTGAAATCTCGGCTCGCATGCCTGGTTTAATCAACCACTCGCCGTTCTGCTTACTGTTCTTGATTTCGACCCATATTTTCGATTGCCCATTGATATCGATTTTAGAACTGACATAGCCAACCGTTCCGTTGACCTTGAACGGGCTATCGTTGTTTCTGTTGATGATCTCGACACTACAAGCAGAACCGATTTTTACGACGCCCAAATGCTCTCGAGCATCAATCGTGCCATTGACGCGTAGCTTGTCCATTTGCACGAGGGTGGCGATAGGGCTGCCGGGTTCAACCCACTGACCAGGTTGCGCTGTCCGCAATTCGATGTATCCAGCAAAAGGAGCCTTGATGCGGCGACGATCGATCTCTGCTTGCGCGATTTTGGTCTCGGCGCGTTTAACAAAGTATTGCGCCTTGGCGACTTTCATCTGCATATCTGCCAAATCAATTCGCAGTGTCGCGCGTGTTGCCTCCAGCTCTTTCTTTTTCATGTCCCAATAATTGATTGCCTTTTGACGTCGCAATTCCTTGAACGAATCCGCCTCGGCTTTGGCAAGTTCTTCGTTGTTCTTTGCATCAGTCAAATTGACTTCGTTGGATGCCTCCAAAATCGCTTGTTCTTCTTCGGCCTTCTTTTGCTCCATATTCAAAACAGCAAGTTTGTCATCAATCACGGCAACAACATCGCCTTCGGCAATCTCGACACCTTCTTCGATTTTCATCTCCGTAATCTTGCCCGGCGCCTCAGCAGCAATTTGGACTTCTTTGATGATCGCAACCATTTCGTTGTCCGCCTCAATCCATTCGCTTGAACTGTGCGAAGTAGGCTGAGTCTGTGGCGTTGGTGCTGGAGTGGTTGGGTCTGCAAATTGCCCCCAAGCTGTGCAATAGCAGCACAGCGTGGCTAGCAGTACAAGATTTGAACGACGCATCGGGTGGTCTCCCAAGACTGATTTTTTATTGATTCGACTGTTTTGTTTGACACAAGCTAAAAGAAAAATTTGCAGCACCATTCGTAGACTTCGTGGAAAAACACAAAGCCACTCGAAGCTCGACCGCAATAAACTTTGGCGACCATCTTGGTGCCAGGACGTGGCTGTAGGTTTTTTAACTCATCCAGATTGGGATCTGCATGCATCTTGATAATGCCGCCGTGCTCTTCGTTGGGCTCGGCTCGCTTGGAAATGTTTTTAACTAGCAATTCGGCGGTTAAGGGCGCGTCAGGATCACTAAAGAGGATGTAAGAGACCTCTAGTTTCTCGACCTCCTCTTGCTTGATGTAATCATCCAAGTGCCCTTCGCGTTTTTCTGGTAGCTCCAGCTCCAGAGTAAATGGCTTACTTACATCCGCGATTTCCATCAAAATCTGCCCCGTCATGATTGGTCGCGAAGCAAGTGTTTTCTGAACGTCCCATGATGTCACGATGCCAGCAATCGGGGCTCGTACGATCAACTGGGCCGCACGCTCCTCCTGAAGAGCAAGTTTCTCTTTCAACGTTTGTAATTTGACTACCAATTCCGATCGCTGCCCAAGCAGTGCATTGCGCTCGGACGGTTCTAGCCTTGATTCATAGGATGCTAACTGGCCGTTGACGGTTCCCAATTCTGCGAGCGAAGCACTGTACTGACCTTGTAGCTCGGTCAACTGGATTTGAATTTCTGGATTTTTCAACTTCACCAACGGCTGGCCCGCAATGACCTTTGAATCGTGGTCTACCAAGACGGTTTCAACTTCGCCGTCAATCGTTGCAAAGACATTGTGACGCGCCGTTGGCATCAAGGTCCCATCTGCCTCAAGCGTGAAATCCTTGGGCACGAAGACCAACGCCAAAATCACCAGCGTGGCCAACGCAATTACACCCAGCGTTTTCGGCAACGTACGAGCGCGTAGGACCCACGTCGCCCGGCCCAGTGTGCGCCATACTGGCATCATGAATAGGTTGGTATGCGCTTGCGAATTGGCAAGCGCACGAGTGCCGTGCTCGTAGACAAGATCGGTTCGAGCGCGGAAGATTTCTGTTGGTAATTCGGACTCGATTTGCTCGACAATCAACGCACCAATCAATTCACCACGGTGCGCGCCATCGCGCTCGATTTCACCCGCAGCACCACCCTCTTCCTCGTGCCCTAGCTTTCGCTGCGGCTCACGCAGTGGCAGTACCGCAATGTTACGACCATAGGATTGGTCAACGTAGTCTTCTAGGGCGTCCTCGATTTGCGGTGGCAAATCCTCTGTCGCCCCGTCATGCCAAAGTGGTTCGCCAGCAGCCACAACTCGTGTCGCCAAGTTGTTAAGCGCCATTACGATGTTGCTTCGGTTTTCGATTGTGTCTTGTCCGCTAATCGCAGCGACCTTGCATTTGCGACCCTTTTTGATCGCAACGCTGACACGGTCACAGCCAATCAAACGGCGACCTTCGTTGGCAACGATGTAAGCCGTTTCCTTCAGGTCTAAAGATTCGTGAGCCGATCTCGCAAACGAATCCGATTGTTGCCAAAGTACCTGGCGGTCGCCAAGCTTTTGAAGCTTCTGACCTCGCAGCCAATCCGAAGCCATCCCACACATTTGCTCTAAGAAACGCAAATAACCGCGTTGAGTATCTGGAGCTGTGTCTGGCCGCTGAAAAATCTCAATCAAACCATCTTTATTGTCATCATGAGTCAACGCCCCAAGAACTAGCAGGTGTCTTGTTGGGTTGCCGTGCGCATCTGCGTCAGTTGTGCCCGAATAGGGAGGCACCAACAGAGACTGACCAGAATTGGCAGCCCGCTGTATCAATCGCGTGTGCCGAGTCGCATCGTCGCTGTCATCGGACAAGATCGATGGCTCTGCGTTGATTTGATATTGCAAAGACAGTTGACGGTCTTCGTCCAAAAGCCAAACCGCACCACCGTGTGCCGCCAACGCAGTGATGATTCGTGTCAGTAGTTCAGGATAAAACTCATCGGCCGGCGCACCCGCCTTCACAAGCGAAGCGATCTCATTGACCAGTCCGCGAATCTGTGCCTTCGTTTCTTCAATCGTTTGCTGGTTGACAGACATCGTCTCTCAGTCGCTGTTGGATGAAAATTTGCTCAAAGTCGGTGGAAAGTAATCAATAACCCTGACTGATTGCCATCCTGACCTGGAAGTTGGATTCCAGAACTAGGAAAGTGATGGTCAGGTTTGGCGATTGGGGTGATCTGAACCACCCAACTTTCTTTACCATCGGAATCTCGGACCAAATCCACTAGACAGCTTATACAATTTGTATAAGGTAATCAAGAGATAGTTTTCCCGCCCTGATTTTATTGATCTTTCGGCACTCTGATGACTGAACCTGCGCCAGAATCCAAGAATCCAGCGACAGCGTTGGCCAAGTTGCAGCAGGAGATTAATCAGCTTCAGAGGACCATTCGCCTTGCTATCCAAGAGCAGCTGCGTGTTCTGGCCGGCGAATCGATGGGGTCGCTGGAACTCAACCGGGAACTAGCTCAGTCGATCCACGTTTTGCTAGAGAGCCACGGATTGCGAGTCCGTTGCAATGAGTGTGGGCATCCGGCGATTTTACGTGTTTCACCGCGAGCCGGAATTCCGGCAGGAGCGTTTGTTTTCGATCACACCATTGATGGCCACCGAACGTTTCACGGCGGCGCATCAAGCTTGCCTGGAATATCGATCATCGCCAAACCACCTCGAAAGAAACCCGGAAAACGAGCTGCCAGCTAAGAGGTGCCGGCCTCCGAGGCTGTGAGTTTTTGCTCTCAGCATCAAAAAATTTGGGTGGACTGATCAAGGTTATCGTAGCGGTGGCTCGTCGACATGGCAGCCCACACCACACCATCTCTGACGACGGACTGGTCGGCGGCGGAAGCCCACCTTCGCCTAGTGAAATCAGCAAAGTGCACAACGGGATATTGTTCTTGGATGAACTTCCTGAATTCAATCGCAAGACCTTGGAGGTGATGCGGCAACCGCTCGAAGACGGTGTCGTCACGATCGCCCGAGCCCTACGGTCGACTACGTTTCCCAGCGACTTCATGCTAATTGCTGCTGCGAATCCGTGTCCATGCGGGTACCGTAGCGACCCAAGGCGCAGCTGCAACTGCACACCACCTCAAGTCGAAAAGTACATGGGGAAAATTTCAGGACCGTTGATGGACCGGATCGACATACACATCGAAGTGCCCGCGGTGCCGTTCGATGAACACATAGCTGTCTTTACGTCGCGAATAAGATTCATATTCCGCTGCTGTGTGAGCAGACAAAAGACAGTTGAGTGGTTGCTGGGTAGTGTCACAACACATTTCCAACAGCAACTCATTGCTGATGACAGCGTTTGAGTTAGCTTCCGCAGCCGCCTCTGGACCGAAAGGTGAAGCAGCGAGTTGGGACACAATCAGTGACATAGAATTGCCCATGGCCCTTCGAGGACTTCCTGGTTTGGTGGATTTGGATTTACCTCGGCCGCTGCTTCGGATCGGTAGTTTTTGGAGTGGTAGTCTTGGTCTTTCGTTTTGCAGGCTCTTTGATGTTACTTTTTACTTCCGCGATTTCGGTTTTGAGTTGTTCTATGCAGATTTCAAAAACTGAGGTACCCTGGGGAACGTGACTAGCTCTGCCAAACAATCACGGTATCAGTAAACCGCGTAATAGGCGAAACCTTCGCTTGCAACCGTTGGGGCCGACTCGTGATGCGTGGCCTGTGCCTTCGTGATCGCAGAACGCGGCCCAACAGCCAGGGCCAAGCCAATGTTCTTGAAGGTTGTCGGATTGACCAACGTAGACGAAGAATCCGCCCTCCAAGATCTCTTGCAAATATGTCACCTTGCCATGTTCGGCATCGGCTGCTGCAAGGTGCAGGCCCCTCGCGCGACCGGCTGGCAATTCTTGAACCTCAGTTGAAATCACTAACGGTTCCAAATCGGCCAAGGGCATCGATCGAGTAATCAATTGCGAATGCCGAGCTGGCGAATCATCGCAGCAGATCACACTCAGTTGTATATTTTCGCTCACGTATCAGGCTCCGTAGGAAGAAGCCGTGATTCTATTCGGTTAGACAAAACAGCCCAAGATGCAAAACAACCCAAGACGCTCAAGCGGATTCATTGTCCAACGATTCGCTTTCACGCTGCATCATTTCTTCCAGCGTTTCTTCGTCGTCCATGTTTCCGAATCCACCCTGCATGATCAGCAGCGGATCAATCGACCGCCAAGCTGGCATTTGAGCTAGGAAACTGGACAGCAGGAATCCACTTCGAATTGCCCAAGCCACAAATCCCACGGTGAACCCGCTAGCCGCGAATCCCGTTGTCCCAACCTTCAGCATGTCATTTTCAAGTTGGGACTCGACACTCTCCCGAGCAGCGTCCAACTCTGTCCATAGTTCACCTGGGGCATTGATCAGTGCATAGTCAACTGATTGGATCGATCCAGTTTGTCTGAATTGCGTGCCGGAACGCTGGCCCTCGTCTTCGGCGCCACGAGATTGCTTGGCGTTCTGTTTCTGGCTTTGCTCAGAATCAGCTTTCGCTTCTGCTTCTAGACTTGGTGAAAAGAACACCCCAATCAGGTCATCGTCTGCCGTGTCCGTAGCAACATTCAAGACATTGACAGCTAAAAGGACTGGTGCTGGAGCAGCGTTCTCTGATGAATTCGGCCTGTCGATGCTCCGCGGTTCCGCAGCGGATTCTTGACTTTCTTCTTCGGGCTCCAACTCCTGTTCGGATTCACTGTCGGATTCGTTCTCTGATTCATTCTCCGATCCGATTGTATCGGCTGGCCCGGAGTTGACATCGAGCGCTATGACAGGAATGACCTCCAAGACAACTGTTTCGACTTCACTTAACAAATCACCATCACTGGCTTGCCACTGAAAAGTATCGATGCCAAGGAAATCTGGATCGGGAACGTAGATGAACGAACCGTCCGGATTCAGTGTCAGAGATCCGTTCGAAGGCCCACTTACAAGTACGGGCTGCAATATGTCGCCATCAACGTCGTTACTGGCTGCCTGAAACAACGATGATGGTGATGCAAAAGACTCACCTGCAGTGACTGCCTGCGTTGCAATTGCTTGAAATGTGGGTCGGTCATTGATGGATGCGACATTGATCGCCACGTTGGCTACTGTGTCGCTGACATAGTCGGTTGAAGTATTCGTCGTGACGTCAATGGTTCGGCGGATCCCGTCGCTTGCCGAAAACGCTCGCGCGAACGTATTGTCCAAGGTCACAATCTGCAGTGGGTTCGGCGTGCCATTGAAGTTTGCATTGGGTAGGAACCGAATCCTTGCATGTCCCAGCGTGTCGGCCGCGATCGTTAGTGCATTGGATTCACTAACTGCCCCAATGCTGATCCAGTCGGTACCATTGGCTGTGTACTGCCAAACACCCTCAGTCGCTGGGTTCGCGTCGTTGCCCACCACTGCTATGCCAATGACTGAACCGCCAAAATCGGGGTCTGTTATCGAATTTACCAGATCGACCACCGATGAACCCGCCGGGTCAAATACGTCTTCGTCAATCGTAGCGAGCTCTAAATTTTGATTCAGCGGTGAACTGTTGACTGACAACACATTTAGAACTGTCGCGTCGGTGGTTGTTTCCAAGCTGTCGGCGACTTCGATCGTGAACGTCGTGGACTGCGTTGCCCCAACGGCGACTTGGTTCTCACTTGGCTCATAAACGAGTGACCTGAGTGCGGCTTGTATTTGCGCAGCCGATGATGGAGTCGACAGTTCGTAGACCCCCGGCGCAGTCAGAGAAATTCCAGCAGCCGCCAATGAATCCGCTGAAAACTCCCCATTTGTAACGCCACCGCTAACCACGATTCGAGTTGTCAGCAAATCCAAATTCGCGTCGTTGATCACAACTGACGCAAGCGGCTGCGCTACTTCGTTGTCTTGGATGAAAGTATCATTGGTATCGGTGATCGTTGGCGCGAAATTCAAAATGCTAACGGAAGTCGTGATTGCGCCGGAATCTGGGCCGATGGCCGAGCTAGGTGCAAGACTAGACGTGGATACAACGACTCGGGATTCTGCTGTTCCCGAAGTCGAGAATGTGGTTGGCAGACTTGAGTCGATTGCATGGACTACCAAACTAGCTGGCGCACCAGCAAAGTGCAGTTGGGGCAAGAACCGAACCAGAGTATTCGACGATAACACAAGGGCAGACGAATCGCTGACAGATCCAATGTCGGACCAATTGATACCGTCACTGCTGTACTGCCAAACTCCATTGCTTGGGTTAGCTGTGTTGGAGACAACAGCAACCCCAGCAAGACTATCGCCATCCGCATCAACGAACCCTGGCCCAAGCAAGCTGCTAATGGTTGCTCCTGGTGGGTTGGTTTCATTGTCGGTGGTAGGTGCAAGAATTGAATCTGTAATGGTTGGCGAGTCATTCACGCCCACGACAGTGATTGCTGACTGAATTGCGGGCAGGGAATCGTTATCACCCGAATTCAAAGTTCCTCCGGTATCTTGCAGTCGCGCGATCGTAACCACACGTTGCCCGTCAGTCACCTGGTCTCCGGCAACGCTGTATTGTGCTTGGGTGAGTAACGTTTCTAAATCGT
Organism: uncultured Pirellulaceae bacterium; assembly: GCA_964398215.1. Lineage (GTDB taxonomy): Bacteria > Planctomycetota > Planctomycetia > Pirellulales > Pirellulaceae > CAYNNP01. Next base: position 57,212 of record CAYNNP010000001.1, on the reverse strand, counting down.
TGGCTGAAAATACCTGATTGCGTGTAATGTTCACGTTGGCATCCGAGCCGCTAGTCACCACATTCACGGTAAAACCGTTCGCCGCAGTATGGGTTCCTGTAACAAGATCAATCAATGTCCCAGCGATAGTTAGTTGCTCATTGGCTCCGTCCAAGATGCCTGACACCGTTAGTTCTACGGACTGGACAGCATCGTTGGCTTCAATCAAGTCAACGGTAGCGGAGCCGAAGATCGAAACAGCGGTACCATTCTCCGTAAAACTCTCGCCACTAGCACTTGCCACAACCACTGGCGCGTCGTTGACTGGGCTAATCATTACGACCGAGGAAACTGGAGTGCTGGAGCTAACGTCGACACCTCCCGCATTCGTCCCGCCGTTGTCCCGGACTTCACTAACGGTGATAGTTCGCTGTGGTCCAACTGGATCGTCGCTTCGATTTTCGTAGGCGATGCTATCGAGCAATGCTTCCGCAGCAACTGAACTGAATCCGCTAGCTCTTTCGATCACTAGCGTTGCTTCGGAACCACTGGGGTTGGTGACCGTGATCAGGTAGCCATTGGCTGCTGTAGTATTTGATCCTGCAACCAACGAAACACTTTCGCCATCGATCAACAAGAACTCGTTAGCAAAATCTTCGATCTCGGCAACCGTGACACGAAGGCTTTGGACTTGGTCACCACTCTCGATCACGCTCAGATTGGTGTTCTGGAATAGAACAACTGGAGATGCATTTTCGATGAAAGTAGGGTTGTTTTGATCGGTAGTAAATGTGGGAGCATCGTTAACGGGCACAACCGAAATGTTGGAAACGATGTTTGGATTCAAGCTATCGTCACCTCCGTTGCTTGTACCGCCATTGTCCTGGATCAGCTGAATTGTGGCTGTGCGCAAACCAGCGGTTGGATCGTCCCCCAAATTCTGGTACGCCACCGAGCTTAGTATGGAAATGGCATCCGTGTTCGTTATTCCACTAGCGCCCGAAATGGTTACGGTAGAAGCAGGTCCGGCAGATGTAACAACTTGATATCCTGACGCCGTTGTCGTAACGCTACCGTCCAAGCTAATCTGCGACCCATCGATCACGACTTGCTCGTTGGCTCCATCAACGATTCCTGTGAATCCAATTTCGATACTTTCGACCAGGTCATTGGCTTCAACCAAATTCAAATTGGTCGCACTAAAGAGCGACACAGAGCCAGCATCTTCCGTGAATGTGGGATTCAAACCACCGGCAGTCAAAACGGGTTCATCATTGACTTCCAGTAGAGAGATTGTCGATTGAGCCGCCAAAGACGCCAGGTCGATCCCACCATTGCCAGTACCACCGTCATCTTGAAGCTCGGTGATCGTCACAACGCGTGTACTACCAAGAATGTCTTGACTGGAATTTTGATATTGCAAAGACGTGATCAAGTCACTTGCTTCTGCACTCGTAAAACCAGTGCCTCTAGAAATTTCAATATCCGCCTGCGCACCGCCCATAGAAAGCAAGATGGACACATCGAAGCCGCCTGCGGATGTTGTGGAGTTGCCATTGATAAGAGCGAGCTCAGTTCCATCGATCGTGATCGATTCGGCAGCTCCGTTTTCTAATCCGCTAATCGAAAGCCCAATCATCTGCACCTGGTCAGCTGATTCAACTAAATCGATGGTCGCCGATGCGAATAGACTGACCGGTGACGAGTCTTCTGTCAGCGTTGGATTGCTCGCGCCAATTGTCACCAATGGAGCGTCGTTTACAGAAACGAGATCGACAACTGAGTCAATCGCTGGGAATCCAGTGTCATCGCCTCCTCCGTTGTCAGTGATCGACACAATTCGGACAGTACGGTTGGTACCCAAAGGATCGTCAGACAGGTTTTGATAATCAATTCCATCGATCAGCGATGCTGTGTCTGTGTTAGAGATTCCACCGCCTGTGCCAATGACCACATCGGCAGTGTTTCCATTCAACGTGACATCAACCTGGTAGCCTAGTGTTGTCGTTGTTGACCCCGACACCAATTCAATGGCCGTTCCATCAACAATCAATTCCTCGTCGGTACCGTTCTGCAAATCACTGACGGTCAAAAACACCTGTTGCACAAGGTCGATAGCTTCGCTGGTATCAACATTCGTCGAAGCGAACAACGCAGCAGAAGAATCGCCTTCCGTGAACGTTGGATTCTGAGCTAGCGATGTCAGGCTCGGAGGAGTATTCACAGCACCAATCGTGACTTGCGAATTGATTGACGATGCGATCGAATCAACTCCGCCACCAGCAGTACCGCCATCATCGCGGAGCGTTAGGATGGTGATGTCACGTGTCGCTCCTAAGGGGTCGACTGCATTGTTCAGATACTTAAGTTCGTTGATCAACGTAGCGGCATCAGCTGTGGAAAAGCCTGCCGGACGCGTGATGCTGATTGTTGAATCCGTCGCCGTGCCAGCGACGTCCAGGGCGAATCCGGCATTCGCTGTCACGATGTTGCCCGTTGAAAGCGAAATGTCTTGGCCATCGATTTGCAGAATTTCATCACTACCGTTTTGTAGCCCGGTGATTTGGATGACTATTGTTTCAACGGAATCTGCACTTTCGACAAGGTCAATTGATGCGTTGGAGAATACACCTACTGGTCCATCGCCTTCCAGAAAATTCGGATTGTCCGGCGTTACGTTCAATAGGGGGCGATCATTGATTCCGTTCAGTGATACTTCCGAATTCAAGTTTAGGCTTGTCGTGTCAACGCCGGTTCCCGCCGTTCCACCCGTGTCCGTCACAGAAACGAGTGTGACGTCTCTGGTTCCCAAAGGATCATCGATCGAATTTGAGTACTGCAGGCTGTCAAGAAGTGCGTTGGCCTCTGAATCCTGAAACCCAGTTGATCTGGAAATCGTGACCTGAGAGCTTGCGCCAGCGTTAACAACATCAACGCTGTAGCCATTCGCGAGCGTTGTGTCAGACCCCGTCGCCAATGAAATCTGTTGGCCGTCGATGCGAAGCGATTCAGACGCCGGATCTTGAAGCCCACTGACTTCAACAACCACTTCAAGAATCTGATCCAAGCTTTCGATCGAGTCAAAATTAGAGGCTGTAAAGACGTTTACATCAGCGCCGTCTTCTGTGAATGTCGGGTCCAGTGAACTAAGTGAAACAACCGGCGCATCATTTTGTCCAACAAGGGAAATGGTCGACAAAAGATTGACAAAGGTCGTGTCGATTCCAGTTCCTGTCGTCCCCCCAGTATCCGTCACTGAAACGAGTGTGACACCCCTTGTTCCCGAAGGATCATCAATTGAATTTTCGTACTGCAGGTTGTCGATCAGCGCGACGGCTTCCGACTCCAAGAAGCCACCGGTTTTGGAAATGCTAATCAGAGTCGTCGCACCCGAGTTTTGTACATCAACCGAAAAGCCACCGTTGGCGGTCGTATGTCCTGCGGTTGTCAAAGCAATCAGTTCGCCGTCGATGTGGAGCAACTCGGAAGTCGCATCCTGAAGATCGGAAACGCTAATCACAATTTCTTGGATTTGATCAGATGCTTCAATTGCATCAAAACTTGCCGACTCAAAAACGTTTGCGCCCGAATCACCTTCTGTGTAGGTAGGATTCAGTGCAGTTGCCGATACAACAGGTGCATCATTTTGTCCTGCAAGAGCGACATTAGAAATCAGATTCAAAATCGTTGTATCAACACCTGCGCCCGCCGTTCCTCCCGTGTCCGTCACAGAAACGAGTGTGACGTCTCTGGTTCCCAAAGGATCATCGATCGAATTTGAGTACTGCAGGCTGTCAAGAAGTGCGTTGGCCTCTGAATCCTGAAACCCAGTTGATCTGGAAATCGTGACCTGAGAGCTTGCGCCAGCGTTAACAACATCAACGCTGTAGCCATTCGCGAGCGTTGTGTCAGACCCCGTCGCCAATGAAATCTGTTGGCCGTCGATGCGAAGCGATTCAGACGCCGGATCTTGAAGCCCACTGACTTCAACAACCACTTCAAGAATCTGATCCAAGCTTTCGATCGAGTCAAAATTAGAGGCTGTAAAGACGTTTACATCAGCGCCGTCTTCTGTGAATGTCGGGTCCAGTGAACTAAGTGAAACAACCGGCGCATCATTTTGTCCAACAAGGGAAATGGTCGACAAAAGATTGACAAAGGTCGTGTCGATTCCAGTTCCTGTCGTCCCCCCAGTATCCGTCACTGAAACGAGTGTGACACCCCTTGTTCCCGAAGGATCATCAATTGAATTTTCGTACTGCAGGTTGTCGATCAGCGCGACGGCTTCCGACTCCAAGAAGCCACCGGTTTTGGAAATGCTAATCAGAGTCGTCGCACCCGAGTTTTGTACATCAACCGAAAAGCCACCGTTGGCGGTCGTATGTCCTGCGGTTGTCAAAGCAATCAGTTCGCCGTCGATGTGGAGCAACTCGGAAGTCGCATCCTGAAGATCGGAAACGCTAATCACAATTTCTTGGATTTGATCAGATGCTTCAATTGCATCAAAACTTGCCGACTCAAAAACGCTTGCGCCCGAATCACCTTCTGTGTAAGTCGGATTCAGTGCAGTTGCCGACACAACAGGTGCATCATTTTGTCCTACAAGAGCGACATTAGAAGTCAGATTCAAAATCGTTGTATCGACACCTGTGCCCGCCGTTCCTCCTGTGTCCGTCACAGAAACGAGTCTGATGTCTCTTGTTCCCAAAGGATCATCGATTGAATGCGCGTATTGCAGGTCGTTGATCAGCGTGATTGCTTCCGAATCAAGAAAACCGGTTGCTGTGGAAATGGTAACCTGAGAGGTTGTGCCGCTGCTAACAACATCAACGGTGTAGCCATTCGCTAAAGTGGTATGAGACCCTGGTGCCAACGAGATCAGTTCGTTATCGATCCGCAGTGATTCGTCGGCAGCGTTCTGAAGAAGGTCGACTTCTAGGGCAATTTCTTGGATACTGTCAGAGAGTTCAATCGAATCGATGCTTGTCACGTTGAAGAGATTCACATCCGTGTCACCTTCGGTGAAGGTAGGATCCAAAGCAACACCTGAAAAAGTAGGAGCGTCGTTTTGCCCGACGACTGCGATGGTGGATTGAAAGCTCAAACTTGTTGTGTCTTGGCCGCCATTGGCGGTGCCACCGTCATCGCTAACTGACGTAATGGAAACGAAACGGTCAGGTCCGGTGGGGTCGTCTGACGTGTGGATGTAACGCAAATCGTTGATCAACGCATTGGCTTCCGCAACCGTAAAACCGCCGGTCGGGCGTGTGATTGTATAGGTAGCAACTGGCGCGGAAAAAGCAACATCAACCATGAATCCATTCGCCGTGGTCGTGTGGACACCCGGTATCGCCAACGTATCGCCATCGATTACGAGAGCCTCATTCACGTTGTCTTGGATGTTGTGCAATTCAACCACCAATTCCGTCAACGATTGTCCCGACTCAACGGTATCAACTGACGCATTCAAAAAAGCATTGACTGCGATTCCGCCTTCGGTAAACGTTTCGTTCAATTCGGTCACAGTCAAAACAGGTGCGTCATTGACAACGTCAAAACTAATGACTGATGAAATGCCAACACTCGTGGTGTCGGTACCTCCGCCACTGTCCTGGATCGATTCGATCGTAACGGTACGTGTTGTGCCTACCAAGTCATCGGATAGCTTTTGATATCTCAATCCGTCAATCAAAGCTTCAGCCTGCGAGGCCATGAAATTGCCTAGCCGCGCGATCGTGATATCCACGTCAGTTCCAGTCACAACCACATCTACCGTGTAGCCGTTCGCAGCGGTGACAAACGAATCGTCAATCAATGCGACAGTTTGCCCATCGATTTCCAACTGCTCATCTGCACCGTTCTGACGGTCGCTAACCGAAATATTCAGCGAAACTATTTGGTCTGTGTTTTCAATCGTGTCAACAGAAGTTGAATCGAACAACGCAACGCTTGGTCCGCCTTCCGCAAATGTTGGATTTTGCGCGTTCGAGCTGACCATCGGTGGGTCATTCGTGGCAGTTACCGATACAGTGGACATGAGACTCGAAAACAGAGTGTCTGTCCCGCCGTTTAATGTCCCACCATTGTCTTGAATGGATAGAAAACGAAAAACGCGATTCGAATCGATCGTGTTATTGTTACTGCTTCGGTAGCTGATACCATCGACAAGGCCCTCGGCAACGGCAGTGGAAAAGTCGAAACCTGGTTTGGAAACTAGAATGTCGCTGCTTGAACCACTGTTGATTACCATCACCGTCAACTGGTTTGCTGACGTTGTGTGGGTAGCCGAAATCAATGCGTACTCTTTTCCATCAATGGTGATGAATTCTTGATTCGCATCCTGAATGCCTTCAACTCGGAATCCGAATTGCTGAATCAACTGCCCGTTTTCAACCGTTCCAATCGCAGTCGATTCGAACACTTGTACCGCAGTGCTGCCTTCGGCATACGATGGGTTCAGCGGCGTTGCTGTCAGAGTAGGAGCATCGTTGCGTGGCTGGATCGAAACGTTCGACACATGGACATCGTTGTCAACGTCCTCGCCTCCATTGAGCGTTCCTCCATCGTCACGGACCAACAGCAATGCAGCTTCTCGTGTCGGTGACTGAAAATCTTCCAACACAGTTCCATACTTTACATCGTTGATCAATGCGATCGCTTGCGCGGCGGTAAATCCAGTGGTTCCGCTGATATTGACCGTCGCGGTATTGCCAGTACTTGTGATGCTCACATTGAAACCGTTCAATGTGGTCACAACCGGTGCGCTATTGAACGCAATGTCTTGACCATCAATTCGCAAGAATTCATCTGCGAAACTTTCGATACCAGACACGCGTAGTCTTACCTGTGCAACTTCTTGGCTGGCTTCGACCAAATCAAGAGTGGTGTTGCTGAACAGGACAACGGGCGAACTGTTCTCGAAAAACATCGGGTTCAATCCAAGTGTCGATGCAATCGGTTGATCGTTGACCGCATTGATAGTAACGACCGAGGTCGTATTGACTGTGGTTCTATCGTTTGCACCATTGGCGATACCCCCACTGTCTTGGACCGACACAAGCACAACATCACGCGTAGCAACCTGCGGGTCGTCCAAAGTGCTATGAAATCGGATATTGTCGATCAGGTTCTGCGCATCGACATTTGTTAATGTGTTGGCTGGACGTTGAATCGTTATCGTTGCAAGGTTTCCGGCAACAGTAAGGTTGATCTGGTTTCCACCTGCTGTGTGGAATCCAGAATTCAGTGCGTAGCTCGTTCCACCGATCTCAAGAAACTCTTGGCTTGCGTCTTCAACGCCGTCGACGTTCAGCACAATTTCCCTAACAAATTGTGACGATTCCACCAAGTCGATCGAAGTGTTTTCAAAGACGCTTACCGGTGTACCGTTTTCCGTATAATTCGGATTCAAGGAGTCGGTGGATACAACCGGTGAATCGTTGACAGTGTCAATGGAAATCGTAGACGTAATGTTTAGATCAACCGAGTCGTCACCAGAATTCAACGTTCCACCATTGTCTTGGATTCTCGACAGTTGTACCGTGCGTTCATTCCCAGCAGGCATATTTGTAGTGATTTGGTAGCGCAGTCCATCAATCAAGAGTTCTGCTTCCGCAACAGTGAAATTGCCAGATCGCGTGATCTGGATCGTCGCATCAGCCCCCGACACGCTCGTGCTAATCTGAAAACCACTACTGGTGGTATTGGTGCCATTGACGATTGCAAGAATATCTCCGTCATACTCGATCGATTCGGTACCTGGATTTGTAACGCCTGTGACATTCAATTCAATGAGTGTGATTTCGTCTGTTGATTCCACGGTATTGATCGAGGTCGACGAAAACAGAGAGACGAAGCTTAAAGAATCGATTGTTGGGTTCAGTGGAGTGCTGACAGCACTTGGCTCGTCATTGACACCCACCACTGTGATCGTTGATGCAATGTTTGGATTCGACGTATCTACACCACCGCCGTCGGTACCTCCGTCATTTTTGATGCTCGCAATCGTGACTGTGCGTGCCAGGGTAGAGGGTTCATCGTTGTGATTGATGTACTGCAACGTGTCGAGTAGTTGCTCAGCATCTTCCGCTCGGAATCCATTGCTGCGAGAGATTGTTATCCTCGTATCAGATCCCATCACAACAACTTCGACGCCATAAAAAGAATTGCCAGTAATGTGGTTTCCTGGCATGCTGAGTGAAACTTCGGTTCCATCGATTATCAAGGTTTCATCTGTACCGTCTTGAAGGCCTGAGAATTCCAGTTGGATCGATTCGATCCGCTGACCTGACATTCCAACATCGACACTAGAAGAACTAAATAGATCTGTGGGTGTTTGTTCGATGGATGTCGGGTTTGTAGCCGAAGTTGTTAGCGTTGGGGGCTGGTTAGTTGCTGCATTTACTGGCGCAACGCCTTCGGCAACCAGCGACTTGACATCTTCATTGTTACCTCCGCCCAGGCCGACATCGCTCCCATCAAACTGCAATGCGAAGGTACCACTAGAAGATCCCGATTCAAGTGTTGTTGTGTCAGCAACAAAAGAGACTATATCTTCGTCTTGAATAACTAATCCGTCGATCGTTGCTGAACGGCCAAGCGAAAGCAAGATCGTACCAGCATCATACTGCTGATTGCCAATCACGGTGTCTTCCTCGATCAGTTCCAGCGCATCAATACCGTTATTTGCCTCTGCGATTCCAATGTCCACTCCGGAAATCAGAAGTTCCGACGTACCCGTTGCAGTACTGGCTCCGAGAGTAGCGGGAGTCCAAACCCAAATGTCGTGTTGCTCGAAGTTTCCTTCGTTTGCCCTCACATAAAGAATACTGCCTGCCTTGACGGTGGTATCACCTATGGTGGTGTCACGTTCCACCAGCGAAAATGCTTCAATCCTGCTTGTTTCAGGAAAGTCGTTGGCAAAAATGTCAAGTCCCATTGCGAAGTATTCGCCATCAATCGTCGGACGAAGTAGCAGTATGTCATTTGACTCGAGTTGGACACCCAGCACATCGGTCACATCAAATAAGGACAGCAACAAGTCGCCTTGTTGAACCTGCACCGCGCCAGCACCTTCTCCAATGATGATATTGGAGCCGACTCTATGAATCGCGTTGATCGCGGTGTCTGGATTAGTGAAGGGCCTTGCATCCGATAGAAGTACAGGTGTGCCAGTGGTCGTTCCCCCTGCACCATTTTCGAGTGAGAGATTTGGGTTCGTGAATGACAAGAGCTGTCCAAATTCGAACGCTCCGGCGTTAAAATCACCTGCATCGGCTGTTGTGAATGTAATCGCCTCGCGAGCACCTGTTCCAATTCGACGAGCAATGACCGAACTGTCAGCGCCAGTTTCCTGAGTCCATACCACTATAAAATTCTGTGGGTCAACCAGCGAAACGGAGGGTGTCCTTGTATCGACGCCGGCTGGAGTGGGACCACTCACATTTACAATGGGGCTAATTCGAACCTCGTTACTCGTAGGATCGATTGACAGCCGAGCTAGCGAAATGCGTTCGCTAGAAACAACAGTTCGTCGCCAAGCCAACACAAAATTGCCCTGATGATCACTTTCCAACGAGAGTTCTCTTGCAAAGGCGCTAACTAGCCCCCCTTCATGTTCCACCGCGCTGCCCCCGATACCATCAGAGCCGAACGCCTGAACTATGATCGAGGGATTGGAATTCGTGAAAGGCGGGAAGGTTGCGTTTAATGTCCACGCAATTACAAATCGCCCATCGTTTTGGTACGCCACAGTTGGGTTGGTTGAATCTGGGTTGCTATCGATCTGAATGGGACCAGCATCTGCTTGCGATCCGTAGCGGCGTCGCCAGATTCCGTTTTCTTGCCAAACGATGATAAAGTCACCCGATTCATTAATATCGATTGCTGGATTCGTCGCGTCGGCGCCCAGTCTGACCGGAAACTCTCCGCTGCCCAAACCGCCCGATATCGTGAATTCATTGGCATAGATTCCTGCGTTAGCGCCTTGCGTTTGCCAAGCGATGACAATTTGGCCGGCATCATTGGCGGCTATGGTTGGCCGAGTTTGGTTACCTTGGGTTGTGTCGTTAACCAGCACATCCATCGCATCAATCGCGGTACCGTCGGCGTTGAAACGGCGCATGTAGATTCCTGCCCCATCACCGTCTTGACCGTCGCTCGTCCAGATAACAGCAAAATTGCCTTCTCCATCGACCACTACAGACGCTTCTGTTTGATCACCGTCGTCAAAAACATTGACTTGGAATGATTGGCCAATTCTATTCCCGTCTTGGTCAAAACGCTGCGCAAAGATGTCGCTTTCCTTCGTCGGAGTGCGAGCGTCATCTTGCCAAACGACAATATAGGAACCATCGTCGTGTGCGGCGACGGAACGAGTATGACTCTCTCTATCGTCGCTTGTCGATTCGTTTGAATTGACGGGATCCTCTGGCGATCCAGGATTGACCTGGAATTGATCTTCTCTGACGATTTCTGTGCCAACATAAATCGCGAATCCATCACTGTCTTGCAAAGCCCCTCCGGTTCCCGTCCCTGTCCCCAGGTCATCTGTCGTAATTCCCAGGTCGGCACGTCCGTAGAACCCAGTGTCCGGTGTAAAGACAAGCCCATCCAGCGCCGCGTTGATTTCTGATTGTGTTCCAGAGAACTCTACCAATGTATCGTTGGCGCCTGTGCCTTGTGAAATTACGACCGGCAGGACATTACCTAACGATAGTGTTCCATTGGTAACCTCAAGCGTGATTTGCAAATCACTTGTTCCGGTATCGACATCCAGCACTGACAGTTCATTTGCAGTGGAAGATGAAAACACTAGCGGCGTATCAACCTCTGTTCGCCCACTGGTTGGGGCAATGTTGAGCGGCGCTTCGTTTGGCGCTAAGGTTGAAAACCAGTTTTCCTGCAACAGATTAGAGAACGGTATCTCCGTTTGGATCACACCAACGCCATACTCCAATATCCAATCACCACCCAGATCTTCATGTCCCGTCTTGTTGGTGCTCGCCGCGACATCAGCACCCGTCAGAGCGCTCAGTGAATCGACGAAGTGTTCACCTGACTGCGTGCCAGCCAAATCGCAGCCGTAAATCAAGATGTCAGCGTCGGAAGAAAAAGCAGATTGCCAAGACGCAATTTGTCCAGCGTATCCAGCTACGTTGTTTTCGCTGAGTGTCGTGTTTCCAAGCTGGATGGTTCCTGGTTCGCCATGGGAAATGATGTGCAGCGAGTCAAGATTCGAATAACTATCAAGTATGTCAGTCAGCTGTTGAACACCATCACTCTGGCTGTCCAAAATGAAAACCGCCGCATTTGGTCTTTCATTTGCAAGATCATCCAGCAACTGATCGATCGATTCCACACCACCATCAATCACGATCACTTCGCGAACAGCTTGACTTTCAAAGATCGACGAACTCTCTGCGTCACCATTGTTGCCGGAATCGATGACGGCAACATCTGTCGACTGATTCTCCAGCGCAGCGACATCTAACGGAACCGCGCTAAAGAGAATTCGAGCTTCTAGGTCGATAGTATTGGGGCGCGCTTGACCTACCGTTTCCGTGTTCCGTCGCTGGGCCCAACGGGACCTGGTCGCGAGTTCGTCGGCTGAAGTACGGCAGTTTTGCCACAGGTTGCGAATCCACTTTGACATGCTGAAAGTGTGCTATTGGAGAATGGTGTCGCGAATAGGCGCACAATTCGCCTACTTACCATTCGAAGCCTAGGTCACAGTTGAACACCTAGCGCAAACTGACTGCCAATCTGGATTACCTGGATTACCGGATTGGGTGGGTTGTAAAAGATAGAACAACCAAAAGAGACGTCTTTCTGACTACGTCAATTCTTCCATGAACGCTGTGGCTTGCTCGCCAGCGAGTGTCTTGAGCCGACGTTCTAAGTTTAGAATTCGTTGTCCGCATCGTAGGCGAGCCAAGAGTTCATTCATGATGACGGGCTTCTTCACGTAGTCGTCAGCACCTGAATCAAGCCCATTTACCAAGCCGAACACGTCCTCGTGAGCCGTGACCATGATGAAATAGACGTAGCGTGGAAGATCCTGTGACCGAAGCCACTGGCAGAGTTCCGCGCCATTCATATTTGGCATTCTCCAATCACTGATCACGTAATTGGGAATCTGCTCTTGGATCTTTTCTTGTGCGTCAAAACCATCGCACGCTAAACGCACACTGTAGCCAGCACGTTTCAGCGAAACGCTTAAGAATTGCCGAATCGTTGATGTGTCATCAACAACGAGGACATCAGTGAGAGGTGACTGGAGCATTTTGGGTCAATGAATTTGTGAAGGGATACCCTACAGTTGAACCTACGTCACTTTCGCGTCGCGAGGGCGAGTTTCATGAAATCCAGCCTCACCAGCGACATGAGTTTTCCAGTTATACGGACTGCAACTTTTGTAATGGTTCTTTGTGTCAGCCGACGTGAACGGAGGCCAAAAGACGATCCCGCGCTCTCTGTTGTTGAAACGGTACTAACCAACTGTTCATTTCGCCGAGACAAATGAACAGGACAAAGGATTGCCCTGGTGGAAGTTATTCCGCAGATTGTTTTGAGGGACTATGGCGCTGAAACGGCCCTATCAGTATTTTATGCAGGCCGCAGTAGCGGTTGCGCTGCTTCATGCAGTCACGCCAACGTCGATTGCTCAGAACCCCACCCCTACAATCACCCCAACCGGTATTCAGGCGGCTATTCGCCAATCGCTGCAAAGTGAAACCGCGTTTGGTAATCACGCACAACCAAGGCTGCAGCCCACCGGTTCGCCACCCGCTCTCCCTAAAGCTCTAACTGGGGGCGCAGGTACCGGAAGGCTGAATCAATACCGTGGGCGCGCTTTGGAAATGCCCGAACCATCTCGAGCGGGGCAAGATTACGAGCAACTGGATCTTTCTAAATCGATGTGGTGGGACGATGTACTTGAGAGGCCATTGGGATTCGCTCCCAACACAATGTCGTTAACTCTAGGAGATTTGACTCAGGTGGCGTTGGAGTCTTCACCTTTGGTCAAATCGATTCTTGCTGATCCGATGATTCGCCGATCTGACGTTGTTGTCGCAGACGCCGAATTCGATCCAACGGTGTTCTTAGAAGGCAAGTTCGTCGACACAAACGAACCTGTTGGAAACGCGCTGACGACTGGCGACGGTTCGAATCGTTTTCGTGATGAGAACTTCAGTACTGGTTACGGATTGCGAAAAAGAACTCGAACGGGTGGTCAACTTGAGATTGCTCAACGCAGCGGATTTCAGGAAAACAACTCGATCTTCTTGACGCCAAATCCGCAAGCAACATCTCGAATGGAAATCAACTTCACGCAACCTTTGCTGCGTGATGGTGGCCGTGCAGTCAACAATGTTCGTATTGTGCTTGCTCAGCTGGATGTTCAGATTGCCAATAGCCAAGTGCGGAGTCGTTTGGAAAGGCATTTGACCGATGTGACCGCCGCCTACTGGAGCCTTCATCAGGCGAGAGCAGAATGGATTCAGCGCACACAACTATTGGCAGGCGCCAAGCACCTGCATGATGTGATTAAAGCACGCGGTGGCGTCGATGCTCAGCAAAGACAGATCCTGCGAGCCGAAGTTGCGGTTGCTACTCGGCAATCTGATTTGATCCGTCGCGCTACCCGAGTACGTAATGCTCAAGCAAGATTGCGGTTCCTGACAGGCAGTCCCCAATTGAAGTCGGCTGCAAACATCGAGTTAACGCCTATCGATCGACCGTTGTTGTTGCAGGTTCCGATTTCTACTCGCGATTCAGTCATCACGGCTCTGGATAATCGCTGGGATGTAGCCGAATCGATTCGCCAAATCCAGTCCGTCAGCACTCGAATTGGTGCCGCCAAGAACCAGGTTTTGCCCAAGCTTGATTTGATTTTGGGCGGCTATGTCAGTGGCCTGGATTCAAATCGCGATACGTTTGGCGCTTGGACCAGACAATACTCAGATGGTCGCCCTTCGTATTCCGTTGGCTTGCAGTATGAATTGCCGGTTAGGAATCGTGCTAACAAGGCAAGGCTGATTAGGAATCGATGGGAATTTTCGCAAGCGATTGCGGATTTTCAACAGACGATGGAAAAGACGTTTACAGAAGTCGAAATCGCCGTGCGCGAAACCGAAACCGCTTATGCGGAAATGGTTGCCAAGCAAAAATCGGTTTTGGCAGCCGGTAACGAGGTTCGCTACTTGCAACAGCGTTGGGACATTCTGCCGAATCCAGAGGAATCGGCGATCTTGCTGATCGAAGACCTGTTGGACGCCCAGGAACGTTTGGCCAACGAAGAGCAGGCGTTCGTGAGCGCACAAGTGGGTTATGCAATGTCATGGATCGGACTTCGTCGCACCATGGGCATCCTGCTTCGCATCGAAGACGTGAAGGCCCAACGAGAAGAGCCTGCCGAAGTCATCATCAACGAGAATTTGCCTCCCGATGCCAAGATGCTCGAAGGCGATGTGTTCGATACCCACCTGGCACCACAGCCATGATCGCGTGGCCGTCTTGGTTTCGCAATCAGGCCGACCGAACCGCGAATGCCATTGAAGTTCAGAGGCAATTGGATCCAAGACGGATCGATCGGATTGTGGCAAAGACGTTCCAGGTCGCGGATTCATTGCAGGCCACAACGACCGAGCAACTGCGTGATCATACCGTCAACTTGCAGCGACTGATTCGGCAAGGAGAATCGCTTACCGATCCAGAGTTCTTGGCTTTGGCAGGCGGCGGGGTCATCGAAGCAACACGCAGACAGCTTGGGCTGACACTTTTTAAAGTCCAAATTAAAGCCGGCATCATTGTCAGCTTGGGCGCGGTTGCACAGATGCAAACTGGCGAGGGCAAAACGCTGTCGGGGATTTTGCCTGCTTACGTGCATGCGCTCAGTGGCCGCGGTGTTCATGTTGCGACGACCAATACGTACCTAGCGAAACGAGATCACGACGAATTGACTGGTGTTTTTCAGGGATTGGGACTGACAACCGGTTTGCTGGAGGACGACGCAACAGACGAACAAGCCCAGGCCTCCTATCGCGCTGATATCACCTACGGACCTGGTCACTCGTTCGGTTTTGATTTCCTTCGCGACCAGCTAACAATGGCGCGCGATGAATCTTGCAGCCTGGGCGCACAAGTATTCCAACGTTCCAGCGGATCGACGTCTCAATCCGCGCTCAGGCAACGTCCGTTGGCGACTTCGATCATTGATGAAATCGACCACGTCTTGCTGGATGATGCTGCGTCGCCTTTGATTTTGAGCACAAGTTCAGAAGGCACGGCGATCGACGCCGATGTTCATCATTTGGCTCGCGAACTGGTCGATAGCACGCTTGTTCAAGAACAACACTATTTGGTTGACGTATCCAAAAAAACCGTGGAGCTCACGGATGCTGGATTCGAGATCGTGTACGAGAACGCACCCCCAAGTTCCATCAGCCAAATTTTCCGGCCGTGGCATGAGTATGTGGTTTTAGCCCTGCGTGCAGAGTGCATTTTGTTTCGCGATGTTGATTATGTGCTGAGTGAAGATAAAATTCAGTTGGTCGATCAAGCGACTGGACGAGTCTTTGAAGATCGTCATTGGTCAGATGGATTGCACCAAGCAGTATTGGCAGCTGAATCTTTGCCAATCACGCCAGAAACTTCATCGCTTGCAAAAATCACACGCCAGCGTTTTTATCGCCACTACCAAACACTTGGCGGGATGACCGGAACGGCGAAAGGCTGCGAAAGCGAATTTGCGTCCGTGTACGGTTTGCCGGTACAGGCCGTTGAGTTGCGTGTTCCGTCTCGCCGCGAAATGCATGCTCCCATCGTACGTGCGACGTTGGCAGAAAAGTATGCGGCTATCGCAGACGAGGTCGACAAGATGTTTCAAGCTCGGCGAGCGGTCTTGGTCGGCACCAATAGTATTTCCGAAAGTCTGTTGATTGGCGAAGAACTGCAGCGACGTGGAATTCAATTTCAATTGTTGAACGGTGTGCAAGACAAACAAGAGGCCGACATCATTTCGCTCGCTGGGCAACCTGGCGCTGTGACAGTCGCCACGAATCTTGCCGGCCGAGGTACCGATATTAAACTCCATGCGGATGTGAAACAAATTGGAGGGCTGCATGTCATTGCAGCCGCGCATCATTCACTTGCTCGAGTCGATCGTCAATTGGTAGGCCGAAGCGCGCGATGTGGTGATCCTGGTTCCGCAAGAATTTATGTCTCCGCAGAAGACGATCTGTTTCGACAGCATGCGCCTTGGGTCGCTCGTTCAATCACAAGACGATTGAATGCCAATCAACTTGCCGGATTGCAGGGCACGATTGAAAAACTACAGCGTTCACACCAGTCACGAATGGCAAGCCAACGATGGGAAATGCTGCAACAGGACCGCCAGCAAGAAGAACTGGTGCAGCGAAATGATGAGCTGCAAGCTTGTTGGCAAATCTGAATCAATGATTCGTATTTTTCGAGGAATGAAGATGAACAAAAACAACTTTATATCGCTCTGTGCAGTTGTCCTTGCGGCATCGCTTTCCACATTGGTATCGGCCTCTGAAGTCCAAGGGTTCTTGGAGCCGTACCGACAGGTGTCAGTACCGGCACGTGATATCGGCGTGATTCAGGAATTACTGGTCGAAGAGGGCGAGCAGGTCACGAAGGGACAAGTGATCGCACAGATGGAAAGCGATGTGCTGCGAGCTTCGCTTGAAGTTGCTCGCGCTGCAAAGGAAGCGAAGGGCGCCCTGCGTGCGGCAGAGGTCGCACTCAGCAATTCCGAGCAAACATTGGCCGGCTACAAAGCACTTCGGTCCAATGGAAACGCTACAAAACGAGAAATTGATCGAGCAGAATCAGAGCGGTTGCAACTAGAGGCCAAGCTTCAAGGAGTTCGAGAAGAGCTGGAAATACGACGCTTGGAGTATAAGAAAACGCAAGCTCAGTTGGAGAATCGAAGAATCAAAGCTCCCTTCAACGGGTTCGTTCTGATGACGGTCAAAGATGCGGGCGAGTTTGTCGCTCCGACCGACCCAGTGATCATGGAGATCGTTGAACTGGAGATGCTGAAGATCGTCTTTTCTGTACCACTTGAAAATATTGCGAAGCTTCGCAAAGGCAACCAAGTTTTTGTTCTCATTGGCAAGAACAAGAAACGCGTCGAGGGCTTTATCGATTTCGTTTCGCCGACAACCAACGCGAAAAGCGGCACCGTGAAAGTCAAAGTTCGTGTTCCCAATCCAAATATGACGATCCAAAGCGGAGAGTCATGCACTTGGGACCTTTGGTCTGCCCAGGCAAAACAGCAACAAGCCAAAACCCCGACTTTGGATTTACGTTAACCAACATCTGACTGCACTGTCGGAGTCGCCACAATGCATGGAAGTCAACGTGAATGATTGAATCTTCGATCACCCCTGACCACGCCAATGTTGCTTTCACCACCGGTCCAGCCGCGCCGGAGCAAAGTAGCGTTGGTGAGCTGTTTGTGCGTGCCCAGGATGCAGAGCTTCAGTCCAAGGTTTTGTCGGCGATTGTTGAGCTGCAAACCAAGCTCGATCGCTGCGCTACGGTCTCGGATGCTGCACACTCACTGTGTCTTGATTTGCAAGAATTCCTACTGGCCAAACGGGTGTTGGTGGCGTGGCGTGCAAAGCCAAAACAACCGTTGACGATCCATGGTGACCGAGGGCAGCTTGACCAACGTGATCGCACAAAAACGGTGGCCGCGGCTGAAGAAGCATGTGTGCGAGATTGCCTTTCGATTTGGCCCAGAAAGGACAGCGATGATCGCCACAACCTATTGGCAATTCAGCAGTACGCGAAGTCTTCAAAGCTGCGTAGCGTTGCTGTGATGCCTTTGGCTGATTCAGGGGGCGTCGCGCGTGGCGCGATCATCATTGACGAACCCGTCAGCAATACTGATTCGCCGACACATCAACTTGAACAGAACCTGAGTCGATTCTTGACCACTGCGGCCCAGCCAATCGCGACCAAGTTGATTCAGATCCAATCGCTTGAGCCACGCCGATGGGAAGCCTTGATACGGAAAATCGTTGACCCAGCAAGCCGGCGAAAACGTCAGATGTGCGCCGTTGGGGTAGTGCTGTTTGCTGCGATCATGTGTGTTCCTATGAATTACAACGTATCAACGACTTGCGAACTGCAACCCGTGACCAGGCGTTTTGTGGCGGCACCGTTTGATGGACCGCTAAAAGATGTTCGTGTGCGACCAGGCGATACTGTCACAGCGGGCGAAGTTCTAGCAACGATCGATCCTCGCGAAATCGATTTTCAGTTGGCTGGTTTAAGAGCCAAACTCAGTCAAGCAGAACAAGAAAAACGTGGCCTTGTTGTTGAACATGATTTCGCTGGCAGCAAAATCGCCGAGCTCGAAACTCAGCAGATCAGGCTTGATACGCAGCTACTTCAGCATCAGCGGGATCACCTTGAGATCTCTAGTCCGTTGGATGGGATTGTCGTGAGTGGGGATCTTAAAAAGCAGATCGGCACTCCCATGAAACGTGGCGACACAATGTTCGAAGTCGCACCGCTGGGAAAAATGACCGTTGAATTGGCGGTTCCCGAACAAGATGTGGACTTTGTTCGTGAAGGCATGGACGTTCAGTTCTTTTTGCATGCCATCCCCGACAAAAAAATGCACGGCACGGTCTCGCATGTTCATCCGCGCGCGGAGCTGCGTAACAGAGACAACGTGTTTATCGCTGAAGTCCTGGTCTCTGACGCGGAGCAAATTTTGCGGCCAGGTCTTCGTGGTCGTGCGTGGATTCAAAGTGACAAACATATGCTGGGCTGGAACTTGTTTCATAAAGCCTACTATTCAGCACGACACACGATCGGATGGTGAGCCATGGTCCGTCGTGATCGCAATGCCATCGATTTGGCACAACAGAAACTTCGCCTAGCCGATGATGTTCTGGTCTGGCCGATGCACGAAGCAGGCGAATCCGTGTATCGCGTGGAAATCCCATCGCTGCACAAATTTTTTCGCGTTGGAATCGAGGAATACACATTCATTTCTTTACTGGATGGCAACTGTACCGTCCCACAAGCTTGCGGATTGACCGCTGCCAAGCATGGCCGCAAAGCACCTAGTGGCGAGCAAGCCATGTCGATTGCACGTTGGCTGATCGAAAACGAACTCGCGTTGATCGAAGGAGAGCAGCAACCCGCGCGCGATCCAAAACGTCCATCGTCTAGTGAGAAGAAACGTTCGGTATTCGCAAAGCTGAATCCTTTCTGGATCAAAGTACCGCTGTGCCGTGAGGGGGATCTACTGAAAGCGATCTCCATGCTGTTGCAAATTCTGTTCACGCCGCTGGCGGTGTTATGCGGTTTGATCACCATTTTGGCCGGGCTGCTGGCTTTGACATTGCATCACAGTGAATTCGTTTCCGGAGTGACCAACGTATTCGCGAGCAACAGTTGGATTTGGTTGGCGGTTTTCTGGGTCGCTTTGAAAGTGATCCATGAACTTGGGCACGCTGCCTGCTGCCATCGGTTCGGAGGCAAGGTCAGTGAATTTGGCGCAGTCTTCATTTTGTTTGCACCGTTGGCGTATGTTGACGTTAGTAGTTGTTGGCGAATGCCAAGCCGAGCCCGCAGAATCGCGATCGCCTCGGCAGGCATGTACGTTGAACTGATTGTGGCAGCTGTCGCCGTGTTTTTTTGGTTGAACGCCCAGTCGCCTTATACAGCGATGTTGCTGCACAATCTGATTTTGGCCGCTGGTGTATCGACATTGCTTTTTAATCTAAACGCACTGATGCGGTTCGATGGCTACTTCATTCTTTCCGACTTGGTAGAAATCCCGAACTTGTACGGTGAGGCATCAGCGGAACTGAGTCGTCTTTCGCAGCGACTATTCTTTGCTCAGAAAGCAGCTCCCTGTCGATACGATGGTTGGCGAAAATACTTCGTGCGTGCTTATGCAATCAGTGCGATGTTTTGGAAGATCATCATCTGTGTCACGCTCGGTATCGCAGCGGCCACCATGTTTTCTGGTGCCGGGATCGTATTGGCGGTCGCAGGAATCGCAATCTGGACCGCTGGACCCGTCATCAAGTTCAGCAAATTCTTGTCAAGAACCTTTCGGCGCGAACCAGTTCTGGCGATTCGAGGATTGTTGTTCAGTAGCGTTGTGGCTTGCATGGTACTGACTGGGATTTTCTGGATGCCAATTCCAACGGCGATTCACGTTCCAGCGGTTGTCGCGTTCGCACCCAAAACCATCGTTCGAGCCCGAGTCAGTGGATTTGTAAAAGACGTTCGCGCAGTCGGTGGCGATCGTGTCTCGCAAGATGATGTGATCATTGTCTTGGAAAATCCCAAGATCACGAAAGAGTTTGACAAGCTCCAGTTGTCGCTGCAACAAAACAGCTTGCGCCAACGCAAAGCGCTCGATGAACAAGATCCGTCGGCATCGATTGTCTTGCGCGAGCACGCCGAGGCGATAAAAAAACAGCTTGCACAGCTGCGGCAGCAAGTCGATGCACTTATCATCAAGGCTCCCGGTGACGGCATTGTGATCGCCAGGAACTTGCAAAATCGGTTGGGCAGTTTCGTCACAGAAGGGGATGAACTGCTGGTCGTTGCTAAACCGTCAGACAAAGAGATCGTTGCCCTGGTCAATCATCGTGACTTTCCGCTGGTCAAAAAGAATGCGTTGAACCAAGTCACGATTCGAACAGCGAGTTTCCAACAGCATCAAGGCAAGGTCAACCAAATCGAGCCCCGCGCAACAAACGGCTTGGCCTATCAGTCGCTGGCCGCTAGTGAGGGCGGACCGCTGGCTGTGCGTGCTGGAACTGAAACCGAACCTGAAAAAGACCAACTGCGACTCTTGGAACCGTGCTTTCCCGTGCGAGTCGATATCGACGACTTGGTTGCGAAACGGTTGCCCGCCGGTATGCGGTTGACGACCTTCTTTGGTTACCGCCGCGACACGCTTTCAAAACGAATGAGTACGGCCATTAGGGCACTCTGGTACTCGTCGCAAGATGCAGCCAAATAGCGAAGTGGCCGCCTTGGCATTTTGCGTCCCGATCGGGATTCTTGCTGGATCAATGTTACGGAGCGTCAATCATATTCTGCCTAGTGGGTAGATATCTCTGGTGTAAAACACAACAATCTTAGCTCCTCGAATCCAACAGGCATTTGTGTGAGTAAACGGAGAATCTCGTTCGTGATCCCAATCATGAACGAAGAAGAAAGCATCGAAAAGTTGACCGAGCAGATCGATACGGTCTGCGCCGAAAACAATATCGATCGTCAGATCATTTATGTTGATGACGGATCGACAGACGATAGTTGGAATGTGATCCAGAAGATCGTGGGGCAATCTGACAACACGCAAGCTATCAAGTTTCGTCGAAACTTTGGCAAAGCCGCGGCCCTGTCGGCTGGCTTTCAACAAGCGACCGGGGAACTAGTGATCACGATGGATGCGGATTTGCAGGATGATCCACAAGAGATCCCTCGATTTCTAGAAAAGATCGATTCGGGGCTGGATGTGGTCAGTGGTTGGAAAAAAGTGCGTCACGATCCTTGGCACAAAGTCTTGCCCAGCCGAGTCTTCAACGGTTTGGTAAGTTGGTTGACTGGTGTCAAACTGCATGACCACAACTGCGGCTTCAAATGTTATCGCCGCGGGATTTTTGACGAAATCGAACTGTACGGCGAAAGACACCGGTTCGTTCCCGTCTTGGCCGCTGCCAATGGCTGGAGAGTTGGCGAGATCGAAGTCACCCATCGTCCTCGTGAATTCGGCGTATCAAAGTACGGTGTCGAACGTTTGGTCAAAGGGTTCCTGGACCTGATCAGCATCTACTTTCTGACCAGTTTCGGAAAGCGACCGCTGCACATTGCCGGGGCGTTCGGGTTGATCTGTCTTGGGCTGGGCGGGTTTGGCCTCGTGTATTTGACGTTCCAGTGGATCTACACTCGAATGAACGATGTGCTGGCCGACAATGTGCACCTCAGCGAGCGGGCACTTTTCTATTATTGCATTTTGGCCATTCTATTGGGAAC
The DNA here is from genome assembly GCA_964398215.1 of uncultured Pirellulaceae bacterium. Lineage (GTDB taxonomy): Bacteria > Planctomycetota > Planctomycetia > Pirellulales > Pirellulaceae > CAYNNP01. The sequence goes on along the minus strand of CAYNNP010000001.1, from coordinate 35,183 downwards.
GCAGCTATTACTATCAGGGTTGCTGGCAGAACTAGTTGTTTCCAATTCACGTCCTAGTTCGCCGTTCAGTATCAGCGAGCAACTTAAAAACAGCGACTTTGAGTCAGGCAATGAATGAATTTCAAGATCGTAGACGCGCCCGAAAGCAGATCTATTTTTTGCTGATGTTCATCGCCCTGGCAATCGTCGCCGGACGTATCGCCACGGTAATTAGCCGCGAAGGTGACACCGCATTTTTAAGTGCGAATGATCGCAGCCGTTGGTGCACGATTACATCGCTCGTGGAATTGCGTACCTATGAAATCGACAAACTAATCCAATACAAGAACGACAAGAATCGGCGGCCTTGGGCGACGATCGATTCGGTCCGCCACCGCGGTGCCGATGGCGAGTTTCATCGATACAGCAGCAAGCCACCGCTGTTCCCAACAATGGTCGCGGGGCTGTACTGGTGCGTGTACCAAATCACGGGGATGCAAATAAGCCGGCAACCAATCTACATGGCGCGAATCATTTTGGCCTTGGTAAACTTGCCAATGTTGGCTGCGTTCTTTTGGTGTGTGATCGGCTGTATCGAACGGGTTGGCCGCGGTCAGTGGTCGCGAATCGCGATGGCAGCAGCGACTTGTTTTGGCACCATGATGATGTCGTTCACTGTCGCACTGAACAATCATTTGGTCGCCGCCGCATCGACGGCCATTGTCGCCTATATCTATTGTTCGGCCGTCTTCGGTCCGCCAGATCCCGATGAGGACGAAGACGATGAACTAGCGGACGACGAAATTCAAGGCCAAACACTTAGCTGGTGGAAATGGATGTTGGCCGGTTTGGCGGCAGGTTTTTGTGCTGCAAATGAGTTGCCTGCGCTGTCGATGATGGTGTTCTGGTGCTTGCTAGTTGCTTTGCTAGATCGCGCTGCAATCATCAGCTTTCTGAGTGGCATAGCGATCGTAGCCGTTGCGTTTTTTGCCAGTAACTACGTGGCTCACGGCAGTTTAAAGCCGCCTTACATGCATCGCGGTCTGGGAAGTGAAATTGAAATACTGAAGTCCGATGCACCGCCAACGGGCGAGCAAATCAATGGCAGTCTGACCAATGCAAGTGTTGAATTTGATTCCAGTGGTCCAATTCAAATCTCAAAATCCGCTAAAGCCGACCGATGGATCGCTCAAACGTCTGACAACCGATTGTTTGGAATCACCAAGCAGGAGGATTCTAGTTGGCAGCTCAGCTATTGGGATGATTGGTACGACTACCCTGGCAGCTATTGGCGCGGCGACAAACGCAGCGGCGTTGACCTTGGCGAAGAATCCAGGCTGGTCTATTTCGCCAATATGACCGTTGGCCATTATGGACTTTTCTCGCTCACACCAATTTGGTTGCTGGTTCCATTCGGGCTTGTTGCTGGTTTGGTACTTGGTCCGGTTGGCTATCGACGGATGACGGCAGCAGTATTGATAGCAACTGTGGTTTGCATCGTCTTCTATCTGATGCGACCGAAAATTGATCGAAACTATGGTGGCGTCAGTTCATGTTTTCGCTGGATGCTTTGGTTCGCTCCGTTGTGGTTGGTCACGATGACAAAAGTGCTGGACTGGTGCGCGAGGTACGGATGGTCGCGAGTGCTGTTTGTTGTATTGCTAGCGTGCAGTAGTTTCTCGATGGCGGTATCGCTTCCAAGCCCTTGGGTGCATCCGTGGATCTACCGGTTCTGGCAGTTTTTGGGCTGGATTGCACCCTGAAATCGCAACTAGTATCGGGACGGTGGAAAACGTCTGATTTTTCGTCATTCGTTGATCCATTCCCTATCGGAATCTATTCGTATTTTGACCGGCAAGGAAGCCGCTGAGACCAACCAATCACCGGGACTGATGTCACGGTTGCTGATTGCTGCGCTGGTCATCGTCATGCTGGGTTTTCTCGCCCGCTGGTTGGGGCCGCAAACCATTGGCGAACAAATCCGTAGGCATGTGGTCAAGCAACTTCAAAAACAATATCCAGATCTGAAAGTATCCATTCGTCGCGGGCACTACGAACCTTCGGTTGGTGTGATTTTGGAAGACATCCAAATTGCACAACAGGGCTCGTTATGGCAATTCGCAGGCGGAAACGAACCGATGGTTCGCGTCGAACGCTTGACGGTCGTTGGCAAAACAAAGCCAGAATTGCTGCTGGAAAAACGTAGTCCGCTTGAGACGAAGGGGCTAGTGATTGATGGCCTGCACATCAACGCACGAATGAACAGCGATGGCGAACTGTCGCTTTCCAAACTATGGCCACCGCCAAGCTTCGGTCCCACATCAGTGCCACGGATCAACATTCGGCGGGCCTCACTGCGCTGGATATCAAACATGGGAGACTCAGCAGCGATTGGCGCGAACATCGATTCTATCCAGATCCTGAGTAAAATTGGAAAGGACGGATTGGCGTCGCAAAAGATCACTGTAGCAGGACGCTTGAGCTTTGCCAAACAGTTTGCCATCGAAGTCGATTCAACGCCCGCAGGCATCAAGGTCTATGGCAAAATTGATCGGTCGCGACTGAACGCAACACTGTTTGATCAGATCAAGAACTTGACTGGCCAAAACTTAGACAACTTGGCGGGATTGAATTGCCTATGCGATGCTTCGTTTGTCGTACGCAAAGCGAAAGATCAACCTGTTGACTTTCTGGTCAAAACCAACGTCGCCGAAGGCGTTTTTCGACATCCAAGATTGCCAGCCACAATTTCCGGCGTCAATGGACTCGCAACCATCCGTCCATCTGGTGTTCAAGTCCACCAATTGAGCGGCGCGTATGGCGGCGCGCGTTGGACGGTCGCTGGTCAATCCAATGCCGTGGCGTGGCCATGCGAGTTGGCGATGAAGTTGAACGTAGACGGATTTCTGATCGACAAACGTCTTGCGCTTTCTTTGCCACCAAATAAACGAAAGTTGTGGGATTTGCTGCATCCGCATGGCCACATTGATGTCACAGACGCCACTGTCACTTATCAAAATGGTAAATGGATTACAAAGTCGGCTACCGTTGATTGCAAGGGCGTCGATGTCAAGTTTTCAAAGTTTCCATACCCAGTACAGCAACTGGTCGGACGAGTCACGATTAACGAAGGCATCGCAAGCTGCGAACGGATGACGGGGCAGGTGCGTGGCACTCAGATGAACTGTGGTTTTCGTCTTCCGCTTGATCCAAAACTCACCAAAGAACGATTGGTTGTCGTTTCCACCGATGGCCCGGTTGCTATTGATAACGTTCTGCTGGGCGCATTGACGCCTCAACTGAATCCTACCAGCAAACTTGAAACCTTCGTTCGCTCGCTGAATCCGCGTGGCAATGTGCACTTGGTGAACGGGACTTTTCGAACCGACATGGAAGGCACAAGACATCAAGACATCGATTTGACGATCTCCGGAGGACAACTGCGTTACAAGAATTTTGCTTACCCGTTGTACAACGTCCAAGGCAATGTGCGGGTTCAGGACCAGTTGGTCACCATGTCAGAATTTCATGCTGTCAACAACAACGGCGGAAACATTCTGTGTGATGGGACCTACCAGATGCCCATGAAAAATGCAGCCGGTCTCACGACTCGCGATTCATCATTGGTGCTAAAGTTTCGTGCCGCGCGAGTTCCAATGGACGATGCGTTGCGCTCGGCGCTTCCGGCGTCGGCACAACAGACATGGGATTCGCTTTCGCCAAGTGGTGTACTGGATTACTTGGTTGCTCGGGTCGATCAAAATGGTGGTGCCAATCCAGTACAGATTCGATTGGCAGCGAGTGAAGTCGAATCGGCTCAGGGCAATCGCGAAGTGCTTTCGATACAACCTCCAGAAATTCCGTATCGCTTGGACATTGCTAACGGGCATGTGGTCTATGACGGCACAGGCGTGGTAATCAAGTCCGTTCGCGCTGTTCATGAAGCAACAAGTATTTCAGCAGCTGGAAACTGTTATCAAAATCAAGACGGTCGGTGGCAGTTGGTGTTGGACATCCACGGTGGTAGTCGTGTGAATCCAGATGCGCAGCTGGTCCGAGCATTGCCCGATCAAGTTCGGCAGGGCATGCGCAGTTTGCAATTGCGACGGCCGGTCAGTGTGCGAGGGCGCACAAGCCTATTTTTGGCTGATCAAAAACATCCGACGCCACAGTTCGATTGGGATGTTGTCATGCAATTGGAAGGCAATCGGATTGGAGATGTCGGCCCCGTTCGATCATTACGAGGCGAGATCAAGAGTCGCGGAGTAAGTAGCGAACAGGGCGTCTATGCTGAAGGCGAAGTGCGCATTGATTCGATGCACGTTTACGATTTGCAATTCACATCGATTCGTGGCCCCTACCGTGTGCAGAATGATCGGTTGATGCTGGGCAGGCACAGCCAGTTGGCCAACCAAACACAACCGGCGCGAGCCATCCGTGGCAAGCTGTTCGATGGTGAGATCCAGCTCAATGGTGAAGCCCTCTTGTCGTCAGCAACTTTCGATGTCCAGGTCGCTCTATCCGAAGGCAAAGTGCCAACGTTGCTCGCTTCGTTGGGGTACGGCCAACAGGCGCTGACCGGAACCTTTAACGTCGACATGGACTTGGAGGGCACGGTCGGTACAACCGAATTGCTGGCGGGGTCCGGTAAAGCAAACGTGACGGGTGCGAATTTGTATCAACTACCGTTGCTTGTACAACTGTTGAATTTGCTGCGGATCACACCTACCGAAGATGTTGCCTTTACCGATTCGACAGTCGACTTTCGAATCGTCGAAGACCAACTTAATTTCGACGACTTGAAACTCTGGGGCGACTTAGTGACTCTTCATGGTGGCGGTACATTGAATCGTCGTCTGGAGCTTGATCTCGCATTCAACACGCGAGTGAGTCCCAACAATACATTTTCAAAGATCGTCCGGCCACTTCGATCGCAGAAGTACTCGCTGTGGGATGTTGACGTTCGCGGTCCCATCTCAGACCCCGATGTCGAGTTACGGCGGTTGGACAAGATGTTGCCCAACGTGAACAACATCCGCCGAGTCGGTCACACCCAATAGCCGCGGCCCGCTGATTGCTTACGACAGCATTTGCTTCAGTACTTTCAGATCGTTTTTGATTGCTGCCCAGTGTTTTGGGACGAGGTCTGGATCGCGGTGGTTGAGGTATTCTTCGTGCAGCGATATCGGGCCAGTGAATCCAGTTTTCTTTAGTATTTCAAAGAACGCTGGATTCACGTTGCCGGTTCCTAGTGGCACGTTGACAACTTTCTTGCCGTCCCAGCGAAAGTCTTTCACGTACACCGTCGTTACATGTGGTTTGATTATGTCAAAGGTTACTGGCCAGCTATTGGCACCTTCGACAGTTGCATGACGAATGTCGTAGGCAACGCCGATATCCTGCGGATCGATTTTGGCAAGCAGTTCGCGCAGATCCCAGATCGCTGAGCCAAGGTATTTCTCGCCTGCATGATTTTGATACAAACCTTGGATTCCAAAGTCATGATTCAAAGCCGCAAGTTCTTCCATCTGCGGTTTCCAAGCATCCAGTTGATCGGTGATTGGTTGATCCAAATCGTACTTCAGGTACTTCATCCGGTAGCGTTTGATGCCCAGCGTCGCTGCGGTTCGAATCACACGCTTGGAAAGTGGGTTTTTTGGATCGTTGATGTCCGACGTCAATACAGTGATTTTTAGATTTCGTTTGGCCAGTGCCTCGACCAGTTTTGGCAGTTCTTTCTCTACGTTCTTTGGTTCGATGTGACCGCCAGGGCGTATCGGGGCCTCTATTCCGTCGAATCCGAGCTCTGCGATTTTGTCTGCGAGTTCGTCATGGGAAAGCGAATTGAACGGTTTGGTAAAAACACAAATCGGATTCTTGGTTGGCGCATCATCCCCGAATGATCGCCCAGGAATCGCTGCCGCGGTTGCTACTGCGCCGCTTGCCAAGAGCATTTTGCGACGATTGGTCATGTTGACTGGATTCACTTTTTGGCTCCGAGTGATAAGTAAGCGAACAGATCCCGCACCTGTTGATCTGTCATGTCTTTTAAAACGTCGTTGGGCATCAATGACGTCGGCAGAACTTTTAGTTTCGTAATCTCATTTCTGGCCACAACGACAAGTTGGTTGTCTGCATTGCGAAGCGTCACAGTTTTGAGATCTTGCGCAGCTATCATGCCAGTGATCGTTCGGCCATCATCCATGAGAGCCAAGTAGGATTGAAATCCTTCACGAATCTCTAGGTTCGGTTCGACGATTGCATTGAGCCAAAAGCTTACACTGCCTCGTTCATAACCATCCAGCGGTGGTCCAATTTTCTTTCCTTCGCCGAACAGTTGATGACAGACGCCGCATCGTTTGTCAAAGTGTACTTTGCCCGCTTTGGAATTGCCCGCCGCCGAAGTGACAATATCTTTCAGTCGGTTCATCGCAGCAATGCTTTCCGGGCCACTACGTGCGATGGACTTGCCAAAGGCTTTTTCCACAGCGGTCACGATTTCTGGCTGTTCATAGCTACGCAACTGCTGGACCACGTCTGCCGGAATGTCCGCAGGGCGGATGCGCCATGCGTTTATTTCGGCCAACAAGACCTGCGACCACTTTGGTCGTCCAGCCAAAGTACGGCACGCCGTCGCTCGCAATCCATGTTCGGCAGAAATTCGACTCCCAAATGCTTTTACAAGCGTCGTGGCAATCGAGTCGTCGTCGTATTGAGCAAGCGAACGAATGCAAAGTCGCTGAAGCGCGGGTTCGTTGGTCGATCCACCGGCTAGACGAAGCAAGGTTTTTACGCTGGACGGGTGATTCACCTCGCCCAGTACCGTTGCAACGGCTAACCGCAAATTCAAGTCCGCCGAATTGTTTTTCAGCAACTTAATCGCTTCGTCAACCGCTTTCTTGTCGCCCTGTCGCAGGCTGAGGACCAATCCACTGTCGCCGGTTTTCTGTTGATGCGCCCGCAGTGCATCGGCAAGCAACTTGGGCAGCGGCGGTACCGATTGACCCTGGAAGGCTCGATTCAATCCCAGTATCAATTGCTCGGCAGATTGATCGTCCGGAGCAAGCGTAAAGAGTTTTGCACACCGCTGTAGATCTTCTGGTTTTGACGCTGCAGCGTAGCGCTGCATCAATCGGCTGGCCAAATGCTTTGCAAAAATCTTCTTTCCCCATACCTCCTGTTCGCTGAGCATCGATTCGATGGCTGACCAATCCTCGGCGTGTGCCTCCAGCGCCCACCAAATCATCAGCGGCATGTGGGGATCGTCATGATCATCTTCATGAACTAGCAGTGCTTTGATGATCGCGACCGCATTGTTCGCGTCGATTCGTTTTGCCGTCGCAGCAAGTTGACTGCGCACTTGAACGTTTGATTCCCGCCCCGCGAGTGCAGAAAGCCCTGGGTGCGATTGATGTTGGTCACCAAGCAATCGTACAACCCACCGCCGAATATCAGCGCTGTCATGCTGCAACCATTTTCCCGACAAATCCGCCGAGAGTTCGCCGATTAAATTCAGCGCCCACAACGACTCTAAAGAACCCTCGTTGTTGACGTGTTGTATCAATTGCTGAGCAATCGATTTGTCGCCACGCCAGCCCAGTTCTAGCATCGCGCGGCGCCGAACCCATTTATTGGGATGGCGAAATTTGCTGATCAGCATTTCGTTGGAAAGTTGATGCAAATCGCCCTCCGTGTATTTTGCGTTTGGTTTATCAGTGGGGACGACACGATAGACCCTGCCGCTTTCTTTATGCCAATCGTCAATTGGGCTGACATGGCTGAGACGCGTGTCATACCAATCTGCCATGTAGACCGCGCCGTCAGGCCCGACGCCACTGTAGACTGGTCGAAACCAACGATCCGGGCTCACCGCGACATTGTCTTGGTCAACCGTTCGATAAGTTGATCCGTCTGGAATTCGTGAGCTGTTCCAAACCAAGTTATGCAATGCGTTGGGAGCGATGATGGTGCCAGCGTACTCTTTGTCAAGCAATCCACCTTCGTAGATACAGAATGCTTGCGGGAATCGTCGTCCATCACCCTCGAACTTCATTGCCGAAAAGAAACCAAATGCGTATGGGTTTGTCAGTGGACCATGCTTTCCCCAGTTCTTGTTGGAATAACTACCCTGCGGAAAATACCAGCCACGTGTTTTGCCGCCATTGGTGCCACAGAAAACACGGCCTGCCGCATCGATATCCAAACTAAACGTATTCCCACCGCCCTCGGCATAGATCTCGAACTCTTTTGATTCGGGATGGTATCGCCAAACGCACTGACCTTGGAAACGCACGCCTTTGCTGACCGCCGAACTGACATCACCGGCTGTTGTGCTGCCGTTGACTGCATACAACCAACCATCTGGTCCCCAGATCAAATTATTGGAAACGGAATGAGTGTCTTGGATTCCAAATCCTGTGAGATGAACTTCCGGGTCGCCATCGGGAACATCGTCTCGGTTTGCATCAGGATAAAACAAAAGGTACGGCGGGTTCAAAACCCAGATCCCACCACGGCCAACGGCAACCGAACTGGCGATGTTTAGTTCTGTCAAAACGTCTTTAGAAGTATCGTAGATCCCATCGCCATCGGTATCTGTGTGCACAGTGATTTTGTCAACGCCCTTTGTTCCATGCGGCGGCGGATCAGGGACTTTGTCAAACACGGCGCGCAAGTGTTGATCATACCGAATGACTTTTAAACCGGCTGGAAACTGGTACTGCCGATACTGAACGCACCACATTCGTCCCCGAGAATCCCATGACAAAAACAGCGGTTGAGAAACGTCCGGTTCGCTGGCAACCAACTGCATCGCCAAGCCCTTTCGCATTTCAAATTGTTCAACGCACTCTTCGGCGGGAGTTGGATCGGAGCCATCGCTCATCACACCACGACCACCGTAAGTCTCCATGATCTTTTCGACTTGTTTGTTCCCGGCGCGAGACAGATCGGGTGCGCCTTGTTGAGCCGCCAAGTCCGTAGTCAACAGGCACATCGCAAGTAGCGAGGCCACACCCAACCGGTTGGTCATTGATGGGAAACGGTCACACATGATATTCAGCGCTCTGACCAGAAAGTAGAAAGGAAACGATAACGAACATCGGAACGAGTGCTTTAAAGGGCTGAGGTTCCATTACGCAGGAAATTCAAATCGGATAAAGCACTAGGTTCTTGGACAGTGAACAGTCTATTCACTTGGCAACGGGATTTGTTGCGCAAGAGCGGATCGGCGGAAATGCGATGGCTGAAAACATTGGCTGCTCTGGTTACAATGACGAGATTCGACCAATTTCTCCAATCATTGCAGCATCATGCGACTTGTTTGTGCATTTCTAGCCCTACTGTTGTCGATCGTTAGCTCACAAGCAGCCGAACGACCGAATATTCTGTTCATCATGTCGGATGATCACACCGCCCAGGCGATTGGTGCCTATGCGAAATTGCTAAAGAACCTGAATCCGACTCCAACGATTGATACGCTCGCCGACGAAGGCATCCTGTTTGAGAACGCATTTTGCACCAATTCAATTTGCACACCTTCTCGAGCATGCATCATTACAGGCCAATATAACCACAACAACGGAGTGTTCGATTTGGGTGGCAAAATCTTGTCGCCCGATCAGACACTACCGATACTGATGCGAAAGGCAGGTTACCAAACGGCGATGGTTGGAAAATGGCACCTGAAGGTCCAGCCAAACTTTGATTACTACAAAGTACTGCCAGGACAAGGCAAGTACTTTAACACCGAGTTTCGCATCCAAGGTGAAAAGCCTTGGCCAAAGAACACGATCAAGTATCCCGGTTCGCATTCGTCCGATGTGATCACCGATGCGACCTTGAACTGGTTCAAGGAACACCGTGATCCTGACAAGCCGTTTTTCGTCTGCCACCAGTACAAGGCACCGCACGATTACTTTGAGAGCAACCCGCGCTACGATAGTTACTTAGCAGACATCGACATTCCTGAACCGGTTTCCTTGTGGAGTAAACCTGAGCGTTGGGGTTCACTGGCAACGCGCGGCAACCAAGGTGAATTGGAACCGCATATCGGAACGTCGATTGGCCGCCGCAATCCACGTCGTTCTTACGCCCGTGACTTGCCTAAAAAATTTCCCGATGAATTCAAATGGGACTATGACGATCCGAATTTGAGTGACGACGACATCAAACGCTTGGCGTACCAAGCCTACTTGAAGAAATACCTACGATGCGTGAAAGGCGTTGACGATAACCTCAAGCGGCTTTTCGATTACTTGAAATCCCAAGACCTGTTTGACAACACCGTTATCATCTATACCGGCGACCAAGGTTTTTGGCTGGGCGAGAATGATTACCAAGACAAACGTTGGGCGTACGATGCATCGCAGCGAATGCCTTTTTTGGTCAGGTACCCGAAATCGATTCCCGCCGGCACACGAAGTGACGCGTTGATTGAAAACGTTGACTACCCTGCGCTGATGCTGGACTTTGCCGGCATCGCAATTCCTGATTCGATGCAAGGTCGTTCATTCCGTAGTATTTGCGAAACTGGCAAAGAACCCGCGGGCTGGAAGCAATCGACTTACTATCGCTATTGGATGCACATGGCTCACCATGACAATCCGGGCGAGATGGCGATTCGCACAAAAAATCACAAGCTGATTTACTTTTATGGCTGCGATTACGAAGGTAAAAACCAGACTCCGCCCGCTTGGGAGTTGTATGATCTGAAAAAAGATCCCAATGAACTACGCAATGTTTACGATGATCCTGGTTACGCGAAAGTCCGTGACGAACTAAAAATACAGTTTGCCAAGCTTCGCAAAGACGTTGGTGATGACGGTTCGCACTATCCCAACTGCGAGCAAGTTGTACAAGAGTTTTGGGACTATGATGAGACCGATCGGCAGAAGGCAATCAAGCTTTCATCCGAATTCCGACAACGCCGCGAAGCGTTGTTGAACACACAAAAGTAATCACGACGATTCAGTTCTTTCATTGAACTTGCAGTCCATTAGGCTAAATACAATGCACCGCATTCGCGTCGCTTCAGGCGATATCACAAAACTGGCGGTTGACGCGATCGTCAATGCTGCCAACAAAAGAATGTTGGGCGGCGCGGGAGTCGACGGCGCTATCCACCGCGCGGCCGGTCCGAAGCTTGTTGAAGCCTGCCGCGCTTTTCCCGAACTTGAACCGGATGTCAGATGTCCGACGGGCCAATGTCGAATCACGCCGGGCTTTGATTTGGCCGCAAAGCATGTGATCCATACGGTCGGTCCAATCTGGTCAGGTGGCGATCGCGACGAAGCGGATTTGCTGGCGAGTTGTTATCGTCTGTCAATGAACACGGCAGTCGAAAACAAATTGACTAGCATTGCGTTTCCAGCAATCAGTTGCGGCGCTTACGGATTTCCCATTCCGCAAGCGTGCAAAATCGCTGTCACCACAATCGCCGACTTTCTTGTGGGCAATGAATCCATTACGGAAGTTATCTTGGTAGCCTTTGAGCCTGATATTTTCAAGATTTTGCAATCCGAAGTCGCCGACGCAATTGACCACAACTAAACCTAAGACATGATTTTTCAAAAACGAATTTGTATTGCCGCCTGCCTCGCATGCGCCATTCTTGTTGGATGTGACCAAGCGCAAACGGACAACTCCAAATCCCAAAACGATCCTGCAGAAACCAACAGTTCACAGGTCGTCGATTCGGAGGATAAAAAAGAACCAGACCCCGTGCAGCAAAAGTACAGCGATGGTGGAATTCGCAATGCTGCGAGAGATGGCCTGGTCGATATTGTTAAACAGGGCGTGGAGGCTGGAAACGATCTGACGGTGGTCGATTCAGCGTCGGGCATGAACGCATTGCAGATGGCAGCCGCTGGCGGCCATGTCGAAATCTTCAAATTGTTGATCGATAACGCCGATTTCGATTTGGCTGCCACGGAGCCACAAAAAGGAATGAATGTCTTGCACATCGCTGCATGGAGTGGCAGTGCAAAGATCGTGCAAATTCTGTTGGATAAGAAGATGGAAGTTGATGCCCTAGACAAAGAAGGAAAGTCGGCGCTGATTCATGCATCGTCGGGGCCTTTTGCTGACACCGTTTCCTTGTTGATTGATCGCGGCGCAAAGGTCAACTTGACTGACAAAACTGAAAAATTCACGGCGCTGATGATGGCTGCGGCGGTAGGCGAACTTGAAGTCGTCAAGATTTTGATCGCAAATGGTGCCGACGCGACGATGGTTGATATTGATGGCGACGGCGCAATGCAGTTTGCAATGCAGAAACGTCATCAAGCAGTCGTGAAATACTTGGCAGAAAAGATGGCGTCCGCCGCGCCAGATGGAAAGTGATTCGTCGGTTTCGACGAAACAACCAAGATTCAACGATAGCCACGGATGAACACTGATAGACACGGATGTGATGCTGGAGCGTGGCGAAAATCTTCTGGATTTAGCCTGCCATTCTGAATGGCCGAAAGTCTTGAGGGTCTGTCGACTATGTCGTGACTGTGTAATCTAAAGTCGCCTTTGTTCCGAGGCTGTGAATTAATACAGAGGCATCTGTTTCTGTGAGCGACAAGGCGCTAGCCGTCGGTGAATTTGCGTCAAAACGTAACGCCATAAACCGGCGGCTAGCGCCTTGCCGCTCATGAGGCAAAAAATTCACAGCCTCTCCGCGAAAGAGTGGTGCGAGCTGTCGCGGAGCGAGAGACGACAATGATTAAATCGACAAACCCGTGACGACTCTCGCTACGGGGAATTTTTGTGGATGTCCGTGAAACAAAGTTGTCTTCGATTTTGACTTGCCGAACGAAAAGACAACTCTACTATTCTGGCAACCTCCTGGTCGGTTTCGGTGCCCCTTGCCAATTCTGAGTTGTTCTTATGTCTGTTTCACGTCGAAAGTTTCTTCAAACAACTACGATCGTTTCCGCGACACTCGCCACAACTGGGGCAGCATCCGTTCCACCGGCGGCGAATGCTCAGCAGGAACCAGAGATTTCGTGGAGCAACCGGGGGCGGCGTGTGATGCAATTGGCAGCACAACAAACCGCTTGCTTTGAAACCGAGTATGTCGGAAGCGAGCATTTGTTGTTGGCTTTGGCCGCTGAAGCGGAAGAGTCGGGCACGCGATGGTTGGATGACCTGGGCCTCTGCTACGATGATTTGCTTTGTGTTGCTCAACACATCATTCCTGGTGGCAATGCAGCGGTCGGTTCTGGCGCACTGCCGTATTCAGACAACATGATTTCGATCATTGAATCGGCGGCCAGGATTGCGTTGAAGCTTGAAAACTCGAGTGTCCAGCCAGAGCACTTGATGTTGGCGTTGGTGGACACCTTCAATACCAAAGCCGTCGAAGTGCTTGAACAGATGTGGTTGGAGCGAGGCGCGTTTCGCCAAGTCGCTTTTGCGTCGCTAGCCGCATAAACCGGTGCGACAAACTGTGCGAAGGCTTTTCATTCGATCCGCCCTTGGCCGATCGTTGGATGATGGTCTTGAAAGTCGGATTCAAAGAAAATCTGGCCCGCACCAGACCTATGGGATTTGATTCTTCCTGAGTCACTCGGCAATGGTGGATCCGGGTTTGGCGGTGAATCGTGAAGCTTGAACCAACCTTTTAAGTGTCTATGTTGTGGTTCAAAGAGAGCCAAACATGGCTTTTTCAACACGATTAACAGTTCATGCATTCGATGCGTGCTGATGGGTGTCCCACGACTCGGGACCATTAGGCGGCCTGTCAGCTCGCGGTAGAAGAGTAATTGCTCTCGCTACAAAGTCGGTGTGTGTGCGCCCCATTTCCACGTTCCCATTTTAGGAGAATTCTGTGAGTCGTTACCTACGCCTATCCGCGCTCATTGCGCTGTTTTTTGTTGCGTTGATTGCAACACCATCTTCTACCGTATGGTCTCAGGATGCCAACCCTGGCGACACTACTGCTGAGACTGACACTCCTGCAACTGACGACGCTGCTGAGACTGAAAGCCCCGCTGGCGACGCTGCTGAAGTTGAGACAGTTGACACCGGTGATGCGGACCTCGCCGCAACAAAAGCTGCCGGAAGCACGCATGAACAGTTCACGGTCAACAATCTGTGGATCTGTATTTGTGCAGCGCTCGTATTCATCATGCACTTGGGGTTCACGACACTCGAAGCCGGCCTGACTCAGAAAAAGAATGCGGTCAATATCATCTTCAAAAACGTTTGGATCGTTTGTACAGGCATCTTGCTGTATGCCGTGTGGGGATTCAATGCGATGTATCCTGGAGAGTGGATGTTTGACGGCTATTTCGCAACGGGTAGTTGGTTTGGAGAGTCTCTGACGGACGTCGGAAAAACATCTGCGAAATACAACCTTGGCTACACTTGGTGGGGCGATTTCCTATTCCAAGCAATGTTTGCAGCAACAGGTGCCACGATTGTTTCGGGGGCGGTTGCGGAACGTGTCAAGCTGCCAACGTTCATGGTCTTTTCCAGCCTTCTTGTTGGCCTTGCCTATCCAGTATCGGGAAGCTGGCAATGGGGAAAAGGATGGTTATATGCAAATGGTTTCCACGACTTTGCTGGTTCAAGTATCGTTCACGCATTCGGTGGTTTCGCGGCTTTGGCATGCGTGATCATTCTTGGTCCTCGAACTGGAAAGTACACCTCTGAAGGCATCAAACCGATCATTGGTCACAGCATGCCACTGGCAGCCGTAGGTGTTTTCTTGCTTTGGTTTGGTTGGTTTGGGTTCAATGGTGGATCGATCTTGTCTGCTGATCCAAAGGGTGTTTCGTATGTTTTGGTAACCACTTGTTTGGCAGCATGCGGGGGTGCGGTCGCTTCGATTTTGACATCCTACATCATGATCCAAAAATTGGACGTATCGATGGCGTTGAACGGGATCCTTGCGGGACTTGTTGGTATCACCGCTGGTGCTGACAAGGTCGGTGAAGAATATGCGATTCTGATCGGTGCAGTCGCTGGCGTCTTGGTTGTAGCTTCAATCCTGTTCTTTGATCGGATCAAGGTTGATGATCCCGTCGGTGCTGTTTCGGTGCACGGCGTGTGTGGTATTTGGGGCACGATCGCTGTTGGCATTTTTTCGTTTGATCCCAAGATCTCCTTGCAGTGGCAGGTTATCGGCACGCTATCGATCAGTGCCTTTGCCTTCGCATTCTCGTTCATCGTATTCTTCATTCTGAAGATGGTGATGGGTGTACGAGTTAGCGTTGAAGACGAAATCGCTGGCTTGGACCTTACCGAGCACGGAACTCCTGCTTACACAGGCTAGTGCTGGATTCAGTTGAAACCGGGGCTGCCCTTGGGCCCCGGTTCCCAGCTTCTTGATTTGGTAATGCAAAGCGTAGGGACCGCGTCAAGAGTTTCGGCAAACCGCATAGAACCGAAAGTCTCGATGGCTTGCTTCAAACGTTTAGCGGTACGGTGAATCGCCGAAAGTCTGGACGACTTCCGCTACGCTTCGTTTGAGGGGATGCAAACTTACCGACCATGATTGGTCGGTTTCAAAGCCGCGAATTGTTGCTACGCTGGCATCGGCACCAGAAGAAATACAAAATCCGCATCGCACTTTTACTCATCTCTCCTATTTGCCTCAGTTTTACATTCACCGCATGGTGACGAACATTGATGTTAAAACGGATAGGAAATGCGAAGGAATTTGCTACGCTATTGGCTGTCGATAAGGGAATTATCCGGGGCATAGTTAGTGAACAAATACGGAGTAATGGATGCACGATACGCTGACCGTCATTCTTGCAGGTGGACGCGGCTCAAGACTGGAACCGCTGACTCGTGATCGTGCCAAGCCCGCTGTTCCGTTCGGAGGACTTTATCGCATCACTGACTTTGTGCTCAGCAATTGCCTGAACAGCGGGATGCGCAAACTGCTGTTGCTGACGCAGTACAAAGCACAATCGCTTGACCGACACATCAATCTTGCTTGGCGAAATTACTTTTGCCGTGAGTTAGGCGAGTTCATCGATGTTGTTCCGCCACAGCAGCGGATCGATGACAACTGGTATCGCGGCACGGCCGATGCTGTCTACCAAAACATCTACGCGATTGAACGTGAGAACCCCAAAGAAGTCGTGATCTTGGCGGGCGACCACATCTACAAAATGAATTACCGACCGATGGTCGAGTTTCATCGCAGTCGTGGCGCCGACATTACTGTTGGTGCATTGCGTGTGGGGCGTGACGAGGCAACGCAGTTTGGCATCATGCAGGCTGATCCAGACCATCGGATTGTTAGTTTTGAAGAAAAGCCGGCGAATCCACAGCCTACTCCTGATGACCCAGACGTTTACCTAGCGTCGATGGGCATCTACGTCTTCAACGCGCGATTCTTGTACGAACAGTTGTGTGACGATGCGACGGATGATCACAGTGCTCACGATTTCGGCAAGAACATCATTCCCGGTGCCATCAAAGACTATCTGGTCTATGCCTATCCATTCATGGACGAAAACGGAAAGAGCGACGCGTATTGGCGTGACGTCGGAACCATCGACGCGTACTTTGAAGCCACGATGGATTTGATCGGTGTCGATCCGCAATTGAATTTGTACGACAACAAATGGCCGATGCGCGCGTTCCAGCCTATGTTGCCACCACCAAAATTTGTATTCGGTAGCGAGGGCAATTCATCGCGCCGGGGCGAAGCTCTGGATTCATTGGTATGCCAAGGTTCCATCGTTAGCGGTGGCACCGTAGCTCGCAGCGTCTTGGGGCCAAACGTTCGCATCAATAGCTACGCACATGTTCAAGACAGCATCCTGTTCGAGGGCGTCAATGTTGGCCGCCGCTGTCGATTGAACCGTGTGATTGTCGACAAAGATGTTTGCATTCCACCGGAAACCGAAATTGGATACGACCGGGCTGCTGATATCGCCCGCGGTTTTACAATTACCGACAGTGGGTTGGTCGTGATTCCGCGCGGCGAAGAAATCACCTCGCAGTCTCCATCTGTGCAGCACACTGTCTAGTAGTTGTCATGACGATGACTAACCAAACGTTAGATCAGGTCTCAGCTGGATCGTTAGACGACCACGTGTTCAATCGTCTTGGGATCGAACAAACCAAAACCAAAGGATTCCGCTGGAGGTCAGTAGAACGACAAGGCAAACGATGGCGATGAAAAGTGACATGAGCAGCGTTTTAGACGATTGAAATTTCCATCCAATCGTAACTCAAAGTTTCGTCGTCGTCATCCGATTCTTCGATTATTGACGCGAACAATGCGTCGGTGGATGCAAGGCCTGCGGCTCTTGCCAAAATTCTCTCACCTTCACCTTCGCTTTCCCCGAATTGGCGGTTGGCAAGTTCATTGATGACGATCAAAACATCGCGGGCCGTCAGTTGATAGTCGCCAGTCGTGTCAATGAACGCATCATCAAATGGAACGATGACCGGATTCAATTCGCCAACGCCTAGTGAAAGACGATTGATGATCTGCAGCGCATCAATGGCGGTGACTCCATTGGCATTGTCTACATCGAATTGGTCTTGCGGATTTTGAAATGCAGACTGCTCATCATCAAACACTCTTATTTCCAAGTTCGCCGACGCGTAGCCAGCAGCTTGAAAATCAAAATCTAGGCTCTGAGTGACTTCAGCGATTTCATCATCAACCGCAACTAAATCGAAATTCAACAAACTCGCATTCGCGGGAATCTGAAGACTTTGCTGCACCTCAAGCTGAGCAGGGTCACCTCCGCTAACGCTGACATCCAGTGGTTGGGCGTTATCAGTGTTGCTACGTGACAAACGCAGCACGACTTCGCCTGGCCGCCCTTCCAGTACACCTAAAGCGGGCGATCCTGAAACAAGAATTTCTGCCGTTAGGCTCTCGAAGTCAGTAACATCAAGTGAAATCGAATCACCTTCGACACCAGTCACGCCCGCTGTAATCGTGACACTCTGGGTTCCATCCAGTAGCGTGTCATCAACGGCATCAATTTGGACTGTCGCCGATGACATGTTCGCTTCGATGACGACCGTACTGGGCAGATTAATTTCCGTGCCATCGCTTCCGTTCAAAGAAATGGTCTGATCAACTGCCAGCGTTGGCCCTGAGCGTGTGACAGTCAGCGTGGCGGCCGAATCGCCGGCGTTTTCGGCAACCGTCTGGTTGTCCAGCGACAACGAAATCGCTGGTCGTGCTACAACGGAAACTTGAAAGTTATCCGACACTGTGCCGCCGTCATCGTCTTGGACCGTTACTGATACGTCGAAGGTTCCTTCCTCGGTAAAAGTATGAGAAACAGCAAGATTGGCGATCGTGTCTTGTCCCTCGCTACCAACGGTTGTTACGACCGCGTTACCCGTTTCCAGATCGGATCCATCTTGCCAATCGATCGTATAAGTAAACGTCTCTTGCGTTTGTCCGCTGTTGAAACCCGGGTCTGAAATTTCCCAGAGATTAGCTGGCAGGCTAAGTGAATTGCCCACCGTCACC
Source organism: uncultured Pirellulaceae bacterium (assembly GCA_964398215.1). Taxonomy (GTDB): domain Bacteria; phylum Planctomycetota; class Planctomycetia; order Pirellulales; family Pirellulaceae; genus CAYNNP01. Next base: position 16,750 of record CAYNNP010000001.1, on the reverse strand, counting down.
GTCTGCGCGGGAGGCACGGTTAGCGACGGCGCAACATTGTTGATATCAGCAACAATGTCGTTGGAAGCGGCTTGCCCAATTTGGCTTCCCTCTAACGTGACCGTCACGTCGAAGTCGCCGTTATCGCCATAGGTATGTGAACCGTTGACTTGCACAACCGATGGATAAGTGACGTCCCACCCGATATCGTCCAGTGCAGCGAGATCCAGTCGGCCCAATATCTGTCGCCGACCGAACGCGTCCACTACCGGAGTCAGGACCGTTTGCTGTAGATCTCCCACACTGACAGCCCAGTGATCGGAAGTAACGGGCGGCGCTCCAGAACCTGCGTAGGCAGCTCTCGCTTGGGGACCGTTGAATGTTCCACCGGCAGTAAGATTTTCCCAGGTATCCCCAAGGCCAAATCCCAAAACGTGTGACAGTTCATGAACGGCAACAGTATAAAAATCGATCTCGTCGGTTTCGATGCCGTCGATGTCGCTGTCAAAGTACCAATTCGTTCCAGATGTATCAAAACTGACCGACCCAGCAAAAATTGAATAGTCGGTTGGCGTAGATGCCAGCACACCCGCTTGGCCCCGACTTTCCACTAAATCCAACCACGCTTGCGAGCCCACGACTCTGGATGATCCGGTTGCGCCAACACCACGTACGCTACCGATGAAATCTCGCGCCCCCGCATACACAACGATCTCGTTGGCCGCCACGCTATTTAGATTTACATCAACGCGCGGTCCAAGAAACTGATTCGATGCGCCCTGCGAGGGATGGCGCACTCGTGGTGTCCACGTATTGCTGCCGGACGGAACAATAGCCGCCAATGAATCACCAAAGTACTGTGTCACCGTATCGGCGGCTTGCTGCAACAATGCCCTTCTGGCACTCGAATTAAAAAAGTTGTTGTCGTCCAAGCTATAGTCGAAACGAATGCGCACTCCATTTGGATTGTTGGGACTATCGACATCAACGGCAGTCGACGAGCCATCACCCCAATCGATTTGCGCCGATAGATCCCCAAGAAAACCAACGGGATCCAGTGCCTGGGTTGGTAACGCGAAAGCGTCACCCTCCAGGGTCGTCAACAAGCGGCGATCTTCCAGCGGTTCATGCCGCAAACGCCGGCGAGCTTGCATTCTTTGTTGTCTCAGGCGGCTTGTTTCTGACATGGCTTACATCGAGGAGTTAAAGTATTGGCTGCTAAAATTTACCCGCTGACATATCGGTGATACAGGATCAGCCAACAATTGATCAAGATTGGCGATAAATCTTGCTTTCGCCGTCAACAAGTACCTCAGAGTCCTGTAGATTTTCCCACTTATAACCATCGAATCAAGGAGAATATTCAATGTCCCCCAATAAACTCGCATGCGCGGTTTTCACTACGGTGTTCACTGTATGCCTGCCCATCGTTTCTGACCTAAACGCTGATGACTGGTCGCAGTGGCGCGGTGTTGATCGCGCCAACCACTCTGCTGAAACAGGTTTGTTCGAATCATGGGGCGCCGACGGTCCAAAATTGTCTTGGATTTCTAGCGGTATGGGATCCGGTTACGCCAGCGTGGCGGTTGTCGGAGACCGAGCCTACACGAGCGGCGACTTTGATGATGGACAAGCCGTCGTAGCGATCGATGTTGCAAATGGAAAGACCGTATGGAAACAGCTACTGAATCAAAAACCGCCAAAGCACGGCTACCCTGGAAGCCGCACGACGCCAACGGTTGACGGAGATCATTTGTACGTTGTCAGCAGTGACGGCATCGTTGCCTGTTTGCAAACGAAAGATGGCAGCAAAGTATGGTCTCGCAACTTTAAGGATTGGGGTGGCAAGATGATGAGCGGTTGGGGGTTCAGTGAATCACCACTCGTAGACGGTGACGTTGTTGTATGCACACCGGGTGGATCCAAAGGATTGCTGGTTGCCTTGAACAAGAAAACGGGCAAAGAGGTTTGGTCGTGTGCCGCACCAAAATGGACCGATGAGAAAGGCGTCAATGGCAAGAATCTGCGGAACGGTGCTGGATACGCTTCGCCCATCATTTCCAACGGAGCTGGCGTTAAACAGTACGTGCAACTAGTTGGCCGCGGACTGGTCGGCGTTCGCGCGAAAGACGGCAAGTACTTATGGCGGTACAGTCGTGTTTCTAACGGCACTGCAAATATTCCTACCGCGATTGTTGATGGCGACAATATCTTTACGAGCACAGCATACGGTACAGGCGCGGCGTTGCTGAAATTGACCGCAAATGGCGAACAAGTGAATGCTGAAGAAGTGTATTGGCTGGATGGAAAGACATTTCAAAACAAACACGGTGGAATGACTCTCGTGGATGGACACATTTACTGTGGCCATGGAAACGGAAATGGCTTGCCCGTGTGCTTGAATATGAAATCCGGCGAAGTGACTTGGGGTCCGGAGCGAGCAAAGGGCAAGGGCGAAGCCAGCCTCGTTGTGGCGGATGGACATATCGTCTGGCGACGCGAAGACGGCACGGTGATTCTGACCAAGGTGAACCCCAAAACAATGGATGTCGTTGGGACTTTTAAACCAGAGTTTCAAAAAGGTAAGACCTGGGCGCACCCAGTCATCGCCAATGGCAAGCTCTACTTGCGTGAACAAGACAAAATGATGTGCTACCAGCTTCGGTAGTCGCATTTCGGGCGCAAGACAGGGCATTTAATTTTGAACGCTGGTGGATCAATCGATTCGTCGCGTCAAAGAGTGAGGCTGTTGCTTGATCGACAGCCTTTGCTTTTTGTTGCGACGGCGATGGCTACGGGAATTTTGATCGACGCCGCGCTGGCCTCGCTTGGGGATCCTACGGCCCGTATGTACGCATGGTCGGCGCTGCTTGTAGGGTGCCTTTTTCTAGTTCTAGCCCGATCACTATCCGGTCGTGGCCGTTTCTGGAGTACTTTTCTATTCAGCGTTGTTGTTCCTTTCGGAGCAACTTGGCACTGTTACCACGATTCGATACACGAGTCGGCAACCATCATTGGGTTGCTCTCGGATGAATCACAGCCTGTGATTGTTGATGCGACACTGGATCGGCCAGTCGCGCTACGGCGGCATCCATTGGCAAACACGGCTGGCCAGCGACGACGGCAAGCCCAATGGCGAACTCAGTTTGAAGTATCACTGCGGTCCATTTTGATCCGTGGTCAATCGCAGCCTTGTTCGGGCCGAATGATCGTCGGCTGTGACGGCCGAATCGATCAGCTTTTGCCAGGCGATCAGCTGCGGATCTTCGGATCAATGCAAGCGTTTCCTGCGCCCAGCAATCCTGGTGAAATTGACCTGCGGCCATTTTATCGACGGCGCGGGCTTCATGGTCGAATTGATTGCGACCGTGAACAGCAAATCCAAAAGCTCGACGCACCAGCAACAGGGTGGACACGGTGGTTCTACCGGCCGGCGGCTATCATCGCTGCAAGCGGTCGCGATACATTGCTCTCGAATACCAGCGAACAAGTTCACCCGCTGGCATTGGCCTTGATCATGGGCCAGCGAGAGCTGATCGAACAAGATACCCGTGACACTTTGCTGGAAACAGGCACAGCACACTTACTGTCTGTTAGCGGTTTGCACCTAGCGATTGTTGTTGGCTTGGTGGCATGGCTGGGATCGGTACTACGATTCCCAAAGAGAATTCAGTTAGTGCTGATCTTTATCGTTGCTCTGCTTTACACGGGAATCACAGGAGCCCGACCACCGGTAGTGCGAGCAGCCGTTTTGATCGGCGCCTTTGTCTTTTCGATGATGCTAAAGCGGCCTCGACAACCATTGAATATCTTGAGCGCAGCGGCGCTATTTTTGATGGTTTGGAATCCAGAAAACGTATTTAGCGTGGGCGTTCATCTGTCGTTTCTAGCCGTCGCGACTTTGATGATGGCCAATCGCAAAGCCACCGGCGACACAGCAGCCATTCAAGACTCTCTTGAACGAGAAGAGCGGCTGGACATGTTGGCCGACAGCACGATGTCGCTACCAATTCAAAAACTGTGGAGCGGATTTAGAAAAGGCCGCGAACTGTTGTGGTTCAGTGGTAGTGTGTCGCTCATGACATTGCCGTTAGTTTGGCAACAGTTCAATGTTGTTTCTGTGATCAGCATCCTGATCAATGTGCTGATGGGACTTTTGCTGGTCTTGGCGTTACCACTTGGTGTGGCAACGGTCGTTGCGGGATGGGTCAACGCACCCTTGGCGGGGTTGCTTGGCAAGCTATGTGATTTGTCGCTTCAATTGATCCAAACGTGCATTGGTTACGCCGCCGAATTGCCGCTCTCTCATTTTTGGCTTCCATCGCCACCTACCTATTGGGTCGTTTGTTTTTACGCGGCGTTGTTGATCAGCCTTTGGTGGCAAAGATCACGTTTCGCAATCAACTTTCGGCGCCTGTTGGTGCCAGTTTGGGGCTTGGCCGCATATTTCTTGGCCACAGCAGCACCGCCGCTAGAACAAGGTTCGCTTGAAGCCACCTTTGTTGACATTGGTCACGGCACTTGTGTGATTCTACGATTCTCAGAAGACGAGATCTGGCTCTACGATTGCGGGCACTTGGCAAATGAAAATGGCAGCAGTCGAGATATCGATACAGCACTTTGGTCACTAGGAATAACGCACATCGACGGTATCTTTCTTTCGCATGCTGACGCCGACCACTACAACGCGTTGCCCGGTGTGCTGCGACGCTTTTCAGTTCGGCGAATCGTCACAGCACCAAAACTGATCGATACCCAAGAACATGGACTCGTCCCGATCCGTGATGCAATCGATCGCTACACGGTACCCATCGAAGAAACCTTTGCCGGACATGTCGTTACATTGGGCGAGCATCCTGTCCAAGTGTTGCACCCACCTAAACAGGGAATTGATGGTAGCGACAATGCGAATAGTTTGACCTTGCTGATCGGTGCTAGTCGTGCCCCGTTGATCTTGCCGGGAGATTTAGAATCGCCGGGTACAGCTCAGTTGATTGGTCATGCGCGGCCGCGTGCAGGCAGTGTCTTGATGGCGCCACACCATGGCAGTTTGGCTACCGACGCGCGCGGCGTATGTGAGTGGTCACGACCTTCGCAGACCATTGTTAGCGGTGGCAAGCGAGCACGACGCCCGGCGGTCCGCGAAATGCTGTCCTTCACGGGTTCGGGGGTTCATGTAACCGCAAACTTGGGTGCTATCCGCGTCACCATCAACAAAAGCGGCAACGTCGAAGTCCGGTCGTGGAAGCGGTCGCCCTGGTAGAATCAGCTGTACTGGTCGAAAGGACGGCGTTATTGGGGTTCGGTGGCACTTGTCGCGATGACTTTTATTGCAGAACGTGTAGGATAAAGAAGGTCCAGCCGATCCGATTTCGTCAATGCAATGTTAGCAATCCTTCGTGATATCTCCGTGACTTGCTTCTTTGCCAGCTACCTCGTGGTGCTGGTACTAGAACTATTGCGCCTGTTGGGTCGTGTCCCCGGTAGAGCTTTGGCTGTGATCGTGATGATGGGCGTAGGACTTTTCACGCACATCACCTACTTGGTTTTGCGCAACATGGACGATGCCGATCAAACCGGTGCAAGCTTCCTGGCGACTTGGTCGGACTGGTCGTTGCTATTGTCGCTTGGGCTTGCCGTTTGTTTTTTGGTCCTGTATTTGCGCCGGCCCGACACAGTCATTGGCTTCTTTTTCTTGCCAGTTGTGATGGCGTTGATTGGATTGTCAGTCGCTGTCAAAGACCAAGCACCGTTCTCGCGATCAGAAGCAGTCGGTGTATGGGGAAGCGTTCACGGTTTGGCAATGATGGTTGGCGCTGGCGCCGTGTTGATTGGGTTTTTGATGGGCGTGATGTACCTAGTCCAATCGCGACGACTGAAACAAAAGAAAGCTGGTTCAAGTTTACGATTGCCGACACTGGAAACACTCAGTCGGATCAATCGTCGCTGTCTTGTTGTTAGCACGATCGCAGTTGCGATTGGTGTATTGGCAGGCGCGATCATGAACTTGAATAACTCTGGCAGCGTCACTTGGACACAAGGCGGCGTGCTATTCAGTATCCTGTTGTTTGTTTGGCTAGCCGTAACCACCGCGATGGAGTTTCTGTACCAGCCAGCCAGTCGAGGACGCAAAGCTGCATATTTGACACTGGCGAGTTTGGGATTCTTGGTACTGACGATGATCAGCGTCTTGTCGTCCCAACACGGACAGGGACCAACGAACAACAATGCAACGGGTGTCTCGATTGATCAGGAGCCGCGCTCGTGACCAAGCTACAGATGATTGGTTGTAGCCACCACGATGCAGCCGTCGAATTTCGCGAAAGAGTCTCGTTTGCCAATGACAAACAGATTGGCGATGCGCTCACCCACTTTCGACAACGGTTTCCGGCTTCTGAATTAGTCGTGCTCAGCACCTGCAACCGAGTCGAACTGTACGCGGCCAGCGAAAACCAAGCACTCACGCGTGACTCGGTTGCCGAGTTCTTGGCTCAACAACATGAAGTTTCGACCGATGAAGTCTTGAACCAGATGATCTACCGGAGTGGAAACGAAGCAATCGAGCATCTGTTTACTGTCGCTTCGAGTTTAGATTCGATGGTCGTTGGCGAATCGCAGATTCTCGCTCAAGTCAAACAGGCTTACGACATTGCATGTGCCTCCGGTGCTGCTGGAACGCTTACTCATTCAGTTTTTCAAGCAGCCAATCGCGCGGCCAAACGTGTTCAAACCGAAACCGCAATTCACCGTCGTCGAATTAGCGTGCCCAGTGTTGCTGTGGGTGAGGTTGTACCTGAGTTTTTTGATTCATTGGCAGGCAAAACGGTCGTCGTTTGTGGTGCCGGTGAAATGGGCGAAGAAACCCTGCGATACTTGAAACAGGCCAAAGCCAACGACATTCGTATTTTGAATCGGACATTCCAGCGCGCTCAAGCACTTGCGGACGAGTTCGACGCTACCGCGATACCCTGGGACGAACTTCAGCAGCAAGTCGTCGCAGCTGATTTGGTTGTCGGCACGACTGCGGCAAGTGAACCGATCATTTCGGTCGACGACTTCTCGAAGCTAAACGCGAAACGTAAGAATCGATTGCTATTGATTTTGGACTTGGCTGTACCGCGCGATTTCGATTCAGCGATCGGCGAAATGACAAGTGTCTATCTCTATCAAATCGATGACTTGCAAGTGGCATGTGAGCGCAATCGGCGCGAGCGGGAAAAGGAATGGCCAAAAGCGAAAAAGATCATCGAACAAGAAACTGAACGATTCATTCATGATCTGAACCATCGCGCTACCGGTCCTGTCATTCGGCGTTTGCGAGAACAAGCCCAAGATTTGAAGCAAGAAGAACTAGAACGTCTATTCAAAAAGCTTCAGCAATCTGGAATGAGTCAAACGGACGCCAAAGAAATCGAGAAGTCATTTGATCGCGTGATCAACAAACTTCTTCACCCGCCGCTCGCATCGCTCCGTGATGACGCCGCCGAAGGTCACCGCAAAGGCCTGATGGATGCCTTGCGAGATCTATTTAACCTTGGTGACGAATAGTTCAGCCGCCAATCCTTTCACTTGGCAACCAGGATTGAGTCTCGTTGATAGAATGTTGGGATGACTAACAATCAATCAGACGACTCCGGCAACATCACTCACCTTTTGGAACAAGTCGCCGATGGCGACCAATCCGCCGCTGACGAGTTGTTGCCACTTGTGTACGCTCAACTGCGCGCGGTTGCCCAGCTACGGATGGCTGGCGAACGGAAAGACCACACGCTCCAAGCCACCGCTTTGGTACACGAAGCCTACCTGAAATTGGTCGGTTCACGTGATGTGCCGTGGGCGAATCAGGCTCATTTCTACGCAGCGGCAGCAGAAGCGATGCGACGTGTTTTGCTGGACCACGCCAAGGCGAAAGGCCGCGAAAAACGAGGTGGTAAGCAAAATCGTGTCCCATTGAACGTCGTGGATCTTGCCAACATTGGAGATTCGCAAGAAATTTTGGCGCTTGACGATGCCATCTGTCGCTTAGAGCAGCAAGAACCCGAGGCCGGGCAAGTTGTCCGGCTCAGGTTCTATGCAGGACTCAGTATCGATGACACTGCCGCCGCCCTTGGTCTTGCGCCAAGAACCGTTGATCGGCGTTGGCAGTTCGCTCGAGCCTGGTTGTTCCGCGAACTTTCATAGCCGAACCGTCAAAGCGTGAATTGCATGAGCGAGAAATTGAAATCGAAATTAATCCTTGGACAAACAACCATCTGGATGTTGTGCATGGTTGCCATCACGATTGGAATTACCGTTTTGGAGAACGTGTCCGAAGAATTTCGATATGGACATATTTGCCTGATTGTCGCGATCACGATGCTGCTCATGATGCCAATCGCAATTGCTCACATCAACAAGATGCTGGTCCGAATCGAAGCTGACCAAAAAAGCGGATCAGGCACATGAACCGCAAAGCGCATGATATCTTTTCTGAAGCAATCGAGCTCAGCGAAAGTCAACGCGATGCGTACGTGACCGGCCAATGCAACCAAGACCAAGCCTTGGAAGACGAAGTCCGTTCGCTGTTGAAAGCACACCAGCAGGCCGGCGATTTCTTGATCGCACCCACCGCCAATATGGCGCCACCGCCAGTCACAACCTCGCTGCCAGAACCAATCGGTACCGTCATCGACCGATACAAACTGCTGGAATGCATTGGCGAAGGAGGCTTTGGTGTCGTCTACATGGCACAGCAGACCAGTCCGGTGCGCCGCCGCGTCGCACTGAAAATCATCAGACTGGGAATGGATACCAAACAGGTTGTGGCTCGATTCGAGGCAGAACGTCAGGCTTTGGCGCTGATGGACCATCCGAATATCGCTGGTGTGCTTGATGGAGGAGCGACGGAATCCGCCCGACCTTACTTTGTGATGGAATTGGTGCGCGGTGAACCGATAACGACCTACTGCGATAAAGCGAGACTCAATCCACGAGCTCGATTGGAACTCTTTCAACAAGTTTGTAAAGCAATTCAACACGCGCATCAGAAAGGAATTATTCACCGCGACATCAAACCCAGCAACGTCTTGGTAGCGATCTCCGATGGCCGACCATTGGTGAAAATCATCGACTTTGGAATCGCAAAGGCTACCAGTTCAGAACTCACTGAAAAAACCATGTTCACCGAGTTTCGCCAAGTCATTGGCACGCCTCAGTACATGAGCCCCGAGCAGGCAGAGAGCACGGGATCCGATGTCGACACGCGTTCGGATGTCTATTCACTGGGCGTTTTGCTGTATGAAATGCTGACCGGCCGAACGCCGATTGATCCACAGAAACTAAGATCCTGTGCGTGGCACGAACTGCAACGTGTGATCTGCGATGAAGAACCAACAAAGCCATCGACGCTTGTTTCACTACAAGCCGGTGATGAAGAGGACCGAGCAGCGCGCCGCGCGACCGAACCGGCTCGCTTGCGCGGAACACTGAAAGGCGACTTGGACTGGATATTGCTCAAGTCACTTGAGAAAGATCGCTCCCGGCGCTACGATTCGGCAAGCGAATTTTCCAAAGATATTCTTCGCTACTTGTCCGACGAACCGGTCGAAGCGTCTCCACCAAGTGTGATCGATCGTTTGTCAAAATTCTCGCGACGCAATCGAGCTTTGTTGTTCGGAACGGCGGCTGTTCTGGCGGCTTTGATCCTAGGTATCATTGGCACAACGGCCATGGCCATCAGCGCAAATCGCGCACGCAACGCAGCCGTGCTAGCCGAAGCGGAAACAGCAAAAGCCCTGTCAAAAGCACAACGGGCAAGCGTGTTGGCGGGCGCGTCCCTGATTCTACCTGAGACCGAAGCACGCGAACTGGCCCGGCAGTGGCAGGAAGATCTGCAACAACAACGTGACGCCGAGAACGCAAACGAAAAACTGTTGGTAGCCGAGGAAACGAGTTTTGCAACTTGGTACGGCAACTGGTTGTGGGCTAACGGAAACCCCACCGAAGCGTCCGAGATGATCAAGCCGTTTCTTCAGCGAGCAAGTACAGTCTTGGGCGACGATAACCCAAACTTCATGGCGTTGGCGAATGCGAATGTTGTCGCTTTGGTTCAAGCCGAAGTGGAACCAATTCGGATCGCAAAGGCTTACGAGATCTTGCTGAGTTCAATCCGGGCAGTTCGAGGAAGAGTCGAAGCGACCAAGATGTTGCCCGAGTGCGCCGCTGCATTCGCAAAGGCAAAACAAAACGAAAAAGCTGCCCAAATGATCCGGCAATACTTAGATGAACGAAGTCGGATCGCGGCACCACTAGACGCAATCGAGAATCTGCGACTCGATAAATCACTCGACCAGTTGGCACTATGGGGCAAGCAACACTCAGAGCTTTTCAACGAATTGAAACGACTTCGGGAGACAGGCACCACGAGCAACCTGCTGCCGACCGATGACCTGGAATTGGCCAAGGACATCAAGACGCTGCAAGGACATTGGTCATGGAAGCGATTCGACGATGACAAAGAAGTCGAACACATGATGTTAAATATCGATAGTCAAAGCTGCGTAACATCTTGGTTGGACCCAGACGGGAAAGTTCTGCGAGCAAGAAATACACGATTCGAGTTAAGTCGCTCCGGCGGCGCCAAAGTCTTCAAATCGTTTCTGCCAGGTGCTGGGTCTAGATACGGAGCCTTTATCTACCACTTGGAACCCGATGAGTTTGTGCTGGTTCGTGGAATGCTCGCTAATGAACCAAGTCTACCGGGCACCGACCGCCAAGCGTTCACTCGAATTTCGCGCACGCCAGAAGACAAGCCTGCCAAGAAAGAGAGCTCAGCTAAAGACTGAAACGCACTTTTATTTTTCGTCGCAATTTAGCCACTACGATCTGGCAGGTGCCAACAACAGCCCCGCCAACAATGCGGCGCGGTTCGGCATCTCGGATTTGATTACATGTTCATGAAGTGCATGAGCCCCATCGCCAACCGCGCCCAATCCATCCAGTGTCGCGGTATGTTGGCTCATCCAATTTCCATCAGAGCCGCCGCCTGCAGTTGCCTGATCGATCTCCAAGCCAATCCACCCAGATATCTCTTTCGCATGTTCCCAAAGCACACGGTTTCGCGGCGTCTGTTCAAGGGGCGGTCGCCGAATGCTACCGCTAACTTCTAACCTGGAACCTGCGAGGGTCGGCTGAATAGTGGCGATCGATTCCTCGATTCGTTTTCCCTCGTCAACGGTCAACACACGCACATCGATCAGGATCCGGCAGCGTTCGGGGATCACATTCGCCTGCGTGCCACCACTGATCGTGCCAACATTGATTGTCGTTCCGATGCTTGGGTCATGAAGTTCGTTTAGTTTCTGAACCACGTGTGACATTTCAGAGATGGCGCTGATTCCTTTTTCAGGATCCAAACCCGCGTGCGCGGAACGTCCAATGACTTCGATCTCAAACCGTCCCACGCCTTTTCTGGCCGTCTTTATTTTGCCAGCTTTTCCCAGTGATGGTTCCAAGACCAAGGCACGGTCAATGATCTTGGCAAGTCGGTGCAAATTTTGTCGCGATTCAAAGCTACCAATTTCTTCATCCGAATTGATGAACACAAAGGGTTGGACCGTGGGCTGCAAATCCAATTCCTTCAGCGCCTTGAGCGCAAAGATCGCTTGCACCAATCCGCCCTTCATGTCGTAGGTGCCTGGGCCATCAAGCCGTCCCTCCTTTTCCGCGACCGGCATCCGCTCAAGCGTTCCGTGTGGCCAAACCGTGTCGCAGTGACCCACTAACAATTGAAGCGGTTGGGTGCGGCGACGATCTTTGGGCACCGCCAGCATCTGGCCTCCCGTTTTGTCGCCACTGATTCGCCGACAACGAAAACCGAGCGCTACCAATTCTCTTTCCAAGACAGCGAACACTGGTGGTTGAGCCTGCGGGTCGCTGGATGGACTCTCGATCTGGGCCAACTGTTTCAGCAAATCAACCATTTCGGCCTGACGTTTGCGCAGCAAGCCGTGGATCTGTTGTAATGAGTCAACATCAAAATGATTCGTCATGCTGGTTGTTGGAGTTGCGTTGCGGTTTCTGAATGGGTGATGTTTCGATGATTGTAGGACGAATCAACAAGTAAGCGTTGGCTACTTTCGACTCGAAATGCTACTGCTGCACGGAAAAAACGCCGATTTCTTGCTAGGATCGGCTTTGTGGCCGTGTTTGCTACCCTGAACCAAGGTGGCACCAAAAGCTACTATGACTGGTAATAACCAGACCGTCGTTTCCATTTCTTTAACTTCCATCGTCGACCCAGCGGAGCCTTTTGTGACTTCAAATGATCCAGATCATTCCCAGACTCATGCTGACGCCCTCCGTGCAGACTCACGTATTGCTGAAGCAAAAAGACTGATCGCCGAAGCCGTCGCAGACCACTCCCAAGCCATCGATGGCGTTCGAGGCCCGATCGACAGTTTGACTGAAAACTATCAATCGATGTTGGACCGTTTGGGACGCGCTCGCGGCGGCACACCGTTTTGGCCCTACTTGGCAGCCGGTCTTGGCAATGGCCCGTTCGTCGAACTGGCCGACGGAAGCGTCAAACTGGATTTCATTGGTGGGATCGGTGTTCATGGCTGCGGGCACTCGCACCCAGCAATGATCGACGCTTCTGTGGACGCAGCACTGCAAGACACTGTCATGCAAGGCAATCTTCAACAGCATCCGCCCAGTCTGGAGCTATGCGAAAAATTGCTCCAGTTGGCGACCGCTGGCGGCGCAAATTTGCATCACTGCTTGCTATCGACAAGCGGCGCCATGGCAAACGAAAACGCCATGAAGATCGCGATGCACAACGCAACTCCTGCGAATCGAGTGATTGCGTTTCGCAACGCGTTTGCAGGACGCTCACTCGCCATGGCCTCGTTGACGGATCGCCCTAAATACCGTGCCGGTTTGCCGCTCACGATCGATGTCGACTACTTGCCATTCCTAGAATCAGACAACGAAAAAGCAAGTACTGAGCAAGCGGTGACAGAACTTCATCGATTGTTGGACCGACATCCAGGACGATACGCTGCATTTTGGGCCGAGCCGATTGCAGGCGAAGGCGGTTACTATCCTGGTAGCCATGATTTCTTTGCGAAGTTATGCAAACCGCTTCGCGAAGCTGGTGTGCCAATCATTTTTGATGAAGTCCAATCGTTTTCGCGTTCGTCACGACCGTTCGCTTTCCAGCACTACGGATTGGATGAATTTGCTGACATCGTGACAATCGGCAAAGTTTCACAAGTATGCGCAACGATCTATCGCGAAGATTTCAAACCAAATGCGCCCATCCTAAGCCAAACTTTCACCGGATCCTCATCGTCAATTGAGACCGGTATCGCGATGCTTAATGCGATGGAAGACAGCGGTTGCTTTGGCAAAGACGGCCAAAACATGAAACGCCATAAGTACTTTGCTGCCGGTATGCAAAAGCTATCGGATCAACATCCCAAGCTAATCCGTGGACCCTACGGCGAAGGAATGATGATTGGGTTCACGCCCGGCGATGGGAGTTTTGACCAAGCCAAACGGCTGATGACCATCATGTACGAAAAAGGTCTGTTGGGTTTTGTCTGTGGGTCCACGCCCACGCGGGTGCGTTTTTTGCCGCCGCCAGTTGCGACAACCAACCAGCACATCGACCTCGCGCTAGAATTACTAGAACAGTCACTATTGGTTCTGAGCCAAGAAATCTCGGGCTGAGTCCGCTGAATTAAAGAGAAACATCATGTGGACCGTTCGAGCTGTTCAAAACGATGATATGGATGCACTGTTTCGTTTGGTGCAATCCGCCACCCGCGGTTTGACGTCGTTGCAATTGGATCGACAACAATTGCACGATCGCGTCGAGCATTCTGTGTTCGCTTTTTCGCGGATTGGAATGTCACCCTGTGGTGAACCGTTTGTGTTGGTTTTGGTCAATGATGAAACGGGTGAATTGGTCGGCACATCCACGGTGTACACCAAAACCGGCGGATACCAACCGCTGTACCACTACCAACTTGTCGAATCAATGCACACGAGCGACCTGCTGGGAGTGGCACATAAACGCAAAAGTCTTCAAATCACTCGCATCCATGACGGGCCAACCGAGATCGGCAGCCTGTTTTTGCGAGGCACTTTTAGACGCAAGGGTGTTGGTCGTTGGTTGTCACTGTGTCGTTTTGCTCTGATCGCGATGATGCCACACCGCTTTGCCGACCGAGTGATTGCAGAAATGCGTGGACTGGCAAATGTCGAAGACGGCTCGGTTCCGTTTTGGGAATCCGTCACCGGGCGATTCATCCCAACCAGCTTTTCGACCGTCGATACCATGTCATCGGTCTCCAAACGCTTTATCGAAGAAATGATGCCCAAGCATCCGATCTACATGGATCTGTTGCCAGAGGACATCATCGAAGGCATTGGAAGTGTGCATCCGGAAACCGTGCCCGCACTCAAACTGTTGAAGTCCGAGGGCTTTCAAGAAACAGACATGGTGGACATTTTTGATGCTGGTCCTGTGGTCAGTTGCCCGACCAAGCAGATCAAGGGCGTTCAGCGAACTCAGGAAGTCATCGTCGCCGACGTAACCAATGACCTGCCACCCGAATTGCCAGAAACGATCGTATGTAGTCGCTCAGGCGGATTCGCCTGCGCCGTGACAGGTGCCAACCCACACGCCGAAGAAATCAAACTCGAACGAAAAGTCGCCGAAGCATTGGAGCTAGAAAAAGGCTCCACCTGCCACATCATGCAGCTACGAACCTAGGACTTAAAAAGTCACTTAGCATTCGATGACGTTGACGGCTAACCCACCGCGTGCTGTTTCTTTGTACTTTGTTTTCATGTCACGGCCTGTGTCTCGCATCGTTCGAATGACTTTGTCCAGCGAAACAAAGTGTTGACCATCGCCCCGTAGGGCTAGGCGAGCTGCGTTGATCGCTTTGACGCTAGCCATCGCGTTACGTTCAATGCAGGGGACTTGAACGAGGCCGCCGATTGGGTCGCAGGTCAGTCCCAGGTTGTGTTCCATTCCAATTTCAGCTGCGTTTTCAACTTGTGCTGGAGTGCCACCAAGGACTTCGCACAACGCGCCTGCGGCCATGCTGCATGCCGATCCGACTTCACCTTGGCAGCCAACTTCCGCGCCACTAATCGATGCGTTTTCTTTGAACAAAACGCCGATCGCCGCTGCCGTCAATAAAAAACGCACGGTTCCGTCGTCGCTGGCCCCGGGGCAAAATCGGTGATAGTAATGCAAGACTGCCGGAATGATCCCAGCTGCGCCATTGGTTGGCGCTGTCACAACACGACCGCCGGCAGCGTTCTCTTCATTGACCGCCAATGCCCACAGATTGACCCAGTCCATGCTGGAGAAAGCTGATCGTAGCTGTGGGTCTTCGGTTTGTAGCTTGCGAAACATCGGCGCGGCACGACGCTTGACTTTCAATCCACCCGGCAAGATCCCTTCGGATTCACAACCGCGTTTGACACACGATTTCATCGCGTCCCAAATCTCCAGCAACCCTTGACGGATCTCGGATTCGCTACGCCAAACTTTTTCATTTTCCAGCATCAATGTGCTGATGGTCAGCCCATGCTGGTCGCACAAACTCAGCAAGCGTTCGCCTGTTGTGAAAGCGTATGGTAGCTGAGTTGTGTCGGGCACAATGCAAGTGGATGCATCCGCCGACTCGTCGACCACAAAGCCACCGCCGATGCTGTAGTAGGTCCGCTCGGAAACGATTTCGCCTGACTGATCCATTGCCCGTAGGGTCATGGCATTGGAGTGAATCCCAATGACTTTGCCGGAAAATTTCAAATGCTGTTTATAGTCAAACGAAATTTCGTGCTTGCCACCAAGTTGTAGTGTGAGTGTGTTTTTGATTTCATCCAAACGTTTTGCGATCCAATCAGGACTCGCAGTCTCGGGCGACTGACCTTCCAGTCCAGCAAGAACCGCTTTGTCGCTGCCGTGGCCTTTGCCGGTTGCGCCAAGCGAACCAAACAATGTAGCATCAATATTCAGTATCTCGGCAAGCTTTTGTTCGGATGCAAGTTGGTCAACAAACATCTTGGCGGCGCGCATTGGGCCAACGGTATGCGAACTGGAAGGCCCGATTCCAATCGTGAAGAGCTCGAAAGTACTGATGGCCATGTTGCGTGGACTTTACTCGGATGGTGTCGAATCTTTTATCGACGGGGTCACGTTAGATTCAGTTTTTGTATCAGGCTTGGACAGAGTGAGTAATTTAGCGCCTTTTGGCAGACGCAGTTTTTCCGGATCGATCCCGCCTGACTTGTGGATCATCACCGACACATGGTGCTTGTTACCTAACGCATCGCTATACGGTTGCCCAGAAACTGCGATGCTGTATTGATAGATCAGCGTTCTTGGAAGTGGTCGGGTCTTTTTTGATTCAACTCGTCCCGCGCTGCCAGACGGGTCAATCGCGACGTGATACTGAATTTCCTGTAACCGGTGTAACTTGTCCAACAATTCTTCCAAGTTCTTTTGGGTTCCACGAAAGTAGAGCGTGCAGTTGTTCCAGGAACCTTCAACTGATGTGCCGCCGATTGGTGGAACTGCCAACAACACCTTTCGTAATCCTTCGTGCCGAACGAAATAGGGAACTTCGCCCCGTTTTACGGCCGTGAACCACACGATTGCGGAGCAAGACTGAGTCGTCGCCATTGAAAACACAAAAGCCAGCAAAGCAAGATATAGAAAACGTTGCATCGATTCGTTCCCGTTAAACCATTGGAATTTCATACCACT